>VEQS01000015.1 GCA_018883105.1 Phycisphaerales bacterium
ATCGAGGAGGCAGGCGAGGACATCGCGGCGCTCGCCGCCTCCGACCCCGCGCGCCTGCGCGCCATCCCCGGGATCGGCGACTCGAGCGCCCACAAGATCGAGGAATGGGCACGCACCGGCAAGGTGAAGGAACACGACGACCTGCTCGCCACCATCCCAGCCGGGGTGCCGGGGCTCCTGCAGGTGCCGGGGCTTGGCCCCAAGCGCGTGCGCACCCTGTGGCAGGAGGGCGGCGTCGAATCGGTCGACACCCTGCGCAAGAAGCTCGCCGACGGGTCGCTCGGCGGGCTGCCCGGGATGGGGCCGAAGATTCTCAAGGCGATCGAGGACGCCCTCCGCTTCATGGAGGGAACGCGCGGCCGCATCCGCCTCGGCGAGGCGATGCCCGTGGCGCTCGCCTTCTGCGGGCTGCTGCGCGCGGTGCCCGGCGCGGCGCAGGTCTCCCACGCCGGCAGCCTGCGTCGCGGCCGCGAGACCATCGGCGACATCGACCTGCTTGCCAGCGGCACCGACCACGCCGCGCTGCACGCGGCCCTGCGTGGTGCGCCCGGCGTCTCGCAGGTGATCGCCTCCGGCGACACCAAGACCAGCGTGCGCACCGACCGCGGCCTGCAGGTCGACCTGCGCACCGTGGACGACGACCGCTTCGGCGCCGCGCTCCTCTACTTCACCGGCAGCAAGGAGCACAACGTCCGCCTGCGCGAGCGCGCGCAGCGGATGGGCATGCGCCTCAACGAGTACGGCCTGTTCCGCGAGTCCCAGGGCGCCGAGGGAACGCCGCAGTCGCGCGGCGAGGCGCCCGTCGCCGCGCGCACCGAGGAAGCCGTCTACGACGCCCTGGGCCTGTGGTGGATCCCGCCGGAGCTGCGCGAGGACCACGGCGAGCTTGATGCCCGCCCGCCCGCCGACCTCGTGCGCGTCGAGGACATCCGCGCCGAGCTCCACTGCCACACCACCGCAAGCGACGGCATCCTGGAGATCGACGGCATGGTGCGCGAGGCCGTCCGCCGCGGCTTCCACACCATCGCCATCACCGACCACAGCCGCGCCCAGGCGCAGGCCAACGGGCTGACCATCGAGCGGCTCCGGGCCCATGCCGCCGCGGTGCGCGAGGTGGCCCGCGCCCACGCGAAGCGCATCGCGGTGCTGGCCGGCAGCGAGGTCGACATCCTGGCCGACGGCACGCTCGACTACCCCGACGACGTCCTCGCCGAGCTCGACTTCGTGGTGGCAAGCCCCCACAGCGCGCTGCGGGCGGACCCCGCGGCGGCCACGGAACGCCTGCTCGCCGCGATCCGGCACCCGCTCGTCCACGTGATCGGCCACCCGACCGGGCGCATCGTCGGCGCCCGCGAGGGCCTCTCCCCGGACATGGCGCTCCTGGCCCGCGAGGCCGCGGCCCGGCGCGTGGCGCTCGAGGTGAACGCCAACACCATGCGCCTCGACCTGCGCGACGCGCACGTGCGGATCTGCCGAGACGCCGGCTGCCTGGTGGCGATCGACACGGACGCGCACGGCGACGGCGACTTCGACCAGCTGCCCTACGGCGTCCTCACCGCGCGGCGCGGCTGGCTGGGCGCGGACCTCTGCGTGAACGCCTGGACGCGCGAGCGCCTGGGCGAGTGGGTGCGCTCGAAGCGTCCGTGAGCGCGACCCCGGCGGTGCGGGCCGCCGCCGCGCCGCTCAGCGCTTCTTCCGCTGCTTGAACCGCGCCTTGGGGCTCTCCGTGACGGTGGAGCCGCGCATCGGGAACGCAGGCATCCCGCCCGGACCCGAGCCCGCGCGCGACAGCTCCTGCATGGCGCGCGCCTTGCCCATGGCGCCCATGCCGGCCATCTGCTGGGTCATCTTCTGCATCAGCTCGAACTGCTTCACCAGGCGCGACACGTCGTCGAGCTTGGCGCCGCTGCCGGCGGCGATCCGCTTCTGGCGGCTGCGGTCGATGATCCCCACCTTGTCGCGCTCGCGCGGGGTCATCGACAGGATGATCGCCTCCATGCGGTCGATCTGGCGCTCGTCGATGTCGACGTCCTTGAGCATGCCGCCCACGCCGGGCAGCAGCCCGAGGATCTGCTTCATGGGGCCCATGCGCCGGATCATGCGCATCTGCTTCAGGAAGTCCTGCAGCGTGAACTGGCCCTTGGCCATCTTGGCGGCGGCTTCCTCGGCCTCGGCCTCGTTGACCTCGGCCTGCGCCTTCTCGACCAGGCTGACCACGTCGCCCATCCCCAGGATGCGGCCCGCCGCGCGGTCGGCGTGGAACTCCTCCAGCGCGTCGAAGCGCTCGCCGGTGCCCACGAACTTGATCGGGGCGCCCGTCACCGTCTTCACGCTGAGCGCCGCGCCGCCGCGCGTGTCGCTGTCGAACTTGCTCAGGACGATGCCGTCCACCTTGAGCCGCGCATGGAACGCCTTGGCGCTCTGCACCGCGTCCTGCCCGGTCATCGCGTCGACGACGAGCAGGATGTTGTGCGGCTCGAGCGCGCGGTCGACCGCCTCGAGCTCGCGCATCAATTCGTCATTGACGTGCAGGCGTCCCGCGGTGTCGAGCACCAGGACGTCGAACTTCCCCTGCCGGGCGGCGGCGAACGCGCGCTGGCAGACCCCGACCGCCACGCCCACGGCCTTGCCGTACTCCGCGCACTTGTCGGGCTCGCCGTAGAAGGCCACCCGCCCGGGACCGGTGCCCTCGGCGGACACGCCCTCGATCACGGTCTGCAGCTGCTCGACGGCCGCCGGCCGCTGCAGGTCCGCCGCGGCCACCATCACGCTCTGGCCGCGCTTCTTGAACCACGCCGCGAGCTTGCCGCAGGTCGTCGTCTTGCCGCTTCCCTGCAGGCCGCAGAGCATGACGACGGTCGGCCCCGGCTCCACGAGCGTGATGTGCCGGTCGACCGGCCCGAGCAGCTCGACGAGCCGCCGGTGCACGATGCCCACCATCTCCTGCCCGGGCTCGAGGCTCTTCGTCACCTCGCGGCCGAGCGCGTCCTGGACGCAGTCCTCGCAGAAGCGGTCGACCACCTCCAGGTTGACGTCCGCCTCCAGGAGCGCCGTGCGCACCTCGGCCATCGCCTCGCGGACGTTGGACTCGGAGATGCGGCCCCGGCCCGTGAGGTTCCGGAAGGCGGAGGACAGCGAATCGCTCAGGCGATCGAACATGGGAACGTCAGTGTAGGAGGGCCCGCATCGCCGCCCGGCGGCCGCTCAGACCGCGGGAGCGCGGATCGCCGCCACCGCATGCTCGCGGTGGAAGGCTTCCTCGAAGTCGTACACCCCGCAGAAGTCCTCGGGCGTGTCGTGCGCGGTCTTGCTCATCAGCCCGGCATCGATCATCGCGAACACCATCCGACCGAAGTCGTCGGTGCGGCGGATCGACCACGACTCCAGCACCACCGGCGCCAGCAGGCCGAACTGCCCGATGGCGTAGTCGCGCAGGCCGACGCAGAGCTGCTGACCGGTCACGTGGTCGCCGTCGGCCATGTCGCCCATCGAGGGGTCGGCCGAGCGCTGCTCGTGCACCTGGCGGACCGTGTGCCGCAGCCCCTCCTGGAGGAACTGGTAGGCGGCCATCGGGTACGGACCGGCCTTGGCGAGGGCGTCGGCGGGGTCGGAAGCGGTGGTGGCGTGGGCCATCAGGGGGGTGCCCGGGGACGTCCGGGGCGGTCCACACTGTATCGGCCGCCACCGGCCGGGAGGGCGGAATTTCCGAGGCGGCCCGCGCGGTCCCCGCGCCCTGCCCGGGCCCGTTACACTTCCCGCGTCCCATTCGGGGCAGATGTCTTTCACAACGCCGGCCCGTCGTGCGCATCGACGGACACCCGGCTTCACAACCACGCTTTGGGAGGATCCCAAGATGAAGCGCGCATGGATGACGAGTGGTTTGCTCGCAGGCACGGTGCTGGTCTCGGCCGGCTGCGTTCCGGAGCAGAAGTACAACGACCTTCTCACCGCTTACAAGGGGCAGGAGCAGCAGCTGCTCACCGCCCAGAACGAGCTGGCGACCGCACGCGCGAACGAAGAGCGCCTGCGCACCCAGATCGCGGCCACCATGGCCGACCTGGAGGAGCTGCAGAAGCGCATGGCCTCCGGCAACGGGGACCTCGACGCCTGGATCGCCAAGTACGACGAGCTGAAGAAGCAGCTCGCCTCGCTTGAGATCAACCAGCTGCCGCCGGACCTGAGCAAGGAGCTCGAGGCGCTCGCGCTCTCGAACCCCGACGTGTTCGAGTTCGACCCGCGCACGGGAATGCTGCGCTTCAAGAACGACTTCACGTTCGACCCCGGAAGCGACCAGCTCAAGCCCGGCGCCAGCGCCGTGCTCGCCCGCCTCGCGTCGATCCTGAACTCGCCCTCGGCCTCGAAGTTCGAGGTCAAGGTGGTCGGCCACACCGACAACATGCCGGTGGTCCGCACCAAGGCGAAGTTCGGCAACAACGTGATGCTCTCGGTCTACCGCTCCGCCAGCCTGCGCAACGCGCTGGTCAAGGACGGCGTCACCGCGAGCCGCTTCCAGGTCGCCGGCTACGGCGAGTACCGCCCGATCGTCGTGAACGGCTCGAAGGGCGCGGTGGAGAACCGCCGCGTGGAGCTCTTCCTCACGCCGCTCTCCTTCGACATGGCGATGGTCGAGTCGTCCGAGGAGCGCACGCCCGCGGAGGCCGCGGCCGCCACGAAGGCGCCCGCGACCCGAGCGCCGCAGGCCGCGCCCGTCGCCGACGACGAGCCGACGAAGTGAACCCTCGCCGGGCCCCGCGCCCGGCGAATGCAACCCCAAAGCACGCACGGCGGCAGGCCTCGGCCTGCCGCCGTGTTCTTTGCGTCGATGCGCGCCGGGCGCGGGCGGCCGGTCACGACCCCGGGGTCGGCTTGCCGCAGTCGAACGTGGTCGGCACCAGGCACAGGAAGCGCAGCGCGCCCGTGCCGGCGTTTCGGAACTGGTGCATCGCGTCGGGCGGCACGTAGAGCACGTCGCCCGCGCGCACGCGGTGGACGCGCTCGCCGCAGGTGACGTCGGCCTCGCCCTCCAGGACCACGACCTCGTGCTCGTAGGCGTGGCGGTGGTGCGGCGTGTGCCCGCCCGCCTCCACCACGAAGTGGCGCATCGAGAAGTTCGGCGCGCCGTGCTCGCGGCCCACCAGGATCTCCATCCGCGCCCCGCGCACGCCGTCCATCGAGACCGGCGCCGTGCGCGCCGGGTCGGGGCGGACCACGCGAAGCTCGCCCGCGGCGGCCTGCGTCACTCGAAGCCCCGGCCGTTGCCCTGCCCCAGCAGCGGGCGGATGCGGATGTTCCGGAACTGGATCCACGCACCCTCGCTCTGCAGCGCGATGCGGCCGGCCACGCGCTCGACGTCGGTGGCGACGTTCTGCAGCTCGCCGTTGACGTAGAGCTCCAGGCGCGTGCCGTCCATCACGATGCGGTAGCAGTTCCACTCGCCGACCGGCTTCTCCGAGCACTTCCCGCGGCGGGCGGTGTGCCGGCCGCTCGTGCGCTCGGGGGCGGTCTTCGCCGGGAAGTCGCCGATGTTCCAGATGTCGCCGGCACGGCGGTCCTGCAGCTGGGCCTCCATGCTCTTCGGCCACACCTGGTCCGGCTCCTGGACGCGCAGCAGCACGCCGCTGTTGCCCGGGCCCTTCTCCGGCAGGAACCGCCAGTCGAGCTCGAGCTCGAAGTCGGTGTAGGTCTTCGCGGTGGCGATGTAGCCCGCAGGGGTGCCCGTGCAGTTGATGACGCCGTCCTCGACGAACCACGTCTTCTTCGCGTCCGCACCGGCCTCGGGCAG
Source organism: Phycisphaerales bacterium (assembly GCA_018883105.1). Taxonomy (GTDB): domain Bacteria; phylum Planctomycetota; class Phycisphaerae; order Phycisphaerales; family SM1A02; genus UBA966. The sequence continues at coordinate 5,783 of VEQS01000015.1, forward strand.
GAACGGCTTCCAGCCCTCCAGCGTGGCGCGGTCGAAGAGGTCGGTCCATCCGCCCGGGTCGCCCGCGGAGCTGCCGCCCTGCTGTGGGTACCTGGCGGCGCACGCGGCGAGCACCAGCGCGCTGCCCGCAAGCAGCGTCGCCGCAATCGGTCGTCGGAGGTTCGTCATGGGGCCGATGCTACCCCGGCGGGCCGCACGAAGCCGGGGGCGACCATGCCGGAGGCGCTCCACACCAGCTCGAGCCGCTCGTCGCCGCGGAGGAAGCCCTCGAGCCAGCGGCCGACGGCCGCATGCCGCCAGTCGCCCGCGGAGAACATCGCCGACTCGCCCTCGCTGGTAGCGACCGTGCCGCCGCGGCGGCGCGCATCGACCATCGAGACGTACCAGCGCGAGAACGAGGCGCGCGTCACCACGAGGTTCGGGGCAAGCCCGACCGACGAGCACCGCGCCTGCAGCGCGTTCCACACCTGGTCCGACTCCGCGCGCACGCGGGGATCCTCGGCCAGCGGGTTCGGGGGGTCGGACGCGGGCGCCGCGCCCTTCGCGGACGCGATGGCCGCCAGGATCTCGTCGGCATGCGCCTGCAGGATGCGGCGCGGCACGCCCGAGAGACCCATCACCGCGGCACGCTCGGTGGGCTTGCGCTTGGCGAGCTCGATCACGGCGGCGTCCGGCAGCACCACGCGCGCGGGCAGGTCGTGCGACCGCGCGAGCGTGTACCGCAGCGACACCAGCGCGCGCGCCACCGCCGATTGCCCGGGCCGCAGCGGCTCGGAGCGGTGGATGCGCCGCAGCTGCCCCTCGGGGTCGAATGCGGCGCCGCGCAGCTGCTCGCGGCTCTCCGCGAAGGCCCACTCCAGTCGCCCGAGCGACTCGAGCCGCTCGCCGAGGAGGTGCCGCACGAGGTGCAGGTAGCGCACGTCGTCGGCCGCGTAGCCCATCTGCGCGGGCGTCAGCGGACGCGCGTCCCAGTTGGTGAAGGTGTGTGCCTTGCCCAGGCGGTAGCCGGTCAGCGACTCGACCACCGTCCCCAGGCTCGATGGCCAGGGCATCCACGCGAGTGCGGCCGCCACCTGCGTGTCGAAGATGTCGCCCGGCTCGCAGCCGGCGCCGCGGCGGAGGATGTCGAGGTCGGTGTCGCCGCTGTGCACCAGCACCGTGCGGCCCGGCGCGGCGATCGCGCGGAAGAGGGGCGCGAGGCCGTCGAGCCGCTCGCCCGTGGCGCCGAAGGGGATCGGGTCCACCAGCGCGAGCATGGTGGGCGTCGCCACCTGCACCAGGCAGAGCTTCGGGTAGAAGCTCTCCTCGCCGATGAACTCGGTGTCGTAGGCCACCGCCGGGTGCGACTGGATGTCGGCCACGAGCGCCTCGAGCTGGCCGGGCTCGGTCACCACCGTGGCCGCGGCCGGGGTCACCATCGGGTGGTCGAGCGGCGCGCGGCCCGAGGCGCCGGTGTGGTGGCGGTCGGCGGCCGCGTGCTCCTGCGAGCGCTTCTTGCGTCGGTAGTTCACGGCACCTCGTGGGTCGCGGCGGCGCACTGGCGCACGGGCCGCGGAAAGCGGGAGACGGGACTCGAACCCGCAGCCTGCTGCTTGGAAGGCAGCTGCTCTGCCATTGAGCTACTCCCGCGCGGGAGCCCGAGTCTAGCAGGGCCCCGGACGGGTTCGTCGCGCGCGGTGTCCATCACTTGGCGGGCTCGTCGCTCCGTTCACGCGCCGGGCGGACCTCGACGGCGACGTCGACGGTGCGCGCGGGCGGCTCGCCCTTCTCGCGCTCCCACGGGCGCGCGAGCTCGAATCGAAGCGTCGCGTCGCCCTGGGCGACGGCGGTCATGCCGAAGGTGGTCATGGTGGCACCGCCGGGCCGGCCTTCGGCACCGGGCACGGGCGCGGTCGAGCTGGCCGGGTCGCGAGACGACAGCTGCATGTTGGCCGGCAGCGGCCCGACGAGCGACCAGGCGTACCCGGTGCCGCCGAACGCGCCGAGGCGCACCTCCAGACGCTCGCCGACGGTCATGCGTCCGCGGCGGGGCGCGCGATCCGACCGCTCGGCGCCGTCACCCGACTGCGGCGCGACCTCGATCAGCAGGATGCCGCCCGCGGCACGCTCGGGCGCCGAGCACCCGCCCGAAAGCAGCATCGAGACGGCGGCCCCGGCGACGATCGCGGCGCGGCGGACCGTCAGCACGCGGCGACCGCCTGCTTGATCGCGTCGAAGTCGACCTGCTGGCCGGCCTCGGCGTTCACCTTCGCGTAGGCCACCTTGCCCGTGGCGTCGATCACGAATGCCGCGCGCTTGCTGACGCCGCGCAGGCCCATCAGGTCCTCGAAGAGCGCGCCGTACATGCGGCTGACGTCCTTGTTGAAGTCCGAGAGAAGCTCGAACGGGAGCTTCAGCTCCTCCTTGAACTTCGCCGTCACGAACGGGCTGTCCACCGAGATGCCGTAGACCGTGCAGCCGAGCGACGACCACTTCGACCAGTCGTCGCGGAAGGTGCACATCTCCGTGTGGCACACCGGGCTGTAGGCCAGCGGGAAGAAGAGCAGCACCACCTTGCGGGCGCCGAGGTCGGCACCGACGTCGACGACGTGACCGGGGCGGGCGGGAAGCTTGAACGCGGGGGCGGCGGAGCCGACGGCGACGGACATGGCGCGGGGTCTCTGGAGGGCTGGAACCGGAACGGTCCCCGCAACCACGGCGGTTGCGAGTCCGAGAAGTATATCCCTGCGGCGGTCTGCAGGCTCGTCCGATCACCTGATGCGCGAGTTTCGTATGGTCAGTGTCCGAACTGGCCGACTCCTCGACCAGGCACCGCATGCCGAGCCCCGATCCAGAGCACATTCCCCGCCTGCGCCGATGGTCCGCCGCGGTGGCGGCCGCGGTGTCGGCAGTCCTGGCGGCCCCCTCGGCCGGCCAGACCTGTGCGTCCCCGGTCGAGGCATCGATTGGCTCGGTGCTGATGCAGACGACGCCGGGCAACCACCTGGTGCTCACCGGGCTCTGCAACGTCTCGACCACCAGCCCAGACGTGGTCTACAACGCGTCGTGGGCGCGCTTCGTGCCGCCCGTGAGCGGCTGGTACGCGGCCGCCACCTGCGGCGCCGGCTTCGACACGAAGATCGCGGCGCTCGCCGACTGCAGCGTGCCGGGGACGGTCATCACGTGCAACGACGATGCCCCTGGATGCCTGACCAGCGCCGGGCAGCCCTATGCGTCGCGCATCACCTTCGAGGCCACGGCCGGCGTCGCCACGTTCATCGCGATCGGCGGATGGGGCAGCACGACGAACGGCTTCGCGTCGCTGACGATCACCACGTCCGCGCCGCCGCCGCCCGCAGGCTGCGCCATCGCGGCCACGGCGCTCGTCGGCACGAATCCCTTCAACACGACCGCGAGCACCGAGACGCTCGACCTGACGGGCCGCTGCGACCCGGGGCCGTTCGGCGACGACCGCATCCGGCGCGTGACCTGGTTCCGCTGGACGTCCACCGTGTCCGGACCGGTCGAGGTCTCGACCTGCGGCCTGGCCGCCTTCGACACGCGCCTGGCGGTGCTCGCCTCCTGCGACCCGGCGTCCGCCATCGCGTGCAACGACGACGGCATCGGCTGCCCGAACTACACCAGCAAGCTCGCCTTCCAGGCATCGCAGGGCGTCGCGTACCTGATCGCGGTCGGCGGAATCGACGCCTCCGCGGCCGGGTCCGGGCTGCTCAGGATCGATCCGGCGCCTGCGCCACCGCCAGGATGCGGCAACTCGGCGAACGCCTGCTGCGTGCTGTCGCCGAACGGCACCCCCGGCTGCTCGAACGCCGACTGCTGCACGGTGGTGTGCGCGCAGGACCCGTTCTGCTGCAGCGAGTCGTGGGACGCCTCGTGCGCGGCGAAGGCGCGCGTCCTCTGCGCCACGTGCGCCCCGGCCACCTGCACGCTGGCCGACGCCGACGTCGCCGAGGTCGAGCAGTGCGGCGCGCCCGACTCGAACGGCGGCTGCAACAACCAGAACGGCACCACCGCGCCGCTCACGCTCGGCACCACCGTCGCCGGCACCTACTGGGCCAGCAACGGCACGCGCGACACCGACTGGTACGCCTTCACGCTCGCGTCCACGACGACAGTGACGCTCGACCTGCGCACGCCGGGGCCGGGCCAGCTCTTCCTCGTCAACGGCACGTGCCCGCAGACGGTGATCCAGTCGACCGCCGCCGGTGACGTGGCCTGCCCCGCCATGATCGTCCGCTGCCTGCCCGCCGGCAGCTACCGCGCCGTGGTGGCGATGTCCGCCTTCGAGGACTTCCCCTGCGGCTCGAGCGGCAACCGCAATCGCTACACGCTGGGCACGGCCGCCGTTCCGTGCGACGCGGTGCCGCCGCCGAACGACGAGTGCGCGCTGGCGACCGTGGTGCCGGCCGCGGGAGGTGCGTTCCCCTTCGACACGCGCCTCGCGACCGACTCGAGTGCCGCGATCAGCCCAGGCTGCGACGAAGGCAACGGCCTGGCCGTGTCGCAGGACGTCTGGTTCTCGTGGCGCCCCGCGGCGGGATCGGCCTCCGTCTCCACCTGCGACGCCGCCGACTTCGACACCCGCATCGTGGTCTACCGCGGGTGCGCCGAGCCATCGAGCGTGGCCTGCGACGACCAGACGCCAGGGTGTGCCGGCGGCACCGGGCGCGCCACCTTCACGGCCGACGGCACCACCACCTACCGCGTGCGCATCGGCGGCGCGGCCGCGGCCGGCCGAGGCACGGCCACGTTCCAGGGCGCGGGCACGGCCTGCCGCGGCGACCTGAACGCCGACGGCGCGGTGAACGGCGACGACCTCGGCATCCTGCTCGGCGCCTGGGGCGCGGGCGGCATCGCCGACCTCGACGGAAACGGCGTCGTCGACGGCGACGATCTGGGCATCCTCCTCGGTGCGTGGGGGCCATGCACGACCGGCTGAACGATCCGTCCTGGCGGCGACGCACGGGTGCGCTGGCCCTGGTGGCCGCGGCGCTCACGGTCTTCGTGTCCGCCCCGCGCGCCGATGCGCAGGCGTGCAACCCCGATGCGGGCAGCTGCATCCAGACGCACCCCACCCCGGGATGCGAGGACTCCGACTGCTGCGCCACGGTCTGCGACGCCGACCCGACGTGCTGTTCGGTGGCGTGGGACGCCGACTGCGTGGCGCTCGCCGAGGAGCGCTGCGAGGGCCTCTGCGGCGCGGACGCGAGCGGCGACTGCCGGCTGCCGCACGCGAACCCGGGCTGCAGCGACGAGACCTGCTGCGAACTGGTCTGCGGCGCGGACCCCACCTGCTGCGAGAACACCTGGGACACCACCTGCACGTTCATCGCCGAGGCGCTGTGCCCCGGCGGCCCGCCGGTCGAATGCGGGCTCCCGAACCAGGGGCCGTGCCTGCAGGTGCACGCCACGCCCGGCTGCGACAACGCCGGCTGCTGCACCGCCGTCTGCACCACCGATCCGTCCTGCTGCTCGGTGAGCTGGGACAACTTCTGCGTGCAGCTGGCGGTCACGTCGTGCTTCGGCTGCATCTACACCTGCCCGCCCGAATCGGTGCCCGAAGCGGAACCGTGCTCGGTGCGCACGAACGACCCATGCGCGGCCGGCGAGTCGGCCGCGAACTTCCCCGCGTCCGGCCTGGTCTGCGGCACCTTCGACACCGGCGTGACCAGCACGGGCGCCTGGACCGGCGACCGCGACGGCTGGGCAGTGAACGTCACGGACACGGACAACGACGGCGTCGCGAAGGTCACGCTGCGCCTGGCCGTGGGCCCGCGTGCGTTCGCGGCGCTCGTGCCGCGCACGTGCCCGGTCAACCTGCTGACCGCACCGCTCAAGGTGCAGGGCGGCAACTGCACGGAGGTGGCGGCGTCGGCATGCCTGCCCCCCGGGCAGTACTGGGTGGTCTTCTCGCCCGGCACCTACCCGAACCCGGGTTCCGACGGCGAGCTTCCCTGCAACGTGAGCCCGCGCTACAGCCTGCGCGTCGAGGTGAGCCAGATCGGCTGCGCGCCCGCATGCACCACGGCCACGGGCCCCTGCTTCGACGAGCACGAGGGCGTCGGGTGCGCGAACGCCGCGTGCTGCGGCCCGGCGTGCGCGGCCGACCCGTTCTGCTGCAACCAGCGCTGGGACGTCGATTGCGCGCGCCTCGCCGCGGTCGCCTGCGGCATCCCGGTGCCGTCCAACGACGCCTGCGCCACGCCCACGCCGCTCGCCGTCGGGCAGACGATCGAGTTCTCGACGATCCGTGCGTCGAGCGAGAACGTGCCGCTTCCCCAGTCGTGCGTCGGGAACACCGGACCGGTGATGGGACCGGACGTGTGGTTCTCCTACAACGGCGAGCGACGCGGCACCATCGTCGTCGACACCTGCGGCTCCGCGACCGACCTGCGCATGGTGGTCTACCGGGGAACCTGCGACACGCTGCAACTCGTCGGCTGCTCGTCGACGAGCGTGCTGTGCAGCCCGAACACCCGGCCACGCGTCCAGTTCGTGGCCAACTGCGGCGAGCGCTACCTGATCCGCGTGGGCGGCGAGAACGAGGCGATCGCGGGCTCGGCGCGGATCTCGTTGACCGCCACCGGCCCGGTGTGCCCGGCCTTCTGCCCGGCCGACCTCAACCGCGACACCGCGGTGAACGGCGACGACCTCGGCGTCCTCCTCGGGCGATGGGGCGCCTTCGGCGGGGTCGGCGACCTGAACGCCAACGGCGTGGTGAACGGCGACGACCTCGGCATCCTGCTGGCCGCCTGGGGCCAGTGCCCGCCGCCGCCGCAGTGATCACTCCCCGCGGGCCAGGCGCTCGGACAGCGCCCGACGCATGATCTTGCCGGTGGGGTTGCGCGGCAGCGCCTCGAGCACGCGGAACTCACGCGGCACCTTGTAGGGCGGCAGCGCCTCGCGCACGAAGGCGCGCACCGCGTGCTCGTCCCACGCCTGGCCCTCGTGCAGCTCGACGAAGCAGATCGGCACCTCGCCGCGCGAGGGGTCGTGCAGGCCGACCACCGCCGAGTCCTTCACCGACGGATGGTGGTTCACCACCTCCTCGATCTCGCGCGGGAAGACGTTCTCGCCGGCGATGATCAGCATCTCCTTGATGCGCCCGGTGATCCGCAGGTGCCCGTCGGCGTCGAACTGGCCCATGTCGCCGGTGCGGAAGAAGCCGTCCCCGTCCATCACGCTCGCGGTGAGTTCGGGCAGGTTGTAGTAGCCCTTCATCACGTTCGGGCCCTTGATGCGCACCTCGCCGTCCTGCCCGGGCCCGAGCACGGTGCCGTCCGGCGCCACGATCCGCTCCTCGATCCCGGGCAGCGGCCGGCCCACCGAGCGCGGCCGGTACTCGTGCGGCAGGCACCAGTTGGTGCAGGGGCTGGTCTCGGTGAGGCCGTAGCCCTCGTTGATCCGCTTGCCGTAGCGATCCAGGAACCCCTGTGCGACCTTCTCGGGAAGCGGCTCGCCGCCCGACACCACGTAGCGCAGGCTCTCGAAGTCCGCAGGCCCCGCGCTCTTCACCGCCATCAGCGCGTTGTACATCGACGGGATGGCCACGAACACCGTGGGCCGGTGCCGGCGTGCGAGGTCGACGAGCCGCGGCGGCACGAACCGCGCGGTGTAGACGGCGCGGCAGCCGACGACGAGCGGCAGCAGCGTCATCACCGTGAGCCCGAAGCTGTGGAACTGCGGCAGCACGCCGAGCATCACGTCCTTCGCCCCGAACTCCGCCCACTCGACCACCTGCTCGACGTTCGAGGAGAGGTTCCGGTCGCTGAGCATCACGCCCTTGGGCTTGCCGCTCGTGCCGCTGGTGTAGAGGATGACCAGCGTGTCGTCCGGCGCGCGCGATGGACCAAGCCGCACCGGCGGCACGCCGCCGAAGCGCATCTGGTCCATGCGCAGCGTGCGGGTCCCGGGAAGCTCGCCGCCCACGTGCTCGAGCATCGGCCCCACGGACACCACCGTGTCGAGCCCCGCGTCGCGCGCGATGTACTCGAGGTCCGACCGCGACAGCAGGTAGTTGAGCGGCACCGCCGTCCGGCCGGCCATCCATGCACCGAGCAGCGCCGCCGGGAAGAGGCCGGAGGTGGGGAGCAGGAGGCCGACGTTCTCCGCCTTGCTGGTGCGCTCGATCTCGCGCGCCACGTGCCAGGCGGCCACCATCATGGTCGCGCCCTTCCACGTTCGGAAGTCGTCGACCGCCACCGGGGCGAGCGCGCGGCGGGCAAGCGTCCACTGGATCTGTCGCAGGAGCGCCATCGGGAAGCCTCAGGGCGAAAGGTACACTTCGCGCGTGCGATGGACCGCCGCCCTGCTCTGCGTGCTTGCCGCATGCGGGCCCGAACCCACCCAGACGCTCGATGACGCCGTGCGCGCGTACGACGCGGGCCGCTACGCCGAAAGCCTGCGCGTGGCGAAGGACGTGCAGGCGCGCACCCAGGACCTCGCCTCGCGGCAACAGGCCGCGTACCTGATCGGGTGCGCTTCGATGGAGCTCTCGCGCCCGGGCGAGGCGCGCGATGCCTTCGCGCTCGCCGCACGCAGCCAGGACCCCGTGGTCAGCGGCCGGGCGCTCGCCAAGCAGGGTGCGCTTGCCGTCGAGGACGGACGCTGGAGCGAGGCCGCCAGCGCCTTCTCCGCGGCAGCCTCGAAGCTGAACGGACCCGATGGCGACAAGGCGCGCGCGCTGGCGCGCGAGGCCGCGGCCAAGGTGGCCGAACCGAAGCCGGGCCCCGCGCGACCCGCACCGGCGCCGCCCGCCCCGCGCCCGGCCGAACCGGACGCCGACGACGATCCGACGCCGATCCCGGCACCCGTCTCGCTGCCGCAAGGCGCGCCCGACGCGCCCTGGACCGTCGCCGCCGGCGTCTTCAGCTCCGAGACTGCCGCGCGCCAGCGGGCCACCAACATCGCGGGCGAGGCGCGCCGCGCGGGGCTTCCCAAGCCGCGCGTGCTCGCCGTGCCCGCCCAGGACCGCAAGGTGTGGGTGGTCGAGGTCGGGACGTTCGCGGACAAGGCCAAGGCCGAGGCCGCGCGCAAGAAGATCACCGCCGGCGACACCGCCGTGGTGCGCTCGCGCGCGAAGTGAGCCGGCCACGCACGCGCGTCGCCGCGTGCCGCGGTCACTCCGCGTTGATCAGGAACGTCGCCGCGTGCTCGAAGTAACGCACCATCTCGGTGCGCTCGGGCTCGGGGATCTCGGCATCCTGCAGGGCGCCGAGCATCGTCTCGACCCACCAGTTGCGCTCGGCCACGCCGATGCGGAACTGCATGTGCCGCATGCGAAGCCTGGGGTGGCCCTTGCGGCGGCTGTACTCGCCGGGGCCGCCGAAGTACTGGATCAGGAACTCCGCCTGGTTGCGGATCGGCTCCTCGAGGTCTTCCGGGAACATCGGCCGCAGGGACGGATGCCGGTCGATGCGCGCATAGAAGGCGCGCGCGACGCGCCAGAAGGGGTCCGGACCCCCAAGTCGCTCGTAGACGGTGCGCTGGTCTCCTGCTTGGACCGAAGGTTGCATGCCGTATCGTAGGGCCGTGCCCGGCATGCACCGCATCGCCTTGCCGCTCATGGCCGCGCTCGCCGTCGCGCCGCGCACGTCGGTCGCGGTGCCTGCCCCTGCCCCCACGCCGCCGATCGGCGCGTCGCACGAGTCGCTCCCGGACGAGTTCCGGCGCGCGCGGGTCCCCGCCAACCTCCTCGTGCCCCTGCCCCGCACCGGCGGCATCCCGCGCATGGTGCCCGTGCGCACTCGGCCCGGAAACGCAGGCGACTGGGAACGCCACGACGCCGCGTTCGCCGCGCTCCGCGCGCGCAACTTCACGACCGGCTCCTCGCCCAAGGTCCGCGCCTCCGGCCTGGCGGCGCTGCGCGAATGCCGCGACCCGGCCGCGTTCGAGTCCATGTACCGCGCGCTGCGCGGACAGAAGCCCGACGTCGTCGCGGCCATGCTCGATTCCTTCGCATCCGGCGGAGACGAGGGCCAGTACGCGCTCGCCTCGGTCGCCATCCAGGACCCGGACGCCGCGGTGCGCGCCGAGGCCACCCGCCGCCTCGCGCGGCCGCCCTCGCCCGGCGTCCTCGCCGCCATCGACGACGGCATCCGCGCGCAGAACCACCAGTGGGTGAACAACGCGGGCATCCTCGCCGGCGCCGTGCACGCGATCGAGGCGATCCCCCAGCTGATCTTCGCGCAGTACGTGCAGGGCCCCGCCGACGACGGCAAGGGGGACCGCGCGTGGATCGCGATCGGCACCACCACCAGCTACGTCGCGAACGTGATCCCCATCGTCGGCGACAACGCCGCCGCGTTCCAGCCCGTGATCGGGCAGATCATGGAAGGCGTCGTGTTCCGGGTGCAGGACTGCGTGGCCACCGCCTACCACGGCGGCGTGCACGACTCGCTGGTGGCCATGACCACCTTCGATTCCGGCACCGACACCGCCTCGATCGGCTGGGACATGCGCGCGTGGGCGAAGTGGTTCGACCACACGTACGTGCCGCTCAAGAAGCGGCAGGACGAGGAACTGGCGAAGGCGGCTGCCGCCGCGTCGCCCGCGCCCTGACGCGCCTCACGCGTGCGCCGCGTACTCGATCACGGCCTGCGCAAGCTGGTCGTACTGCGCCGCTCGGTTGTAGACCTGCGCCGAGGGCCGCGCGTGCCAGCGGCCGTCGAAGTCGATGATCGGCACCTCGATCCGGTGCTGCGCGTAGAGCGCCTCCTGGAAGTCGAGTGCCGTCGCGAAGCGCGCGCGGATCTCGGTGGGAAGCGGCACGGTGCACATCGACCCAAGCATGCGGCCGTCGGCGGGCGAGATCGGCTCCACCTCCCATCGGTCGCAGAGCATGCGCTGCACCCAGCGGGCCATCTGGTCGTTGTGGCGGCGCACCGCGTCCCAGCCCAGGGCGGCCATGAAGCCGATGGCGTCGCCTGCCACCATCCAGGCGGCCATGTCACGCGTGCCCTGCCAGTCGAACTCGACGTCGAGGCCTTCGTCCAGGTAATGGCTCACGTTCGACGGCTTGATGTCGCGTGCGCGGGCCTCGGACACCCAGAGGACCGCCGTGCCCTTCGGGGCACAGCACCACTTGTGCAGGTTTCCCGTCCAGTAGGTGGCGCCGAGCGCCTCGACGTCGACCGGCAGCATGCCGGGCACGTGCGCGGCGTCCACCAGCACCTCGATGCCCCGCTGCCGGCACGCGGCCACGATGTCGGCGATCGGGAACACGAGCCCGGTGGCGCTCGTCACGTGGTCGATCACCACGAGCCGCGTGCGCGCGGTGAACCCGCCGATCAGCGCCTCGAGCACCTGCCCGGGCCCGGCGATCGGCAGCGGCAGCGGCACCTCCACGTACGACGCCCCGCACTGGCGCGCGCGGAACTGCATCGCCTTGGCCACCGCGCGGTAGACGTGCGAGGTGGTGAGGAGCTCGTCGCCGGCGCGGAAGTCGATCGAGCGCAGCACCGAGTTCACGCCCTCGGTGGCATTGGTCACGAAGCCGAATCCGCCCGCGCGCATCCCGAGGAACTCGCCGACGCGCGCGCGGCTCGGCGCGAGCAGCTCGCGGATGCGGCGACCGAGGAGTTCGATCGGGCGCGCCTCGATGCGGTCCTGCGCGGCGATCCATGACTGGCGCACCGCGCGCGGCACCGCGCCGAAGCTGCCGTGGTTCAGGAAGACGTACTTGGGGTCGATGGCCCAGCGCTGCGCCAGGTCAGGCGCGATCGGTGCCGGGGGCGCGGCGACGGGCGCGTGGGCGGGCGAATCGAGGCCCGCGGTGGGCTCTGGGGCAGCCATCGGGGGCACCATACGGGCGCACTCCCATAAAAACTCAAGTTGGGGCCATGAAAACGCCAATGATTCGGGACCCGTTCGTGCTAACATTTCCCGTACGGATTGTGCAGGCCGCCGAGGAGCCCGGCCGACAACCGAACAAGCACCGCACGCGTCGTGCGGCACGCTCGTCAGAAAGGCCCGCCATGAAGCTCCTCGCCTCGCTCCGCTCGCTCCTCGCGCCCGTCGACCAGCCCCTCGCGCTCATTGGCCCCGGCGGCGACTTCGTCGATGCCCTGGTCGAGCGCAACGGCCGGCTGGCGCTCGAGCCGCGGATCGAGCCCCGTCCCGCCCTCCCGCGCGCCCGCTCGCGCCGCCACCGACTGCACCGCTTCCTCGCCGAACCCGTCACCGAAGGACCGACCCATGAACCTCACGCCCAAGCAACTTCGCATCTTCGAGTTCATCCGGACGCACCGCGCGGAGAAGGGCTACTCGCCCACGATGCAGGAGATCGCCGACTCGCTCGGCGTCACCAAGGTGACGGTGTTCGAGCACGTCGAGGCGCTCGTGCGCAAGGGTGCGCTGGTGCGCGCCCCGAACAAGAGTCGCTCTTTGTCGGTTGCTGACGACGTCGAGCTGCCGCACGAGTCGTCGCGCCAGCTGCACGACGACGGACCGATCCCGATGCCGCTGCAGTTCCCGCTCGTCGGGCGCATCGCCGCGGGCCGGCCGATCGAGAAGTGCGCGCAGGACGAGACCCTGCGCCTGGAGGAGCTCTTCGGGCCCCGCCGCGGCCAGCAGCCGAACGCGATGTTCGCGCTGCAGGTCGACGGCTGGTCGATGCGCGACGAGGGCATCTTCGACGGCGACTACGTCATCGTCGAGCGCCGCGAGACCGCCCGAAACGGCGAGCGCGTGGTGGCGCTGCTGCCCGACGGCGAGACGACCCTGAAGACCTACTTCAAGGAGCGCGATGGGCGCATCCGCCTGCAGCCGGCAAACCCCGACTTCGAGCCGATCGTGGTCGACCGGTGCGAGATCCAGGGCGTGGTGGTTGGGGTGATGCGCCGCTACTAGCGCCGTCCGCCGCCACCGCCGCGCGCCCCGCCGCGGCTGGCGTAGCCGCCGTAGCGAGAGCCCTCCGACGGACGGAAGCCGGAGGTGCTCCCCGAGCCGCCGGGGCGGTGGTAGTTCTGCGCGGCACGCTCGCCGACCCCGCCGGCGCCGCGCGCGTCGCTCCACCGGTTGGAGGCGTTGGATGCGGCGCGATTGCCGTCGAGCCCGCGGTTGTTCACGAACCGGTTCGCCTCGCCGCGGTCATGCCAGCCGCGGTTCCAGTTGTTCCAGCCGCCGTAGCCCCAGCCGTAGCCGCAGCCCCAGCCGCAGCCATAGCCGAACGCCGAGCCCCAATACGGGCTCCAGCCCCAGCCGCCGTAGCCATAGCCGTAGACGGACGGATACATGTCGGCGTAGCCGTAGCCCCAGCCGTAGTCCTGCTGCGGCGCGTAGGTGCCGCTGCTGTAGGAGTACTCGGCCTGGTTGCCGTAGGTGGACGGGTAGCTCGGCGCCACGTACGAGGCCACGTTCACCTCGACCGGGTCGACCGGCTGCGGGTTGGCCGCGTTGTAGTCGTAGCCCGTGCCGTAGACCGGGGTGCCGCCCTGCATGTAGGTGCCCATGTAGCCCGGCGTGCAGCCGAAGGTCACGGAGTCAGGCGAGCTGGCCATCACCTCGACGTACGTGCAGGCATAGACCGGCGATGAGGGCGGAATCGAGTAGATGGCGCCCGGCACCGCGTCGCACACCTGCCACGGCCCTGAGGCCGAAGGCGCAGAGAACCACGCTCCGTTGTCGCAGCAGTACAGCGTGTTGCCGGACTGGATGACCGGCTGCGTGGCGTTCGACGCGTACGACAGGCCGCCGTCCATCGCGACGAACGCCGGCTCGCCACGGAAGCGCACCGAGCAGTTCGCGCCGGAGCGCTTCACGGTCACCGCACGCACGATGCTGCTGGCGACCGCGGCCGAGTTGGCCTCGAGCGTGCCCGGGACGCTGGCGCGGGCCGAGGCGAGCTGGCCCTCGGCAGGCAGGTTGGCAAACGACGCCGGCACCGCCGACGGGGCCACGTAGGACCATGGCCCGTTCTTCAGGTCATCGGCCGAGTACCACCGGCCGGAGCCGAGGGTCCACCACTTGCCGCCGCTTCGCAGGAGCGGCACCGACGAGTTCGAGGCGCGCTCGACGCCGTCGCAGGCCGGACCCATCTGCGGCGCGCCGTTCGTGGACACGAGGAGCGTCGGCACCGTGGCGACGACGACGTCCGGGATCGCCCGCGACGACGCGGACGACGGCGCGGCCGGCGCCTGCGCGCCCGCGGGCGGCGGCGGGACAGAGCCGACCGCCGAGAGGACCTCCTGCGGCGGCAGGCTTGCCACCTTCGTGAACGGGCCGTCGAGATCGACCGAGCTCAGCCAGATCGACCCACCAACGCGCGAGTACCAGGCGCCATCCGGGGACTTGAGCAGGATGCTCGGGGTGTTCACGACGCGCTTCCAGCCGGCGGCGCAGTCGCCGAGCACGGGCTGCCCGTTGACCGACACAAGCACCGCGGGCCGGTCGACGACGCGGATCGCCGGCACCGGATTGGCGAGCCCCGTCACGTCGCGCGAGCTGTCGACGGCTACCCCCTGCACGATCGTGGTCAGCATCGCCTCCAGGGCCATGCCGTCGAGGAGGCCGGCGACGGCGGACTTCGTCGCGTCGTCAGTGCCGTCGGACATCTTGCAGCCGGTGATCTGGAAGTTCCCGAGCTCGACGTAGCCGGGATCGGATGCCTGCGAGATCACCGCGGTCATCTCCAGCGTGCCGTCGACGGGGTTGCCCTTCCCGGACGTCACCTGCACCGCCGAGCGCATGCTGACCGTGTTGCCGGCGATCGCCGTGTACGCCGGGGCGTTCAGGGCGTAGGTGCTGCCCCCGACGGTCGCCTTCTGCGGCCAGGCCGACGACGCGGCGGCCTGCGTGGCGGCCCCGGCGGGCTGCGACACGGCCAGCGAGAGGGACGCGGACAGGGCAATCACGAGCACGGAGGCCGCTGGGTGCATGGGCACAGGTTCCTTGGATCGAAGGTGGACGCCAGGCGAGCAGACCGCAACGCCTGAATTGCGGATCGGAAGGTACCAATATCGCGGGATGCCTGCCGTGACCTGGCACGCGGTCGTGCGCCCCGTCCGCGTCACGGCTCGACGCGTGGCACGCCGTTTCGCTCGTGCCGGTACTTGGAGATGGTCTCGTACGCCACCTTGCGGGCGCGGTTGATGCCGCCGAGCGGGCGCTGCTCGGCAAGCGCGTGCCAGGGCGTGAACGAGAGGTTCTCGGCGACCTTCAGGTCCTCGCCCGAGGACAGGTCCTGCTTCGGGATGCGCAGCAGCGCGACGCGCACGAACGGCGAGTCGGCTTCCTGCCACTCCGTGAGCGAGTCCTCGACGGGCATCTTCACGGGGTCGCGCTGCAGCTGGACCAGGAACTCGAACACCACCTCTTCCGCCCCGACCTGCCGCACCATCGCGTCGCGCAGGTAGTTCTGGCTGGGCTCGGGAGTGGTGGGCCGCTCCGGCGCCGACAGCGGACGCGCGGAGAACTTCATCGCCCCGGGGCCCAGCTTGTAGGGCGTCTGGCTCCAGTAGCGGGACTGGAGCGGGTTCCAGAACGGCGAGCCGTTCAGCCCCTCGATCGCCCGGAGCACCTCGGGGCTGATCTTCAGGAATGCCTCCGTGGCGGGCAGGCCGCCGACGCGCGCCGTATGGAACGCCGAGTAGTCGCTCACCGCGCGCGACAGGAACGTCGGGTAGTTGATCATCACGAAGTCCTGGGTCGTGGCGCTCCCTTCGTCGGCAAGCGCCTTCTCGCCTGGGACGCCGAGCAGCTTGATGGCCATGCCGTGCGCCTGCTTCACCGTGTCGGACGACACCTCGGTGCCGCTCGCCGAGAAACGCACCAGCGCGTCAAAGGCATTGGGCGTCGCGAACACGCCGTGGCGCAGCTCGGGCGGCAGCCCATCGGCCACCTCGAAGCGCGCCTTCACCAGCCCGTGCGACTTCGGGTGCGCGTCGCGGCGGACCTCGCTGCCCTCGGGGTACTGGATGCGCATGCGCGCCAGGGTCTGGTCGACGAACTCCTGGATGAGGGCATCCTCGCCCGGCAGCACGCGCTCCTCGCCCAGCGCCAGGGCGGGTGAGGGAAGCTCGTACGGCTCGGGGTACATGACGTTGAAGAAGCCCACGTCCTGCCACGCCTCCACGGCGTCAGCCGGCCCGCCGTAGGGCGCGACCTGCGCGGGCTCGGACGGGATCGACTTCAGGTACTCGACGAGCGCCCAGCGCTCCTCGTCGGAGAGCAGCCGGCCGACCGTGCCGCCGCCGCGCGGGCCGTTCTGGAACGAGTGGCCGGCGTTCGAGTTGCCGACCTTCGTCGTGTCGAGGACGAACGTCCCCGACGCACCCGTCGTGTCGACGCCCACCTTCACGGGGTCGAAGTCGCGCCCGACCATGAACTGCTTCGGGCGGTCCTTGGCGGGCAGGAGCAGGTCATAGAGGCTCGGCACGGAGCCGTTGTGCAGGAACGGAGGGGTCGCCCACACGCCGTCGCGCGGACCCGCCTTGTAGGACGGCTGCGTCGGCGGCTTCTCCCATGCATGGCGGTAGCCGTGGGCGTCGACGAGCTCCTGCGCCGTGAGGCCGGCACGCGACGCCGCGCGCGACATCACCTCGTCGCGTGCCGAGGCGAGCATGGGCGTGGACGGGGCAAGCGCCCCGCCCTTGAACGGCGGCTTCAGCCACGGCGACAGCACGCCCGTGAGGAACTCGGGCGTTCGGCCGAACGCGGGTGTCCGGAACTGCATTGGATCGGTGCCGACGAAGGCCTCGGGCACGATGGCGTTCTCGATGAAGCGCTTGCCGTCGACCTTTGGCACGCTCCAGCGGTGGGGGTAGGTCGAGTGGCACTGCGCGCAATGCTCGGCGAACAGAGCGCGCCCGCGCGCCGCCTTCTCCCGGTCGATCGCGCCGAGGACCTCCTCGGGCCACTTCGGCGGCGCGAGCCGCCGAAGGAGCTCCTCGATCCGCACCTGCCCGCGGACGTCGACCGTGGACTCGAAGAGGCCCTGTTCCGGGCTCTCGGAACGAAGGTCCACGGCCACGAACACGCCCATCGATTCCGTCGCGTTGCGCGACAGCGGGTCGGAGGCCACGCCCGTCCACTGCACCCACGCCGACTGCGGCGCGTTCCAGAGGAACGGCGGCTTCGCGGGAGCGAGCGCCGCCATCCAGTTCTCGCGCAGGGCGGTGGCTCCGCCCAGCGCACGGTTGTGGATGAGCGTGAGTGCGTCCATCCGGCCGGGGCCGCTCGGCGTCGCCATCGCGGCGTCGCGCGAGATGTACTGGTGCACGGCGTCCGCGGCACGGTCAAGCGACGCGCGCAGGGCGTCCATGGCGGCCGGTCCAGTCACCTGCATGCGCGCGGCCGTCCGTTCCAGCTTCGCGGGGTCGCGCCGCGTCGCCGCCAGCGCCTCGTCGAGCGCCGCGATGTAGCCGGCGAAGTCGAAGGCGTGGTTGGACCCGCCCTCGATGCGGATGCGCGTGCCCTTGTACGACAGCTCCGACGAGTGGCACGACGAGCACGTGAGCCCGATCCAGTCGCCCTTCCAGCGACCCTCCGGCACCGACGTCCGCACGAGCCCGATCGGCAGCCCATCGGGGTTGAACCGCGGATCCGCCGGCTCGGTCACGAGCCCGAACCGCTCGGAGACCTCGTCCGCGCGGAAGAGTCCGGTCGATCCTGCCTGCTCGAGCGCCATGAAGAGGCCAAACGGCATCACCGCCGACCCTTGGGAGGTGCGGTGGTAGGCCGCGCGGTCCTCAGGGGTCCAACCCTGGTCGAGCAGCACCGGTGGTGCGGAGGCCGGAGCACCCGTCCATGCAATCACGGAGGCGGAGAGCCCCAGCGCGCCGAGCGCCGCCGGGACCACGAGGCGACGACTCCGGCGGGACGCGGAACGCATGTGCATGCAGCCGAGCCTAGTGCACGGCAGCGACGGGCGCGTCGGGCAACTCAGGTAGCGTCGCGCGCATGACCGCCGTGACCCCGACCGCCCTGCTTGCGATGGCTTGGTTGCTTGCGAACCAGACGGCACCACCATCGGCGCTGCCCGCTGCGCCCACTGGGCCTGTCGTCCCCACCGCGCCTGCCGTGCCGCCGAAACCCGGCCCGTGGAACAACGCGGTCGAGGTCCGCCGCTTCGGATCCGACGGCACCGCCGAGCTCGTGGCGACGTTCGACCACGCCGACGTGTGCACGGTGGCGCGGCTGCCGGACGGACGGATCATTGCGGCGTTCCAGGGCTATCCACCCGACCGGCCACAGGACTTCGACCGCGTGGCCGTGCGCTTCTCAAGCGACGAAGGCCGGTCGTGGACCGCTGCGCAGCCCATCGCCATCACCGGGATCGACGCCGGACTGGCCCCGCCGTTCGACCCCACGCTCGTCCCACTGCCCGATGGGCGCGTTCGCCTCTACTTCACGTCGCACCCCGGGTCCGACGAGCAACCCGGCCAGACCGCCATCCACTCGGCGGTCTCCGCGGACGGCATCCACTTCGTCGGCGAGCCGGGCATCCGCTTCTGCGTCGAGGGGCGCGTCGTGATCGACTGCGCCGCCGCGCTCCACGGCGGGAAGTTCCACCTCATCGTCCCGGACAACGGCACGCCGGCCGAGTTCCTCGCGCGGCGGCAGGCCGGCGAATCCCCGATCGGCGGCAACGGCTACCACGCCACCAGCGTCGACGGCCTGACGTTCCAGCGCGCCGCCGACCTCCCGCTGACGCCGGTCCACAACCGGTGGTTCGGCAACCTGCTGAGCGACGGGCGCACGCTGTCCTTCTTCGGCACCGGCCCCGGCCCATGGCCGATGACGAGCGCCGACGGGTTCGCGTGGAACGCGGCGCCCAGCCCCATGCGCGTGCCGGGGGTGGATCCCGCGGTGCTGGCGCTCAAGGACGGTGCGCGGCTCGTGCTGTCGACGCGGGCACCGGGGCCCGCGTCGAACTACCCTGCCCACCCACCGGCCCCGTAGCTCAGCGGCCTACGGCAGATGGCGATTCCCCAGCTGGAAACGCCGCCTCTCCGGACGGACTCACCCCGAAACTCACCCCCGCGGCGGACTCGGATCGTGAGGACGTCCGGCTCATCCTTCTGAACAAGGCGCTGTCTCCGCGGGGCCTGGAACGCCTCAGGAAGCTTCTGGTGGCCACCTGAGAACTCGAGGCGGGGTCCCCCACGACGAATCCCTTTGTCACTCGCAACCCATCCCGGTACCCTCAGGCCCATTGGTCGGAGTCACACCGGTCCGGAAATACTGGCCCATCTTCGGGGAGAAAGAATGACAAAGGCACTGTTCATCGGGGGCATCCTCACCACTCTGGCTCCGACGGCGAGTGGCCAGGCAATCGACGGCTTCGCCGAGGGCGTCTACGGACCCGCTTTGGCTGTTCAGCAGATCAGCACCGCGTTCGGGGATGCGACCACTGGACTACGAGGGGGGGAGTGCAACGGAAGCGAGCTCGATGCCGCCTACGGACGTATCGACGTGATCGGGGGCTACCTCTATCTGGTGCTTGCGGGAAACCTGCAGACGAACTTCAACAAGATCAACGTGTTCGTCGACGCGAAGGCGGGAGCCGGCCAGAACGTGCTCCGCAACGACAATCCGGACGTCGATTTCAACCTCCTCAACACGGCGATGGGGGCGTCGGCGGATGGATTACAGCCCGGCCTCACATTTGATCCCGGCTTCGACGCCGATGCGTTCATGTCGTTCACCGTGGGCGGCGGTGCGCCGAACACCATGTACGTGTCCTACGCCCAGCTCCTGACCGCCGGCGGCGGCGTCGGCGGCTACGTCGGGCAGGGCAACTACGACAACCTGGTCGCGGCGCACTTCATGACCCCGAGTACCGTCGGGCCTGCAGGAAGCGGCTGGCAGCTGTCCGCCGCCCTCAACAACACGAATGTCCTGGGCGTCACCGCCGGCAACGGAGAGCCGTCCTCGGGCGCGGGCGTGCGCACCGGCCTTGAGCTGAAGATCTCGCTCGCCGCACTGGGCTGGGATGGCACGACTCCCGTCGCGGTCTGCGCCTTCGTGACCAACAATGGCCACAACTACTGCTCGAACCAGGTCCTCGGCAACCTGCCGGTCGGCACGGGAAACTTGGGTGGCTCGTTCGGAGGGCGGCCCAACTTCGCAGGTATCGCCGGCAGCCAATTCTTCATGGTCCCATCCGACGGATCACAGCCAGACACCGATGGCGATGGATGGCCGGATTCGATCGACAATTGTCCGTCAGTCGCGAATGCCTCCCAGCTCGACTGCGACTCGGATGGAGTCGGCGACCCGTGTGATGCGCCGCTGAGCGATTTCAACTCCAACGGCATTCCGGACTACTGCGAGTGCATACCGGACCTCTATACGGATGGCCTCGTGAATGGTGTCGACCTCGGCGCGCTGCTCGCTTACTGGGGGCCGACGACGTCCGCCGCCGCGTCACAGCGTGCCGATATGAATCGTGACGGGGCGGTCGACGGTATTGATCTCGGCTACCTGCTCTCGCGCTGGGGCCCCTGCACAAACTGAATCACTCACCAGTATCGGAGCTCAACCCATGAAGAACGTCTCGACCGGCTTCGGCCTCTGCATCGTCGGCCTCGGCATCGCCGCGTGGCCCGTCCTAGACCGCCTCATGCCCCAGGCCAACGCAGTCGGCGTCGGCTCGGTTGCGCCTGCCGTGGCCGCTGCCGCGCTGGCGCAGGATCCGCCCGCGCCGACGATCGTGTGGTATGGCATGGCTCACTCGCCGCTCAACGCGGCAAACGGGATCGGCGTCACCTTTGGCTACACGGTGTTTGCCCGTGCTTGGAGCAACGGGAGAATCGAGATGAAAAAGGTATGTTCCGGGAACAGCTGCGGAGACCAGATCACGGATCTCGCCGGCTGGGTGGTGATCAACAACCCGGCCCAGGGCCTGACCTTCGACGCCGATCTGAACTTCGACGAGGCCGTTGACGGCAACGACCTCGGGATGCTCTTGGCCAAGTGGGGGCCTGCGCCGCGCAACCCGGTTCCGCCGTCGGACTGCCCGCTGGCGCTGATCAACCCGTGAGCGCGCGCAGGCAGCGCCAGGTCCACGTCGGGCACTACCTGGCGCGATCAGCACGGTAACTCTCCCAGGGCGGCCGCGCGAAAAGGCCGCCCATTTCTCGTTACTTCGCTAGACGGTTGCGCGCGGCCTGTAGCCGGCGGATTTCATCTCGAACGATCTCACGCACGGCGTTGCCGGGAGGTTCCAGGGCGCTGCCCGGTGCCAGATGAGCGCACCGTGCCCAAGACACTCAGGACATTTCGTCCCGACGCTTCTTCTCTCGAACGTGGCGGCCCACTGCATGCACCGACTCCACCGTTCCTAGCAACAGGTACTCGGTGACAGCCCAGTAGTAGGTGAACACAGGAAGAACTGCGGCAAACACCGCGACTGCTGCGCTAGAAAGCGCAGCGTTTCCCTCGGCAGACGAAGAAAGCGGCATGGAATCCGGAGCACTGACCCACGACGTGATGCTCACCAGTGCGCCCACGAGGCCGGCGACCTGTACGACGGCGACCTGCATGCCGATCGAAGAAAGCGCGATGCGGGATGGCGCACTCCAAAGGACTATGGAGTCTTCACCGATCGTGCCCGTCGTATCGATATCGACGCCCAAGAGTGATGGCGAGAAGCTGTAGGTCGCATACACACACAGCAGGCAAACGATCGCAATGGAAATGATGAAGCCAGCACC
The DNA here is from genome assembly GCA_018883105.1 of Phycisphaerales bacterium. GTDB lineage: Bacteria > Planctomycetota > Phycisphaerae > Phycisphaerales > SM1A02 > UBA966. Next base: position 27,439 of record VEQS01000015.1, read on the forward strand.
GAAGGCCTGCGCACCGGCTGCGTCGCTAAGCATGAGTGAGACGATCGGCATTGGTCGTCCGTCGGCTTCCACGAGTTCCGCAATCGCTCCCAAAGCGAGCAGCAGTGCAACCAACCCAGGCACCACGAAGATCGCCCTGTTTGACGCTCGCAAGCGCGAGTTTCGGACGACTCGCTGGCTGATCGCAGAGAAGATCCAGCCCAACGCCAAGGCGCCCGCTCCCATCAAGAGGGGCAGGAGATGATCGACCACGCGGAACTTCCCAGAATCTCGTGCGGCGTGGATGACAAACACGGACAGGACGATCCAGGCCCCGATACCCGCGATGAGCGATATCCAGCGAGCACCTTGATCGATCGACGACGCAATGGCCGTCATCCCGTCCCTGATCGCGGATGCACCGGCTGCTGTACCGGCCGATCGGCGTTGCGACTGCGGCCGCGACGCTGGCGTCTTTCCATCGCCATCGAACAGCCCAGGCAGCATTCCTGCACGAACCCACTCTGCATCACCCCGGCGCAAAACGAACGAGGATCGCCGCAGCCGCCCATCCTTCGCATAGTCGACGAGTTTCTTGAATGAGTAAGGACCGTACGGTTTTCCGCCGGGTCCCGCCACAAACCAATCGCCCTGAGGGGAAGACTCTCCCACACGGACAGACTACACGTCGCCCGGCTGCGCGACCGACATGTCACCACTTCCGAGGCCCGCCGGATCCGCTGAAGGGACTGCCCTACTCGAGAATCCCACCACAGGGCGCAGCGGGTGAAGCACCTGCTTCCCTGCGTGCCGTGGCGTCCGACGTGCCGGCGAAGGAGACGCTGTACGGCGACCTCGAGCGCGCCGGCATTCAGGGCGGGACGCGTACCGGCAGTTGCCCAACAAACGCGGCCGGCGAGCGCGTCGACTTCCATGCCCTGCGGACCACGTTCGCGACGCGACTGGCAAACGCCGGCATCGCACCCCAGCTACTGAAGCGCCTGATGCGGCACGCGAACATCGCGACCACGGACGTGCACTACGTCGGGCTGAGGACGAGCGACCTGGGCGCGCACCTGGGACGCGTCGCCGACCTGTCGGTCGAGCTGGCGGCGACGGGCACCGACGGCGCCCGTTCGGCGCCCTGGACGACTTCCCACAAAACTTCCCACAAACCGGGACGCCAAGGGCGCATTTCGGCGGACGTCGGCGGACTACCCTCCCGAAAACACGGCCCCGTAGCTCAGCGGCCCAGAGCAATCGACTCATAATCGACAAGACCTCGGTTCGAATCCGAGCGGGGCCATTGCCGGTGCCGGGGCCGCGAATCCGCGCCCCGGCGCGCGCGAAGACGCGGACATGACGTCCGCCATGGCCGGCGAACCTCCTGCCACGCCGTTCCGCCCCTGGATGAGGCGGTGGCTCCTTGCCGCCGGGATCT
>VEQS01000142.1 GCA_018883105.1 Phycisphaerales bacterium
TCGGCGCGCATGCGATCAACAACGCGGTGATGGTGGGGCTGAACGTGGTGCTGCTGAGGTAGGGGGGCGCCCCTCCTCAGTCCTGCAGCTCGACCGTCCAGTACGCCTCGTCCAGGAACGCCTTCCAGCTCTGGTACTTGGGGCTTCCCAGTCGCAGCGTGATCGCCGGGTTTCGGCGCGGCTTGACCGGGTCGCGGATCAGCTTCATGCGCGCCTGGTTGGGCGTGCGGCCGCCCTTGCGCGCGTTGCAGCGCACGCAGGCGCAGACGAGGTTCGTCCAGCTGTTGTCGCCGCCCTGCACGCGGGGCACCACGTGGTCGAGCGTCAGCTCCTTGGTCGAGAAGTGCTTGCCGCAGTACTGGCAGCGGTTCTGGTCGCGCGCGTAGATGTTGCGGCGGTTCAGCTTGACGGGCTCGCGCGGCAGGCGTTCGTAGCCCAGGAGCCGGATGATCTTCGGGACGGCCATCACGATCGAGGGCGTGGTGACCCAGTCGTGCTCCTCGTGCTCGAAGGCGCGCTGGAACTCCGCCGCCTCGGCCCAGGAGTTGAGCGAGTAGCTGACGTAGCTGCCGGCCTCGACGTTCACCACCTCCGCCGCGCCCTTGCAGAGCAGCGTGAAGGCCCGGCGCGCGTCCACCACTCGGACCGCGCTGTACAGCTTGTTCAGAACGAGGACGCGAGCATCAAGCACGCTCGCCGCAGTCATCCATGGCCTCCTTGCGCGCCGGATCCTCCGGCGTGCGGGGAATTGTACCCCCGAGCCACGCAAGGGACGCCGCCAGCCCGGCGCCCGGCACCGCGACCGGCACCTGTTCCGGGACGTGGCGCGCGACGAGCTCGAGCAGCCGCTCCCGCGGGAGCGCGCCGGTGCCGAGCGCGCAGGGCGCGAGGGAGTCCGGGTCAGCCGGGTCGACGCGCACGTCGCGCAGCAGCAGGATGTCGATGCGCGGGCCGAGCGCCGAGAGCAGCGACTGCAAATGGTCCTCGATGTCCGGCAGCATCGACGGTTCGAGCAGGGCGCCGGGGTCGAGCGCCAGGCCGAAGGTGCGCGGCCCGGGGGGCGCGGGCGGCAGCAGCTCGAAGCGCTCGCCGGGGAAGAGCCGTTCGCACCACCACGTGAGCGCGCTGCGCGCGTCGCTCAGGACGTGGCGTGCGTGCGGGACGAGCACGAGGCGCTTGCCGTGGCGCGCGAGCTGCGGCGCCAGGTCCGTGCAGGTCTCGTTCAGGCGCGCGGGGCCGCGCATCCAGTTGGCGGGCGTGCCTTCGAAGAGCCCGTCTGCCAGCGTCCCGCTCCAGGCGAGCACCCAGTCGCCCGGGAGTTCCGCGTCGACCGCCCAGTGCCCGTCGAGCGGGTTGCCGCCGACGAACGCGCCGAGCGGCGTCCCCGGAGATTCGAGCGGCGCGGCGACGAGGTCGCATGCCGGCGGCGCGGCGGCGCCGGCGAGGGTGGCGAGGGTGCGTGCGTCGTGGAGCGCGACGATGGGCCGGGGCATCGGGGTCGATGCTATGGCGCGGGGATACGATCCCGCGCATGCGGATCCAGTCGCGTGCCGTCGGTGTCGCGCTCGCCTCATTCCTGGCGGCGGGCCTCGCGTCCTGCGAGTCGGCGCCCCGCGCAGCGGAGCCCCCCGTGGGCGGCTCGTGGTCGAGCATCGTCGCGCAGCCGCTCTTCAACGGCAAGGACCTCGACGGCTGGGTGCGCGTCAACTGCTTCGAGGACACGTTCCAGGTGCGTGACGGGATGCTGTACTGCTCCGGCAACCCGACCGGCTTCCTGCGCACCGCGCAGATGTACGAGGACTTCGTGCTGGAGTTCGACTGGAAGCACGAGCGCCCCAACGGGAACGCGGGCCTCTTCGTGTGGAGCGACCCGATCCCGAGCCAGGACCAGCACATGTTCCCGCGCTCGATCGAGGTGCAGGTGATGCTGACGCCCGACGTGAAGGACAAGGAGGGCCGCCTGCTCTACACGGGGCAGGGCGACGTGTTCAGCATCTGGGGCGCGAAGATGACGCCGCTGCGGCCGCACCCGGCCGGGTGGGAGCGGACGCTGCCGAGCGAGCGCGTCACGAAGGGCGCGGGCGAGTGGAACCACTACAAGGTCACCGGCGAGGACGGGAACCTGAAGGTGGAGATCAACGGCGTCGAGGTGTCGGGCGCACGCGCCTGCTCGCCGCGCATGGGATACGTATGCCTGGAGAGCGAGGGCAGCCCGGTGTGGTTCCGGAACATCACGATCAAGTCGCGCGGCGGGAATCCCGGCGCGCCGGCCGCGGAGCGCGCCGACGACGGCACGGGCCTGCGGCCGATGTTCGACGGGAGGACGCTCGCCGGCTGGCGCGAGGAGAAGGGCCAGGAAGGCCACTGGACGTTCGACGGCGGCATCCTGAAGTACGACGGCAAGGGAAGCCACCTGTGGTCGACCGATGAGCTCGACGACTTCGAGATCGTCTGCGACTGGCGCTGGACCAAGGACCACCAGGGCAAGATGATGCGCCCGTTCATCGGGCCGGACGGCGCCGAGGTGCGCAACCCCGACGGCAGCGTGAAGCAGGTCGAGGTCGAGGAGCGCGACAGCGGGATCTACCTGCGCGGCAGCACCAAGAGCCAGGTGAACATGTGGCTCTGGCCGTGCGGCTCGGGCGAGATCTGGGGCTACCGCACCGACGGGTCGATGCCCGCCGCCGTGCGCGCGGCGTGCACCCCGAAGGTGGCGGCCGACCGGCCGATCGGCGAGTGGAACCGCTTCCGCATCCTGGTGGTCGGCGACACCGTGACCGTGACCTTGAACGGCAAGAACGTGATCGACCGCGCGCACCTGCCCGGCATGCCGCGGCGCGGCCCGATCGCACTGCAGAGCCACGGCTGCCCGGTCGAGTTCCAGAACGTGTTCGTGCGCAACCTCGGCCGCGAGTCGTCGGCCGACGAGCGCGCCCGCCTCGAGCCGCGGAAGTAATTGGGATAAATCGCGCCGGGGGCGATTTATCCCAATTAGCCGCGGTACTCGCAGCGGCTGGTGCACGTCTCGTGCACCGTGACCAGGGCGAGGCCGGGCAGGGCCGGCGCGAGCCGGTCCCAGACCCACTTGGCGATCATCTCGCTGGTGGGGTTCTCCAGGCCCGGCACCTCGTTCAGCACGCGGTGGTCAAGCTCGGCTTCCAGCGGGGCAAGCAGCCTCTTGATGTCCCCATAGTCCATGAGGTAGCCGCGCGCGGGGTCGAGCGGTCCTTCGACCGCCACCTCGACGCGGAAGCTGTGCCCGTGCATGCGCCGGCACCTGTGCCCCTCCGGGAAGGAGGGGAGCCAGTGCGCTGCCTCGAAGCCGAAGCTCTTGACGAGCCGGACGATCGGCTCACTCCGCCGCGGCGGCGGGCGCCTGGGCGCCCGTCGTGTGCTTCAGGCCGCGGCGCTGGTCGCGCAGGCGGCGCGCCTTGCCGAAGCGGTCGCGCAGGTAGTAGAGCTTCGCGCGGCGCGCGTCGCCGCGGCGCACGACGTCGATCTTCGCCAGGCGCGGCGAGTGCAGAGGGAACATGCGCTCAACGCCCTCGTTCGCCACGATGCGGCGGACCGTGATCATGGTGTGGATGCCGCGGCCGGTCTTGGCCAGCAGCACGCCCTGGAAGACCTGCACGCGCTCCTTGTCGCCCTCGATGATCTTGTAGTGGACGTCGATGGTGTCTCCGACCCGGAGGTTCGGGATGTCCTTCGCGTCCTTGAGCTGTCCGGCGACTGCGGCTTCGATGATCTTGGTGCGGTCCATGGGTCGTGCATCCTTCCGCGGGCATTCGCCCGCCCGTTCCGCCTTCAGCCCGGCGCGTCCTGCGCCTGGCCACCGTCGGCGGTCTGCGACATGGGACGGGGAATTCCGCCCAGGGGTCGCTGCCGGAGGTCTGGGCGACGCTGCTGCGTGCGCTCCAGCATCCGGTCGTGCCTCCAGCGCGCGATGGCGGCATGGTCGCCGCCGATCAGCACCTCGGGCACGCCGCGGCCACGCCATTCGCGCGGACGCGTGTAGTGAGGGCAGTCGAGGAGGGAACGCCCCTCTTCGTCGCGGCGGCTGAAGGAATCCTCCGCCGCAGACTGCTCGTGTCCGAGCGCTCCGGGAAGGAGCCTCGTCACCGCGTCGACCAGCATCATGGCAGGGATCTCTCCGCCGCTCACGATGAAGTCTCCGACGCTCACCTCGAGCGGGGCCAGTTCCTCGATGGCCCGCTCGTCGATTCCTTCGTAATGCCCCGCGACCATGAGGAGGCGGGGCTGCCTGGAGAGCCATTCGACGCGGGGCTGAGCCAGGCGCTCGCCCTGCGGCGTGAGCAGCACGCGGCACGCTGCTCGTGGGTCCATCCTCTCAACCGCCTCGACCGCGTCGACGAGGGGCTGGCACATCATCACCATGCCGGGCCCGCCCCCGAAGGGGCGGTCGTCCACCTTGCGGTGCTTGTCCTGGCTCCAGGCACGGATGTCGTGCGCGTGGAGCTCGAGGATGCCCGCGGCGGCGGCCCGTCCCGGGATGCTCTCGCCGAGGATCGGCTCGAACATGCCGGGAAACAGGGTGAGGACGTCGATGCGCACGGCGCCTCACCCGAAGGGCGTCAGCCCTTCTTCGCTTCGGCCGCCGGCTTCGGCCCGCGCAGGGGCTCGAGGCCCTTCTTGGCGCGGATCGCGTCGGCCTTGGTGCGGCCCTTGGCGTGGCGCACCGAGAGCACGGTGTCCTTGACGGAGCCGCCGGCGCGGCGGATCAGGCTCACGACCGTGTCCGACGGCTGCGCCCCGACCGACAGCCAGTGCTGGATGCGGTCCATCTTGAGGTTGAACTGCTTGCCGTCCTTGCCCTGGGGCTCGTACCAGCCGAGCTCCTCGATGACGACGCCGTCACGCGGGGCGCGCCTGTCCATGGCGGCGAGGCGGAAGAACGGGTGATGGGCGCGGCCCATCTTCTTCAGACGAAGGACGACCATGAGGCCGTGTCCTTTCGGGAAGCGCCCACGTCGGTCGCGTCCGCGGCACCGTGCCGCGTTCGCGCCGGGCGCATCGTGGGGCGGGCCTCTCGGCCGGCAGTGCGATGCGCCTTCGGCAGGCGGTTGCGAGAACGGAAAAGGGTAGTCGAAACGGCCGCGCGCCTCAACGCGCGGGTTCGGTGGCGTCCGGGGACGTGTTATCCGCGCCTGGGGCCGTGCCGTCGCCGAACGCGTCGGCTGCGCGCCCGCCGGGTGCGGCGATCACCAGGCGTTCCGCGACCCAGGTCATGCCGTCCATCGCGCCGATGGCCATCGCGCGCTGCACCGGCGTCAGCACCGCACCGAAGAAGAGGACGAGGACCACCAGCAGGCCGTACATGCGAACGGCCGGCGTGTCGTAGAAGCGGTCGAGGCGGCGACTCGCGCCGGCGAGGATCGCCGCGCCGTCGAGCGGCGGCACCGGCAGCAGGTTGAGCACGCCGAGCACGAGGTTGATGAACGCGCCGATGTAGAGGAACTGCGTGACGTTCGCGGCGGTGGCGTCCTGCGGGCTGACGCGCCCGGTGCCGACGGCCCACACCCAGGCGCCGCCGGCGATGATCGCGACGGCGGCAAGCGCGACGTTCATCGCCGGCCCGGCCGCGGCGACCAGCACGCGGCCGCGGCGCTCATGGCGGTAGCGCGAGGGATTCGTCGGCATCAGTCCCCAGGCGAAGCCCGCGATCGCGAAGAAGGCAAGCGACATCCATCCCATGTGCACCACGGGGTCGATGGTCATGTGGCCCATCTCGCGCGGGGTGTCGTCGCCGTTGGCGATGGCCGCCCATCCGTGCGACAGCTCGTGCAGCACGATCGAGGCGATCACCCAGAACGCCCAGCTGAAGACGAGCACGAAGCCTCCGTCCTCGTAGGCCTGATGGACCCACCAGTTCATTCAGGCGAGGCTACCCGTGCGCCGACCGCGCCGTGGACGACGCGCCCGCCGGCGATGGTGGCCGCGACGTTCGGCGTGCCGCGCGACCAGTCGTGCGCGAATGGGTCGGAGGCAAGGATGCAGAGGTCGGCGCATGCGCCCGGCGCAAGGCGCCCGAGGTCCGGCGCGCGAAGTGCGTCGGCGGCGCCGCGCGTGTACGCGACGAGCGACTCCTCGGCCGAGAGGTTCTGGTCGGTGCGGCAGGGGCGGCCGTCGACGTCGAGCCCGGTGACCGCCGCGCGGATGCCGAGCCACGGGTCGCACGAGACGATCGGCCAGTCGCTGCCGAAGGCCAGGTGCGCGCCCGCGTCGGCCAGGTCGCGGAAGCGGAAGAAGGCGCGCATCCGGTCGGCGCCGAGCCGTGCCGGGGCGACGGCTGCGTCGTAGGCCTTGTGGAGCGGCTGCATGCTCGCGATGCGGCCGCGCATGCGGGGCAGGTCGGCATCGTCGATGGTCTGGCAGTGTTCGTAGCGCGCGACGCGTGCCGGGTCCACGGGCTCGATGGCGTCAAGCGTGACGCGGAGTGCCTCGTCGCCGATGACGTGCACGCTCGGGGAGTACCCGGCCGCGAGGGTGTCGGCGGCCCACGTGCGCACGCGCTCCATGGAATGCGCGGCGAACTCGACGAGCATTCCCCGGTTGGGGGCATCGTCGGCGTAGGGCCGCAGCATGCGTGCGGTCCGGCTGCCGAGCGTGCCGTCGGCGAAGCTCTTCCAGCCGACGATTCGCAGGCGCTCGTCGGCGGGGAGCGCGGCGCCCCACGAGCGGTCAAGCGGCCAGTCGCGGTCGAGGATCGTGGCCAGGACGCGCAGCGAGAAGGCCTGCGGGTCCTGCGCGCGCATCGGCTCGTACACCTCGCGCAGGTCGGCCTCGTACTCCATGCTTCCGACGGCGGTGATGCCGAAGGCATGGCAGTGGGCGATCGCGCGGCGCACGGCGGCCTGGCGGTCCGCCGCGGGCGGCACGGGGATCCGTGGATTCACGAGCTGCCACGCCGCCTGCTCGAGAAGCAGGCCGGTGGGGGTGCCGCGCGCGT
>VEQS01000143.1 GCA_018883105.1 Phycisphaerales bacterium
ACCACGAGCGCCCGCGTCGCCTCCACCAGGCGGCGCAGGCAGACGTCGTGCGCGGAATCGAGCACGATCACGCGGCTGCACGCCGAGCACTTCTGGCCCTGGAAGCCGAAGGCGCTCTGGCGCACGGCGAGGACCGCCTCGTCGAGGTCGGCGCTCTCGTCCACGATGACGGCGTTCTTGCCGCCCATCTCGCAGACGACCTTCTTCACGAAGTGCTGCCCCTCGGGCGTGCGGCCCGCCGCCTCGATGATGTCGAGGCCGACGGCCTTGCTGCCGGTGAAGGCGATGAGCGCGACGCGCGGGTCGCGCACCAGCGCCGCGCCGACCGTCTCGCCGGGGCCCGGGACGAAGTGCAGCACGTCGCGGGGGACGCCCGCCTCCCACAGGATCTCGCAAAGGACCTTCGCGATGCCGGGCGTCTGCTCGGCGGGCTTGACCACCGCGGTGTTTCCGGTGACGAGGGCCGCGACGGCCATGCCGCAGCAGATCGCCAGCGGGAAGTTCCACGGGCTGATGACCGCCGCGACGCCGCGCGGCTGGTACCACTGCTCGTCGAGCTCGCCGACGAAGCGCCCGAGCCGGGTGCGCGCGAAGAGGCGCGTCGACTCGCGCGCGTAGTACTCGCAGAAGTCGATCGCCTCGCAGACGTCGGCGTCGGCCTCGCGCCAGGTCTTGCCGGCCTCGAGCACCACCACTGCCGAGAGCTCGTCGCGCCGGGCGCGCATCGCCGCGGCCGCGCGCACCAGGCACGCGGCGCGCTCCGCCGGGTCTCGGTCGCGCCACTTCGGGAACGCCGCGTCCGCCGCGGCCACGGCGCGCGCCGCCGACTCGGCGGTGCCGTCGTTGGCCGCCTGCGGCACCTTCGCCGCCGCCATCGCGCGCGCGAAGGCCTCGCGCGCCGGGGCGAGCGCGAAATTGCGCATCGGCTCGGTGAAGAACGGCCGCCCGTCGCCCACGCCGGGCGCGGCGCAGGAGAGCGCGTGGCGCTCGGGCGCCATGCGGATCCGCTCGATGCCGGGGTCCGAGTCGTGCTCGCGGTGCGGGCTCGCCACCAGCTTCGAGACGTCCGCGTTGTCCAGGAACCCGGCCTTGAGCCAGCTCTCGTTCGAGGTGTTCTCCAGGAGGCGCCGCACCAGGTACGCCATGCCCGGGATCATCTCCCCGACCGGCACGTACTCGCGCACCCGCATGCCCATCGCCATGGCGGCGGCCTTCAGGGCGTCGCCCATGCCGAAGAGCATCTGCAGCTCGATCGCCGACTTGGGCAGCCCGCAGCGCTCGAGCGTGGCGAGCGCCGCCGCGATCGAGCGCGCGTTGTGCGACCCGAGCGCGAGCTTCACGCCGCCCTCGCCGGACGTGCGCGGCGTCTGCTCGATCAGGTACTGCGCCACGCGCTCGAAGCACGCGTCGGTGTCGGCCTTGCGGCTCCACACCGGCACCGGCCAGCCCTGCTGCTCGGCGTGGATCGTCTCGTAGTCCCAGTACGCGCCCTTCACCAGCCGCACCGTCACCACCCGGCCGCGGCGCTTGGCCCACTCGACGAGCCCGCGCGCGTCGTCCTCGGCGCTGCGCAGGTAGGCCTGCATCGCCAGGCCCGCCTCGAAGTCGATCTCCTCGCAGCAGCGCTTGAAGAGCTCGATGGTGAGGTCCTTCAGCGCGAACTGCTCCATGTCGAAGTTCACCAGCACGCCGTTGGCCTTGGCGGCCAGCAGGATCGGCCGGATCCCCTCCATCAGGCCCCGGATCGAGCCCTCGGTGTCGATCGGGTCGACGCGCGCGCTCAGCGAGCTGATCTTGATGCTGACGTTGGTGCGAGGCACGGCCCCGAGGTGGTCCTGCTCGAGGACCGGCTTCGACGGCCAGCCCGCCACGCGCTTCGGCAGGTTCTCGACGAGGTCGAGGTACTTCTGGCGGTAGGCGCGCGCCTCCTCGTCGCTCACGCACGCCTCCCCCAGGAGGTCGACGCTGAAGCACATGCCGTTCTTCCACATCCGCTCCAGCGCGGGCACGGCGCTCGCCGCGTCCGTGCCGGCGATGAACTTCGAGGCCATGCCCTCGATCTGCGAGGCCATGGTGCGCGCCACGAGGCCCTTGGCCAGCCCGCCGGCCGCCATCCCGAGCTCGAAGCCCGGCGGCGGCTTCACGCCCGGCTGCGAGAGGTAGTCGGTGAGGTGGTCGTAGATCGCGTCGCTCGTGCGCAGCGTCGGGAAGCAGTCGACGAACCGGAACAGCTGGACGCGGAACGCCTCGTCCTGCATCGCCCAGTCCATGAGCTTGTCCTTGAAGACCGACAGGCTGCCGCTGAAGACGCCCGCGCCGGCCTCGCGCGCCTGGCCGAGGAACTCGGCGCCGAGCTCCTGCACGCGCCGCTCGAAGGCGGGGTCACGCGCCGCGGCGCGTCCCTGCGGCGCGGCGGGTGCCGCGGCGGTCTGGGGGCGTGCGGGAGCGGGCTTCCTGCGCGTGAAAAACGCCATTGGCGAAGTATAGGACCGCGTCCCCCGGCGGCGGGTTCAGCGGCGCGCGCCCGTGCCCACGGCCTGCATGGCGCCTCGGTAGACGGAGATGCACCGCTTCGCCGCGCCCTCCCAGGTCAGCCCGCGCACCTCGTCGAAGCCGTGGTCGACGAGCGTGCGCTGCAGCGGCGGGTGGCGCAGCACGGCGATGATCTTGTTCGCCATGTCGTCCACATCCCAGAAGTCGACCTTCAGGGCGTTGACGAGCACCTCGCTCACGCCCGACTGCCGGCTGATCAGGACCGGGACGCGGTGGCCGAGCGCCTCGAGCGGCGCGATGCCGAAGGGCTCGCTGACGCTCGGCATCACGTAGAGGTCGGCCATGCTGAAGACGCGGGGGATGTCCTTGCCGCGCAGGAAGCCGGTGAAGAGCACCTTGTGCCCGATGCCGAGCTCCGCCGCGAGCGAGATCATCCGCTGCGCCTGGTCGCCCGAGCCCGCCACCACGAACTTCACGTCCTCGACCTTCTCCAGCACGCGCTTCGCCGCCTGCACGAAGTACTCCGGGCCCTTCTGCATGGTGATGCGCCCGAAGTACAGGACGATGCGGTCGCGCCGGCCGATCGTGGTGAGTCCGGCGGACCTCGGGTCGAGGTCGACGCCGTTGTAGACCACGTCGCACTTGGCCACGGGCACCGCGTAGCGGTTGGCGCAGATGTTGCGGGTGAGCATGCTCACCGTGACCACCTTGACGGCCGCATGCATGCCGCGGCGCTCGATGTTGTAGACGGCCTGGTTGACGTGCTCGCCCGAGCGGTCGAACTCCGTCGAGTGGACGTGCACCACGAGCGGCCGGCCGGTCACCCGCGCGAGCGCGATGCCCGCGGGGTAGGTGAGCCAGTCGTGCGCGTGGATCACGTCGAAGTCCATGTCGCGGCAGCGCTCCACCACGAAGCGCGCATAGGCCTCGCTCTGGGCAAGGAGGTCGCCGGAGTAGTCGGGCGCGGTGCCGCCGCGGCGCAGCGAGACGCCGGCCCCGCGGCCGTTGGATTCCGGCACCGCCGAGCGGACGGCGCGGATCATCTCGACCATCTCGGCGACGGCGCCGGGATCCTCGGCGCCGTAGCGCTCCCATGCCTCGAGCAGCGAGAGCACCTCCTGGCGCGACGGTTCGTCGAGGCCGTGGAGGAGCTCGTCTCCCTCGCTCGCCGGGGCGGCGGCGGCCTCGGCGAGGACGCCGGGCCGCAGGAGCCGCGGCGGCGCCGCGCTCGCCGTGGCGAGTCGCTCGAGGAGCACGCGCGCGGCGGGGTTCTCGTACGCGCCTGAGGCGACGAAGGGCGCCGTCACCAGTCGGATGGCCCGGCCGAGCTGCGCGCGCAGGGCAACCGGGTCGGGCTTCGGGGGCGCCGGGCGCGTGGTCGGGATGGCCGCGGCCGCCGCCACGGTGCGGGCACCCACGCCTCGATCGGCCTTGCGGCGCTCGACGCCCGCGGGCGCGGGCCCACCGCCCGCACGCAGCTCCGGCCCTCGGGCCTCGTTCAGGCCGGGCGCGAGCAGCTCGACGTGCGAGGCATGGTCGCCCGCGACGCCCTTGGGCAGCACGAAGGTCACCTGCGCGCCGAGGGAGTCCAGCGCCTTCGTCAGGCCGTGGCACGCCGTGCCGAGGCCGCCGGTGATGAAGGGCGGGAACTCCCACCCGAGCATCACGACCTTGGGCGGCCGGTCGGCCACCGCTCAGTCGCCCCCGCCCATGTCGCCGAGCTGCCCGAACGCGGCCTCGAACGCCAGCAGGAACGTGGCGATGCCCGCGGGCGCGTCATCGAGCCCCTCGAGCGGCACGTCGGCGCGGAACACGTAGGTCTTGTCCTCGTCGCGGAAGTGGCGCACCTTGCCGCAGCGGTTCCTGAAGCCGACCTCGACGAGCTCGTCGTCGACCAGCTCCTCGGCGCTGTCGCGGCCCTCGAGCATGTCGCCCTCGACGGACTCGCTCAGCCAGCGGTCGGGCGTCAGGAGCGCGACGCTCCAGCGCCCGCCGTCGCGGTCGACCACGTACCACGCCTCGGCCTCGGCGCCCTTGGCGCGGCAGCGCAGGCGCTCGCCCTCGAGGGTCACGGAGGCGAAGCGGGCGCTCGCGGCGGCGCGGTCGCGGACGGCGGCGAGGATGTCGGTGACGGCGTCGATTCCCGGCATGGATGGGGCTCCGAAAGGGCGGATTAGGATACTCGCGGCATGGAATCAGCCATCCGCCGCGATTCCCCGCAGAACGCGGGTGAGGCATGGACCACGCGGCGCCTGGTGCGCTGGATGGACGGCCACCTCGCGCAGAAGGGGATCGATTCCCCTCGCGTCTGCGCGGAGATGCTGCTTGCGCACGTCCTCGGCTGCGAGCGCATGCGGCTCTACATGGATGCCGACCGTCCCGCCTCGGCCGACGAGCTCGACCGGCTGCGTTCGCTCGTCGTTCGTGCGGGCCGGCACGAACCGGTGCAGTACCTGGTGGGCGAGGGATGGTTCTGGTCGAAGCGCTTCGCGGTCGGGCCGGCCACGCTGATCCCGCGCCCGGCGACCGAGCACCTGGTCGAGCAGGCAGTGGGTGCGCTGCGTGCCGCCGCCGCCGCCGGCGCCACGCCGGTGCGCATGCTCGAGATCGGGACCGGCACCGGCTGCATCGCTGCCTGCGTGGCGGCGGCGCTGCGCGGCCAGCGGCGCGGCATCGATGCATCCGAGCCCGGGCCGCCGCCCATCGACGTGCAGGTCGTGGCCACGGACCTCGTGCCGACGGCACTCGACCTGGCGCGCGCGAACCTGGAGGCGCACCGCGTCCTCGACGCGGTCGAGCTGCGCGCAGGGGACCTCTACGCCCCGCTGCGCGCCGCGGAGCGCGGCACGTTCCACGTGCTGGCCTCGAACCCGCCCTACGTCCGCGACGACGAGTGGGCCGAGATGTCGCCGAACGTCCGCGACCACGAGCCACGCTCGGCGCTCGCCGGCGGGGCGGACGGGATGGACGTCATCCGGCCGCTGGTCGCCGCCGCGCACGAGTGGCTGGCGCCGGGCGGGACGCTTGCCGTCGAGATCGGCCACCGCCAGCGCGACGATGCGCTCGCCGCGGTCCGCGCCAACCCGGCGCTCGGGGGTGCGGAGGTGCGGAAGGACTTCGAGGGATTCTGGCGGCTGCTGGTGGCGACGCGGCGCTGAGCGCCCGCCGGCGCGCATGGGGCGCGCTCAGCGCCCCTCGGACATCGGGCGCTCGCCCTTCCACTCGGCGACGGCCTTGCGGACCTCGTCGACGAGCTGCTGCGCCTGGAAGGGCTTGAACAGGAAGCAGTGCAGGCCTTCCTGCGTGCTGCGCACGATCGAGTGGTTCGGGTCGTAGCCGAAGCCGGTCATCAGGATGACCTGGGTGCGCGGGCAGCCCTGCTTGGTGACGCGGAAGACCTCGTAGCCGTTGCGCCCGGGCATGCGGACGTCGCTGATCACGACGTCGTATGGTGCGCCCGACGCGGCGGCGCGCTCGATCGCGTTGCAGCCGTCCTCGCTCGACTCGAAGCGGTCGACCGTGGCCCCGGCCTCCGCGAGCACCATGCCCACGGCGTCGCGGATCGGAGCCTCGTCGTCGAGCACCGCGATCCGCCGGCCCGCGATGTCGGGGTCGACGCCGCGCGAGCGGTCGACGCGGTCGACGCCGAGCACCGTCTGCGGCCCGCCGGTGGCGCCGCGCACGCGCGTCTCGACGCGCTCGATCGCGCGCTCGAGCTCGGCGATCGCCTGCGGCGGGACGTCCGGGTCGCGCCGCAGGTCGGCGACCGCCGCGCGGATCGAGGAGATGGGTGCCGCGATCTCGTCGCGCAGCGTGCCGCTCACGCGCTGGTTCGTCGTGTAGCGCTCGACCACCAGCATGTCCAGGATGTTGAGCGCCATGGCCACGTAGCGGCCGAAGAGCTCCAGGCACAGCAGGTCCTCCTCGTCGAAGCGCGCCGGCTGGCGGCTCTCGACGTTGAGCGTGCCGACCGCCTTCTCGTTGAAGAGGAGCGGGGCGGTCATGCTCGAGCGCGCGCCCGCGAGGCCCGCGACGAACGCCGGGTCATGCTCGGCGTCGCGGCAGAGGTAGGCCTCGCCCGAGGATGCCACGCGCCCGGAGATCCCGTTGCCCTCGGGCGTTGCGTGCAGGAACCGGCCGGGCGGCAGCGGCTCGATGCCTCGGCTCGTCACGAGCTCCAGCCGCTGCGACGCCGCGTCCAGGAGGCGCACCTCGAACTCACGCGCGCCGAAGAGCCGTTCCATCGACGAGACGACCTTGTCCTCGATGAGGCGCAGGCGCTCGGCGACGTTGAGCGGCCCGATGCTCTTGGCGTCGAGGGCCAGGAGGTCGGCGCCGGCCGCGTCGATCGCGTCCACGCGGTCGAGCACGCGCTGGCGCGCCGTGACGTCGTGCAGCACGCCGACCACGCGCGTCGCCGCCGCGCCGCCCTCGGGGACGAGCGGGGTGATCGCCGCCT
>VEQS01000144.1 GCA_018883105.1 Phycisphaerales bacterium
GCTGCACCAGGATCTTGCCGTCGATCACGGTGCCGGGCCCGTCCGGCGTGTTCACGCGCGACTTGTTCTTCGGCAGGCGCTTGCGCAGCTCCTCGTAGGTCTGGTCCTCGTAGCGCAGGCAGCACATGAGGCGCCCGCAGCGCCCGCTGATCTTCAGCGGGTCGAGCGACGCCTTCTGCGTCTTGGCGCTCTTCATGCTGACCGGCTTCAGCACCTTGAGGAAGTTCTTGCAGCAGCAGTGCTGGCCGCACTTCTCGTAGTCGGCGGTGAGGCGAGCCTCGTCGCGCATGCCGATCTGGTGCATCTCGACGTGGGCGCGGAAGTGACGCGCCAGCTGCGGCACCAGCTCGCGGAAGTCGACGCGTTCCTCGCTCAGGTAGTGGACGGCGACGTACTCGCCCCCGAGGACGGGCTCCACCTCGACGATCTTCATGGCCATCCCCATGGCGGCCGAACGGGTGCGCACGGCGTCGAGCTCCTCCTTGCGGAAGCGCTCGCGCAGCGCGGTCCATGCGTTCAGGTCCTCGGGGGTGGCCACGCGCAGCACGCGGCCCTGGGTGTGGAACGGGTACTCCTTGCCGCCCGAGTTCTCGACGTACTCGAGCATCTCGCGGCGGCTCACGCTCTTCGAGCACCCGGAGTTCGGGCACGTGCTCGTCAGCATCTCGGCGAGCTCGGTGCCGCGGTGGGTCTTCGCCACCAGCTTGCTGCCGCAGCCAGGCTTGGCGTCGCCGTCGTAGGGGTACTCGCCGACCAGCTTCATCGACCCGAAGCGCACCACGATGGACGACGGCGGCTTGAGCCGCGCGTACGCCTCGGCGTCCGTCAGGGCGTCCCGGTAGGCGGGGTCCTCGTCTCGCTCGAAGATCGGGAGGGGAAAGATCGTCACGCGTACGAGCGAACGCTGTCGCACGTGCACACGAGGTTACGGTCGCCGTAGGGGTTGTCCACCCGGCCCACCGGCGGCCAGTACTTCCACGTGCGCAGCCAGGGTGCCGGATAAGCGGCCTGCTCGCGGGTGTAGGGGCGGTCCCACTGCGACGCCGTCACCAGGGCCGCGGTGTGCGGCGCGTGCTTGAGCGGATTGTTGTCCTTCGGCCACGTGCCGTTCTCGACCTGGCGGATCTCCTCGCGGATGGCGATGAGCGCGTCGCAGAGGCGGTCGCACTCGGCCTTGCTCTCGCTTTCCGTGGGCTCGATCATCAGGGAGCCGGGGAGCGGCCAGCTCATGGTGGGCGCATGGAAGCCGAAGTCCATCAGGCGCTTGGCGACGTCGTCGGGCTTGATGCCGGCCGACTGGTCGAAGGGGCGCAGGTCGACGATGAACTCGTGCGCGCAGCGGCCGTTGCCGTTCGTGTAGACGATCGGGTAGTGGCCTTCCAGGCGCTTGGCCATGTAGTTGGCGTTGAGGATGGCCACCTCGGTCGCGCGGCGCAGGCCGTGCGCACCCATCATCGAGACGTACATCCAGCTGATGACCAGGATGCTCGCGCTGCCGTAGGGCGCCGCGCTGATCGGCCCGATGGCGTGCTTGCCGGCGGTGGCCGGGCGCAGCACGGGGTGGCCGGGCAGGAAGTCCGCCAGGTGCGCCGCGACGCCGATCGGGCCCATGCCCGGGCCGCCGCCGCCGTGCGGGATGCAGAAGGTCTTGTGCAGGTTCAGGTGGCAGACGTCGGCGCCGATGTCGCCCGGGCGCGTCAGGCCCACCTGGGCGTTCATGTTGGCGCCGTCCATGTAGACCTGGCCGCCGCTCGCGTGCACGATGTCGCAGAGCTCGCGGATTCGGTCTTCGAAGACGCCGTGGGTGCTGGGGTAGGTCACCATGCACGCGGCGAGGTCCTTGGCGTGCAGTTCGGCCTTCTTGCGCAGGTCGACGAGGTCGACGTTGCCCTCGGCGTCGCTGTCGACCGGCACCACCTGCATGCCGGCGATCACGGCGCTGGCCGGGTTGGTGCCGTGCGCGCTGTCGGGAATGAGGCACACGGTGCGGTTCGGCTCGCCGCGGTGGCGGTGGTAGGCGCGGATCACCATCAGGCCCGCGTACTCGCCCTGCGAGCCGGCGTTCGGCTGCAGGCTGACGGCGGCGAAGCCGGTGACCTCGCAGAGCCACTGCTCGAGGGTCGAGAAGAGCTCGGCATAGCCCTTCCACTGCTCGGCGGGCGCGAAGGGGTGCAGCTTGCCGAAGCCCGGCCAGGTGACCGGGATCATCTCGCTGGTCGCGTTGAGCTTCATGGTGCACGACCCGAGCGGGATCATGCTGTGCACCAGGCTCAGGTCCTTGCCCTGCAGGCGCCACAGGTAGCGGAGCATCTCGTGCTCGCCGTGGAACTGGCGGAACACCGGCTGCTGCATGAACGCGCCGGTGCGCGCCATCGGGCCGATGTTCGAGGCCGTCGCGGTGCGCGCGAGGTCGGCGACGCGCGGCGCGGGCTTGCCGGTGCCTGAGGCGAACACGTCGACGAGGTCCTGGAGGTCGGCGGGCGTGACCGTCTCGTCGAGCGAGACGCCGACCGATCCGTCGGCGAACGAGCGCAGGTTGATGCGCTTGGCTGCCGCGGCCGAAAGGACGCCCTGCGCCGTCGCGCCGCCGCCGAGCTTGACGCGCAGCGTGTCGAACCAGTGGCCGCTGCCGCAGTCGTGGCCGAGGGCCTTCAGCGCCGCGGCGAGCGTGTTGGCCGCACGGTGGACGCGCGAGGCGATCGCCTTCAGGCCGTCCGGCCCATGCCACGTGCCGTACATCCCGGCGATCACCGACAGGAGCACCTGCGCGGTGCAGATGTTGCTGGTGGCACGCTCGCGCTTGATGTGCTGCTCGCGCGTCTGGATCGCCATGCGCAGGGCGGGTGCGCCGGTTGCGTCGCGGCTGACGCCGATCAGGCGGCCGGGCATCTTGCGGACATGCTCGTTGCGCGTGGCGAAGAACGCGGCGTGCGGGCCGCCGAAACCCATCGGAACGCCGAAGCGCTGCGCGCTGCCGACCACGACGTCGGCGCCCCACTCGCCCGGGGGCGAGAGCAGGCAGAGGGAGAGCGGGTCGCTGGCGACGACGAGGAGCGCGCCAGCAGCGTGGACGGCTTCGGCGAACGCGCGGTGGTCATGGATGCGGCCGCTGGTGCAGGGGTACTGGATGAGCGCCCCGCAGAAGGTGCCGTCACTCAGCGGGGCCGAGGCGGGCTTGCCGATCACGAGCTCGATGCCCAGGCCTGCGGCACGCGTCTCGACGACGGCGATGGTCTGCGGATGGCAGTCCTCGGCCACGAAGAAGCGCTTGCGCTGGTGGTTGCCGGCGGCGAAGCAGAGGCTCATCGCCTCGGCGGCCGCGGTGCCCTCGTCCAGGAGCGACGCGTTCGCGACGGGCATCGCGGTCAGCTCGCAGACCATGGTCTGCCAGTTGAGGAGCGCCTCCAGGCGGCCCTGCGCGATCTCGGCCTGATACGGCGTGTAGGCCGTGTACCAGCCCGGGTTCTCCAGGATGTTGCGGAGGATCACGGGCGGCGTGATGGTGTCGTGGTAGCCCATCCCCAGGTAGCTGCGCCACACCTGGTTGCGGTCGGCCATGCGCTGCAGCGCGGCCAGCGTCTCGGCCTCGCCGCGCACCGCGAAGTGCTGCGCGTTGGTCGGATCGGCGATCTCAAGCTCGCGGCGCAGGCGAATGCCGGCGGGGATCGCGGCGTCGATCAGGTCGGCCATCGAGCGGCAGCCAAGCGCCGAGAGCATCTCGCGCTCCTCGGCCGGGGTCGGACCGAGGTGCCGGCGCGCGAACGTGTCGAGCGGGTCGAGCGGCCCGGGCTGCGGCGTGGCGGACAGGTCGGCGGGCGACGAGGTCTTGGTGGAGGTCATGGTGGATGGGTCCGGGACGCGCCGGAGAACCCCGAAGTATAGGACTGCACGAACTACACTCGACGCGTGCCAAACCCACGAAACACAGGCAGATCCGGGGGCTCGCCGGGGCGGGCCGACAAGTACGAGATGCAGGAGCGGGCCCGGCAGATCGCCCAGCGGGCGAGCGGGCCGAACCCGCCCACCCGAAAGGAGCTGGCCGACGACTTCGGCATCTCGCCGCGGCAGGTCAACAACCTGATCGAGCACGTCAAGGGCATGCTCGGCTGCGAGGTGGTGACGCGCCGGCGAGATTCCGACGGCAAGATGGCGTATGTCGTGCAGGCGGGCGACCTGCTGAAGCTCGACATGTCGGTGAGCGAGGCGATCGCCAGCGTGCACATCACGCAGTCGGTGCTCGGCACGCCGCTCTCGGGGGACGATGACGCAGCGGGCAAGGCGGTCGGGCGGCTGGAGGCGGCGCTCGCCGAGGCGGTGCGCGGCAAGCTGAAGCGCCTCGAGGGACGCTTCGCGATCCGCATCCTGCAGGCCGCGAAGCCGCAGCGGCCCGAGGTATTCCGGACGGTGCTCGACGGACTGCTCGAGAACCGCGTGCTCCACATGTCGTACGAGTCGCCGTACAAGGCGGGCGGACGCGCCGCGGCGGCCGCGGCGGGCAAGGCCCGCAAGGTCGAGACCGTGGCGGTCGAGCCCTACGGGGTGTTCTTCGCCAAGCGCGGCTGGTACCTCGTGGCCAGCAAGCGGCCCGGACAGGGCATGCGGCAGTACAAGCTGGCGCGGATCCGGCAGGTGACGCTCGGCGAGCAGGAGTTTGCGCTGCCGCGCGGGTGGACGGTGGACGGCTACCTGAAGCGCTCGTGGGAGATCATCGTCGATGACCGTTCGGGCGAGACGCGCGTGGTGATCGACGTGGACGCGAAGGTCGCCGGGAACGTGACCGAGACGCGATGGCATCCGAGCCAGGTGGTCGAGGTGCGGGCGGACGGGAGCGCGCGGCTGACGTTCTCGGTCACGGGAATTGAAGAGGTGTTCTGGTGGGTGATGGGACTCGGACGGCACGCGCGGGTCGTCGCACCGGCGGAACTTCGCGATCGGGTGCGGGGCGAGGTCGAGGCGATGCGCGCCAGCCTCGGGGATGAGCCGCGGCGCTGAAGGCACCGCCCCCTACAATCCCGCAGCGACATGAAGTCGATGCGCGTCAAGGCCTTGCGACGGGTGGTGCACACGATCCCGTCCGTGGCCGATGCGTCCAACGGCTACACGGTGGCCGCGCTGCGGCTGTGCGAAAACCTCATCGGCCTCGGCGTCGACGTCCAGCTGGCCTCGATCGACAAGAAGGGCCACCGGAAGATGCCGGACTACGTCCGGCTGTTCCCGATGAGCCCGGGGCCGCGGCGGCTCGGCGTCAGCGCCCAGATGCACCAGTGGCTGCGAAAATCGGCGGCGGCCGGCGAGACCGGCCTCATTCACACGCACAGCCTGTGGCAGATGCCGTGCGTGTATCCGGGCTGGGTCTCGCAGTGGAGTTGGACGCCGTCGGTGGTGTCGCCCCACGGCACGCTGGCAGCCGCCGCATTCGAGAGCGGCTCGCGCGTGAAGAAGCCGTTCTGGCGCTTCGTCCAGAAGCCGGCGCTCGATTCCGCCACCGCCTTCTGCGCCACCGCGCAGACGGAGCTCGAGGACATCCGCAAGCACGGATTCCGCCAGCCGATCGCGCTGCTTCCGATCGGCGTCGAGGTGCCGCAGTTCGAGCGCATGCAGCCCAAGCGGCGAACGGCGCTCTACCTGAGTCGGGTGCACCCGATCAAGCAGCCGGACGTGCTGATCCGGGCCTGGGCCAGGCTGTGGCGCGACTTCCCGGAATGGGACCTGCGGATCGTGGGCCCGGACTACGACAACCCCGGCTACATCGACGAGATGAAGCGGCTGGCGGGCGAGCTGGGCGTCGAGCGCGTGAGCTTCGATGGAGAGCTGACCGGCGACGACAAGCTGAACGCCTACCGCTCGGCCGACGTCTACGTGCTGCCCACGAAGACGGAGAACTTCGGCATCACCATCGCCGAGGCGCTGGCCGCGGGGACGCCGGTCATCGTGACCACGGGCGCACCGTGGGGCAAGATCGTCTCGCACGGCGCCGGATGGTGGATCGAGCAGGGAGTGGATCCGCTGGTCGCGGCCATGCGTGACGCGATGAAGCGGACGCGCCCCCAGCTCGCAGAGATGGGAGAGCGCGGCCGCCGCTGGATGCTCGACGAATACCAGTGGTCGTCGGTGACGACGCGGACGCTCGCGCTCTACGACTGGATCATCTCCGGCATGCCGCGCGGCGACCGCCCAAGCTGGGTCAACGTGCTCTCGAGCGAGGAAGAGTCGCCCGCCGCCGCGCGCGCCCGCCAGTCGAGCCAGAACCGGTCGGCGATCGTGCTGCGAATCCTGCGCGGTGAGTCGCTCGACGCGCTGAGCCGCGAACTTGGAGTGCCGACCGCCAAGCTGGCCGAGTGGCGCGACGAGGGCCTGGCGGCCATGGAGGCGAGGCTCAAGGCAGGCGACACGGAACAGGGGACGTGATCACGGCGGCACTGATCGCGGCCTCGGCCGCACTCGCGCAGGATCCGGCGCCGGCCGGAACGGCGGCGACACCCGCATCGCAACGCGTGAAGGATGCGATCTGGGTGGCCTCCTGGGGCGGGGTCCCGCCGGATGCGAGAAACCTGGCCCAGATGGTGCGGCTGTCGGGGGCATTCCATCCGCTCGCGGAAAGCGAATCGGTCAACCCCGAGGACCTGGCCCGAAGGCTCAAGAACCTTCCCCGCGGACGGCGAACGATGCTGATCGGCCGCTACGCCGGGAGTTTCTGGGGGCATCGGCCCGACCAGACCGAGCAAGGTGCGCTCAAGTTCGCGACTCCATGGCCCGACGCCGCGATCGCGGGCATCGAGCGCGACTGGCCGAGGATCCTCCAGCTC
>VEQS01000145.1 GCA_018883105.1 Phycisphaerales bacterium
GCCCGACTGGAACAGCCCCGAGGTGCAGGAGACGCTCTCCCTGTGCCTCAGCTGCAAGGCCTGCAAGAGCGAGTGCCCCTCGAACGTCGACATCTCGAAGCTCAAGGCCGAGTACGCCGCGCAGGGCTTCGCGCGCACGGGCCGCGTGCCGCTTCGAACGCGCGCCTTCGGTCGCGTGCGCGGCACGAACCGCCTGCTCTCGCGGCTCTGGCCGCTCGCGAACCTCGCGAACCGCCTGCCCGTGGTGCGCGCGGTGCAGGCGTGGGTGCTCGGGATCGATCCGCGCCGGTCCATGCCGCCGTATGCCGAGTCGCTTGACCGCTGGCATGCGCGGCGGGGGAGCCGCGCGCCGGCAGGGGCGCCGGCGGTCATCCTGTTCCCCGACTGCTTCACGATGTACAACGAGCCCCGCGTCGGGCAGGCTGCCATCGAGCTGCTCGAGTCGTTCGGTTACCGCGTCGAGCTGCCGAAGCTCGGCTGCTGCGGCCGGTCGCTCATCTCGACCGGCATGCTCGCCGAGGCGTCGCGGGAGTGCCGCGCCACCGCCGAGGCGCTGATGGCCGCCGTCGACCGGACGGGCGCCGTGGCCGTGGTCGGTTGCGAACCGAGCTGCATGAGCGCCATCCGCGACGACTGGCTCGAGCTTCGCATGGGGGTCGACCGCACGCGCCTGCGCGCGCTCGCCGGGAAGAGCTTCCTGGTCGAGGAATTCCTGGAGCGGCGCTGGGACGCGCACCCGGCGCGGCCGGCGAAGCCCGAGTTCGCGCCCGGCAGGATCGCGCTCCACGCGCACTGCCACCAGAAGGCGCTGTGGGGCGCGGAGTCGAGCGCGGCCATCCTGCGGCGCTACTTCGGCGCCGACCTCGAGGTCCTCCCGACCGGCTGCTGCGGCATGGCCGGGAGCTTCGGGTTCACGCAGGAGCGCTACGACCTCTCGATGCGCATCGGCGAGCTCGGCGTCCTGCCCGCGGTGCGTGCGCGCGCCGACGCCACGGTGTGCGCGCCCGGCACAAGCTGCCGCCACCAGATCCACGACGGCGCCGGGCGCGAGGCGCTGCACCCGGTCGAGGTCCTCGCGCGCATCCTCTGCTGACTGACCGGCGCAGCGCGGTTCGCGTAGGATTCCCCTCCATGGACAGCGTTTCCAACGATCCCGTCGCGCTCGCCGAGGACGGCACCGGCCCGGTCGACATCCGCGGCTCCCGCGTGCTGGTGGTCGACGACAACCCCCAGAACACCGAGCTCGTCCAGGCCTATCTCGAGTCCCTCCCGGTCGAGATCGCCTCCGCCGTCGACGGCGTCGAGGCCATGCAGGTGGCCGATCGGTTCCGCCCCGACCTCATCCTGCTCGACGTGATGATGCCCCGGATGTCGGGCTTCGAGGTCTGCCAGAAGATCAAGTCCAACCCCGCGCTGCGCGACACCGTGGTCATCATGGTGACGGCACTCCACGAGGTCGGGGACTTCGAGCGCGCCGTCGAGTGCGGCTGCGACGACTTCCTCACCAAGCCGGTGAACAAGCTGGAGCTGGTGACCCGCGTGCGCAGCCTGCTGCGCGTGCGCGCGCTGAAGCGGATGCTCGCCGAACTGAAGCGCGCGCAGGGCTGACGGCGCATCCGGCGCGGCCGCCGTCGCTCACGCGCCGAGGTCGATCACCTTCATCGACACCAGGTCCTGCACGTCGATCAGCCCGATCGGCTGGCCGTCGTGGCCGACCACCGGGATCTCGTCGAGCCGTCGCTCGCGCACCAGCTGCACCGCGTCGCGCACCAGGGCGTCGGCGGGCAGGGCGGTCGGTCGGGCGGTCATCACGTCGCGCACGGGGCGCGCCAGCAGCGACGCGCCCAGCTCGTTCATGCGCCGACGCAGGTCGCCGTCGGTGAAGATCCCCACCAGCCGCCCCGCGTCGTCGACGACGAGGAGCGCGCCTGCGCGCCGGCCGTCGCCGGTGGTGCGGAGGGCATCGGCCACGGAGACGCCCTCG
Source organism: Phycisphaerales bacterium (assembly GCA_018883105.1). Taxonomy (GTDB): domain Bacteria; phylum Planctomycetota; class Phycisphaerae; order Phycisphaerales; family SM1A02; genus UBA966. The sequence continues at coordinate 1,985 of VEQS01000145.1, forward strand.
CGCACGGTCGAGAGGTTCTCGCCGACCCGGAAGCGCAGCACCTCGGTCACGCCGCGCAGGCCCGCGCCCAGCGCGCCGCCCGGGTGCCGGCGGCGGAAGTCGTCCGCCTGGAAGTTCCTCCGGCGGCTCACGGCGAGCGCCAGCGCGTCGCCCATCGCGAGCATCGCGGTGGTGCTGGCCGTCGGGGCCAGGTTCATCGGGCATGCCTCGACCACGTCCCCGATGGCCAGGTGCGCGTCGCAGAGGCGTGCGAGGTGGGTCTGGTGGTTGCAGCTGATCCCGATCCGGGCGATGCCGTCGGTGCGCAGGATGGCGGCGAGGTTCACCACCTCCTCGGTGCCGCCGGAGTAACTCAGGAGGAGGGCCACGTCGCCCGGCCGCACGCGGCCGAGGTCCCCGTGCATGGCCTCGCTCGGGTGGGTGAAGTGGCTCGGGACCCCCAGGCTCGAGAGGGTGGCAGCGATCTTCTGGCCGATCAGGCCGCTCTTTCCCATGCCGGACACCATCACGTGCCCGGTGCAGCGCTCGACCATCCCGGCCGCCTGCGACCATCGGCCGGCGTCCTCGCCGGCCGCGCGGTCCGCGGCACGGCGCACGGCATCGGCTTCCGCCAGCATCGCCTCGCGCAGGAACGCAGCCTCGTCGGGCGCGCCCCGGTCGGCGGCGGCACGGTCGGGCGTTGCCTTCGGCGCGGTCATGGCGCGAGTCTACCCCTCGCGCGCGGTACGCTCATTGCCCATGGCGATCCAGGACGACTACCAGGTCAGGCTCGACGGCTTCCAGGGGCCGCTCGACCTCCTCCTCTTCCTGATCCGCCGCGCCGAGGTCGACGTCGCCGACATCCCGATCCACGAGATCACCGAGCAGTACTTCTCGTTCCTCAAGCAGCTCGACTCGATCGACATCGACGTCGCGGGCGAGTTCCTGGTGATGGCCGCGACGCTCGTCGAGATCAAGAGCCGCACGCTCGCCCCCGCCGAGAAGCTCGCGCAGCGCGAGGGTGCCGGCGCCGGAGCCCTCGACGAGACCGACCCGCGCTTCGAGCTCGTCAAGCAGCTGATGGCCTACCAGCGCTACCGCAGCGCCGCCGACGAGCTCGCGCGCCTGCGTGCGCAGCACGCCCAGCGCTGGGCCGTCACCGGCCGTGGCGCCCCGGCCGAGGAGGGCGGCGACCGCGACCTCGACCTCGAGGACGTCCACATCCTGGACCTGATCGACGCCTACGAGCGGATCGTGGCCGGGATCGACCTCTCGCGCGTGGGCGACCACCGCGTCGAGTACGACGACACGCCGATCTCGCTCCACCAGACCGACCTCGTCGACCGCCTCGAGCACGCGCCGGAGAAGCGCATGACGCTGCAGGACGTCTTCGTGGGGAAGTCCCGCGGCGAGGCGATCGGCCTGTTCCTGGCCATGCTCGAGCTGGCGCGCGAGCAGAAGGTCGGCATCCGCCAGGACAGGATCAACGGCACGATCGAGATCGAGCTCAACCTGTCGTGATCGCCGCGAGGAAGGTCTCGCCGAGGTCGGCGAGCTTCCTCTCGCCCACGCCCTTGACGGAGGCAAGTTCCTCCAGCGTGGACGGCTTGCGCGCGGCCATCTCCAGGAGCGTCGCGTCGCTGAAGATGACGTAGGGCGGGACGCCGCGCTGCGATGCCAGCTCGCGCCGCAGCGCGCGCAGGCGCTCGAACAGCGCGGTGTCCACCTCGTGCGCGCCATGCACCTCGCGCGCGGTGGCGTGGCGCCGGCCGCGGCCGCGGGGCGGGGCGCGCAGGGGCACCTCGACCTCGCCGCGCAGGGAACGCAGTCCCTCCGGCGTGATCACCAGCACCGGATGCTCGCCGTCGGTGCGCTCGAGCAGGCCGTGCTCCACCAGCTGGAACATGCAGTTGACGAGGACATTGCGGTCCTCCCCGCGCAGCGCGCCGTAGGTCGGAAGCGACGCATGGCCGCGCCGGGCCACTTCCTCGGTCTCGGCACCGCGGGCGACGTCGGCGACGTAGGCCGCGCCGTAGCGCTGCCCGGTGCGCACCACGGCGCTCAGCAGCTTCCGTGCCACCGTCGTGGAGTCCGGCAGCATCCGCACCTCGCCCAGGCACACGTCGCAGGCCCCGCAGCCGCCCTCGCGCGGCGTCCACGCCTGCCCGAAGTGCTCGACGATCCATCGGTGGCGGCAGACGGCGCTGCCTGCCATCCGCTGCATGGCGTCGAGGTGCGCGCGTCCCTGCGCAAGCGAGTCGTCGAGCGAGGCGATGGCATCGCCGTCGGCCCCGGATGCCTCCAGCCGGTCGCGTGCCTCGGCGCCGCTCGACTCCGAGATCGACTGCCATTTCACGACGTCGGCATAGGAGTGGAACAGCACGCACTCGCTCTCGAGCCCGTCGCGGCCGGCGCGCCCCGTCTCCTGCTGGTAGTGCTCGACGCTCTTGGGCATCGTCATGTGCACCACGGCGCGCACGTTGCTGCGGTCGATCCCCATGCCGAAGGCGACCGTGGCCACGACGACGTCGAGCCGTTCCTCGGCGAATGCCTCCTGCACCCGGTGCCGTTCCTCGGGGGCGAGGCCGGCGTGGTAGCAGGCTGCCTGGAACCCGTCCTTGCGCAGGAACTCCGCGAGTCCCTCGGTGTCCTTGCGGCTCAGGCAGTAGACGATCACCGCGTCGCCGCGGTGGCGCGAGAGCACCTCGAGGAGCTGGCGGCGGCCGTCGACCCGCGGCTCGACGCGGTAGACGAGGTTCGGGCGGTCGAAGCTGCCGACCAGCACCAGCGGGTCGCGCAGCTCGAGCTGCGCCACGATGTCCTGGCGCACCCGTGGGGTGGCGGTGGCGGTGCACGCGTGGATGCTCACGCGCGGGAATGCGGCGCGCAGGCGGGCCAGCTGCCGGTACTCCGGCCGGAAGTCGTGGCCCCATTGGCTGACGCAGTGGGCCTCGTCGATGGCGATCGCACGCACGCCGATCGAGCCGAGCCAGGCGTCGAAGCCCGGCGCGAGCAGGCGCTCCGGCGAGACGAAGAGGAGCCGCACCTCGCCCGCGCGCACGGCACGGCGCACGGCGTCGCGCTCGTCCGCACCCATGCCGGAATGGAGCGCCGCGGCGGGGTAGCCGTTCGTTCGCAGGCCGTCGACCTGGTCCTTCATGAGCGCGATGAGCGGGCTGACGCAGACGTCGATCCGCACGTCGCCCATGCGCGCCGCGGCGAGCGGCGGCACCTGGTAGCAGAGGCTCTTGCCCCCGCCGGTCGGCAGCACCACCAGGCTGTCGCGCCCGGCGATCCCGGCGGCGATGGCCTCGGCCTGCAGCGGCCGCAGGCAATCGAACCCCCACACGCGGCGCACGTCCTCCATCACCAGCGGGTCGAGCGCGCCCGCCCCGGCCGCCGCCCCGGCCACGGCGATCGTCCCCGCCGCACCGCCCGCCAAGGCGATGCCGGGCGCATCCTGCGCAGAAGCCGGCGGGTCCATCCGCATGGGCCGGAGTCTAGGGCGGGCGCGCCACGATCCCGCAGCCTCCGAAAAACCGCCACGTTCGATTGCCCCGGTTTGCCCGCCGGATACTCTTGACCCCATGGCGCTAGCACGCTATCATTCGCACGTGGCCCAGTTGATTGTCCGCAACCTCGAGGACGCCGTGCGCGAGCGACTGCGGGCGCTCGCCGCGCGCCACGGGCGCAGCATGGAGGAGGAGGTGCGGATGATTCTGCGCGCCGCCGTCGCCGGCGGTGCCCGGCCCGACGGTGCCCTCGGGCAGCGCATCGCGTCGCGGTTTCGCCGATGCGGTCTCGCCGGCGAAGTCGTGGAGCTGCGCGGCTCGCGCGCCTCGCCCGCCACGTTCGGCCGATGATCGTCCTCGACACCAACGTGCTGTCGGCCCTGATGCAGCGGCAGCCGGTTCCCGCAGTCCTCGACTGGCTGGATCGGCAGCCGAGCAACTCGCTCTGGACCACGTCGATCACCGTCTTCGAGGTCCAACATGGCATCGAGCGGCTGCCGCGCGGGCGGCGACGGGATGCGCTCCGCGCCGCCTTCGACGGCATGGTCTCCGAGGACCTGGCCGGGCGAGTCCTCGAGTTCGACGTGCCGGCGGCGGCCGAGGCCGCGCGCATCTCGGCGGCGCTGGATGCGCGAGGAAGGCCGGTCGACATGCGCGACGTGCTGATCGCCGGAGTCGTGAGCTCCCGCCGCGGCGCCTTGGCGACGCGCAACGCGCGTCACTTCGAGGGAACCGGCATCGCGCTGCTCGATCCGTGGGCGCCTGCGGGCTGAACGCGCGCGGGTGCCCGCGTCAGTCGTGCCACACGATCCCCTGCCACCATCCGCCGCCGAGCGGGGAGAACCCGTTGTTCGCCGGCGTCGTGTCCACCGGCAGGTCAGGCAGGTAGATGTAGCCGCCGGTCTCGAAGATGAACCCGCTCTCGGGGATCTCGACGGCGAAGCCGCGCCACTCGGCCTCCGCGCCGGGCCGGACGAGCGGCCGCAGCATCCCCGACCCGAGGTCCTTCGGCTCCTGGGGCCGGCCGTCCGCGTCGAAGAGCACCCGCAGCCCGCGGCCCGAGCTCACCGCGTCCGACCGGGCTCGCAGCCCGTCAAGGTCGCCCGCCGTCCAGAGCGCCGCCAGCGCATCGAGCTCGCCGCGGCGCACCCAGAAGCCCGCGTGCAGCGGAAGCGGCGACAGCGCGACCGCCACCGCGGCGACGGACGTCACGGGAATCACCCACCAGCCGCGCTGCCTGGCGCAGTCGCCCAGCCGCCCGTACTGGTTGGACGCGAATCCGGCGGCCAGCATGCGCAGCAGGTAGATGCCGGCCAGGAG
>VEQS01000146.1 GCA_018883105.1 Phycisphaerales bacterium
CATCGATCCTGTCGCTCGCGCTCGTCGCCGCGCTGGCGTGGCCGGCGCTGTCGGTGTCGCAGTCGCTTGCCGCGCAGCGCGCGGGCATCGTCGAGGCGCTCGGCCGCTGCTCGGCCGCCGAGCGCGACCCGTCGGCGATCCAGCTGCTCGAGCGCCGGACCGTGTCCGCCAACGGCCGAACCTACGGCGGCCCGAGCGTGGTGGTGCGCCCGCTCGACCTCTTCGACGAGGAGGGCGCGATGACGGCCGGGGTGCGCGACGACCTCTCGTGGCGGCTGCTTTCCGACCAGGTGCCGCCATGGCTGCCGACGGCGCTCGCGCGTGCGCCGGCGCTCACGGTGACGATCGCGCTCGCGACGCTCGGCGCGCTGCTTGCCGTCACGTGGCTCGGCCTCCTCCTCGCCTCGATCGAGATCGGCGTGCCGGTGATCGCGCTGGGTGCGCTGCTCTGGTGGCTCGGCCTGCCGGGGCCGGCGCAGTGGCTCGGTTCGTGCGCGCTGGGGCTCCTGCTCCACGCCTTCCTCTGGCGCGGCCTGCGCGGCCTGCTCTCGGCACGCCGCGGCCCGGTGGCGGTGGCGTCGAACACCGTGCTCGAGGGCGTTCGCACGCTCGCGGCGCCCGGCTTCGCGCTGCCGGTGGCGGCGCTCCTCCCCATGCTCGCGCTCTCGCGCGCCCCGGAGGATCCGCTCTACCAGGCGATCCCCGGCTTCCTCGACTGGGGGCACACGGCGGTCTTCGCGCTGGCGGCCGTCTTCGTCCTCTTCTTCGGATGCGCCACCACGGCCTTCGAGATCCGCGACCGCCAGGTGTGGTCGGTGGTGACGAAGCCCGTGTCGCCGGCGGGGTGGATGCTCGGCAAGTGGCTCGGCACGCTGGCGCTCGGCACGGCGGCCATCGCCGCGGGCACGATCATGCTGGGTGCGGGGGCCGCGTACCTCGCCTCGCAGCGGCCGGTCGACGAGCAGGACGCGGCCGACGTGCGCACCGCGGTGCTGGTGGCGCGCGCCGGGACGAAGCCCATCTACGAGGGCCTGCCCCCCGAACGGCTGCGCGAGATCGTCGACCAGGCGATCGAGAACGATGCGGTGCTGAAGGCAGACATCGCCAACGGCGCCGTCGACGAGGCCTCGACGCGCCGTGCGCTGGCGGCCGGGAAGCAGAAGGAGTTCCTGGAGCAGCAGCGGCAGATCGGCCCCGGCGACAGCCGCGAGTTCCGCTTCCCGGGGCTCGGCGACGCGGTGCGGCGGAAGCTCCCGGTCTCGCTGCGCTACAAGCTGCACGGCGGCGGCGACGACGAGCACGAGCGCTTCACCACGATGTTCCAGTACACGTCGGGGAAGGGAGCCGGGAAGTGGGAGACGCGCGAGTGGACGCCCGGCGACCCGTATTCGCTGCGCATCGCGCCCGAGTTCGTCGACGACGACGGCACCTTCCGCATGCGCATCTGGAACGCCGCGTTCGACGAGCGGACGCAGCAGCCGGTACCCAACACGCTCACCGTCTTCGTGCAGCCCGACTCGCTCGAGGTGATGGTCACCGAGGCCACGTTCGGGGCGAACCTGGTGCGCGCGGCGCTGGTCGACGTGGCGAAGCTCGCGTTCCTCGCGGCGCTCGCGACCGTGGCGGGGTCGGTGCTCAGCTACCCGATCGCGGTGCTGCTCTCGGTGGGGATCTTCGCCATGGCGTCGCTGGCGCCGTTCCTGGCGACCTCGCTCGACAACTACTACGTGGACGAGAAGTCGGCGTGGTTCGCGCGTGCCTTCCACCACGCCGTGCTCGCGATCGCCTCGGGCGTCGAGTGGGCGCTGCGCGGCTTCGCCAGCCGCAGCCCGAGCGACGCGCTCGCCCAGGGCCGCGTCATCGCCGCGGACGCGCTGGCGCAGGCGATCGCGGGCATCGGGTTTGCCTGGAGCGTGCTGGCGCTCGCCATCGGCTGGGTCGCCATGCGCCGCAAGGAGGTGGCCGTCTACAGCGGCCAGGCGTGACGTGCGCGACCGCCCCGTCCAGTTCCTGTCTGCCGCCGTGGCCGTCGCCTGCGTGGCGGGCGCGGGGTCGCTGCTGCCGAGGATCCTCGACGCGAGCGACCGCGCGCAGCTTCGCTACACCGACGTGTCGGTCGAGGGCGCGCCGCCGATCGTCGCGGTCGGTGCGGCCGTCGGCGCGCTGCGCGGGCTGGTCGTCGACTACCTGTGGATCCGCCTGCAGCAGATGCGCGAGCTCGGGCAGTACTACGACGCGCGCCGCCTGGCCGACCTGATCACCAAGCTGCAGCCGCGCTTCGGCGAGGTGTGGGCCTTCCACGGCCACAACCTGGCCTACAACCTCTCGGTCGCCACCAAGACGCCGGAGGAGCGGTGGCGCCTGGTGAACGCGGGCATCGACCTGGTCCGCCGCCAGGGCATCCGCTACAACCCGAACGACCTGATCCTCTACAAGGAGCTCGGGTGGTGGTTCGCCCACAAGGTGGACGGCCTGAGCGACGACGCGCACTTCCACTACAAGCGCGAGCTGGCGCGCGAGTGGCACCTGGTGCTCGGCGAGCCCCCCGAGAGCCAGGAAGGCCGCGTCAGGTGGCTCGAGCAGATCGCCGCCAGCCCCGACACCTGGGAGGAGCTGGTCGCCAAGGTGCCGGCGGTCGATGGGCTGATGTCCGCCCTGCGCGAGCGCATGCGCGCGGTCGACCCGAAGTTCGAGCCCAGGCTCGACCGCGACTTCCTGATGGCCCTGGGGCGCTGGAACTCGGTGAAGAGCGGCCCGGGCTACGCGCGGATGTTCGGACTGCACGAGCAGTTCCGCCGCCGCGACCCGATGTATGCGGCGATCGACGACGTCCTCTCCGAGCCGGAGCGCCGGGACGCGGTGGTGGCGCTCGCGGCGTGGCTCCGCAAGCGGGTGCTGGTCGACTTCTACAACATGGACCCGCGGACGATGGCCCGCTTCACGAAGGAGTTCGGGCCCTTCGACTGGCGCCATCCGCAGTCGCACGCCTTCTACTGGTCGAAGCTCGGCAGCGAGGTCGGCTCCGATCGCTACGACAACGACGACGACGTCTACCGCATCCTGAACGACGACCGCACCACGATCCAGGCGATGCAGGCGCTCGCCCACTCCGGGCTCATGCGCGTCGACCCGCTGTCGCAGGACAACCCGGCGCGCCTCTACGACACGCGCTGGATCCGCGCGATCGACCGCTACTTCCGCGAGCTCTACCGCAAGCACTACGGCACCCGCGGCGGCGGACCGGACACCTTCGTCGACTTCTACGAGAACTTCATGGCGCAGGCGGTGCGCGAGCTCTACCACGCCGGCGAGACCGAGGAGGCGCAGCGCATCCTCGACGAGCTCGACGAGCTCTGCGGGCGCGGCGCGGTCATCCCGAACAACAAGTACGTCGCGCCGCTCGACGTCTTCGTGCGCAACGCGACCTTCGGCGAGTACGAGATGGTCCCCGACGTCGCGCGCACCGACGTGGCCGCGGTGCTGCGGCGCGGGTTCCTGGAGGGCTACCTGCTGGGCCGGCAGAAGGTGCTCGACCAGTCGCTCGCCTTCGCGCGCGACCTGACGGAGTTCTTCCGCACCAACCGCTACACGGACTTCCGCACCCGCATGGGCGACGCGCGCCTGGCCGACATGATCGGGAGCCTGGAGCGCAGCGTCGAGGACGTGCTGGTGGCCATCATGCGCGACCCGACGCTTCCCCTCGTCGACCGCCTCACGATCTACAACCGCCTGCCCGAGGACCAGCGCGCGATGGTCTACGACGAGGCCCGGCCGCAGCTCGAGATGGACTTCGCCGCGAGCCCCTTTGCCGCCGGCGGCGCCAAGTTCGACGCGATGTACCCCGAGCCCCCCAACATGGACGCCTACCGGGCGCGCCAGGCCGAGGTGGAGCGCGAGCGCGCCCAGCGCCTGGACCAGCTCAGGGAAGGTGCCGCCGACCGCAAGCGGTGAGGCGGCGCGCCGCCGGTCACTTCCCGTCGTACCCGGGGATGTCGATCGTCATCCCGCTGCGCGCGTCGAACACCTTGCCGCCGCCCTCGGAGCGGAACCGGCGGGGCTCCTCGGCGGACTTGTTGGCGGCCAGCCGCTCCGCGAGGACCGGCAGGCGGAGGAGCCCGGGCGCGCCCAGCCGCCGTGCGTGCTGTTCCAGGCTGTCGGCGTAGCCCGGAGGCGCGTCTTCCCCGCCGGGGGCGAAGAAGCGCGCGAGGTTGGCGACGAGGCGGGCGATGTCGGCCTCCGAAGTCTTCGCCTCGGATCCCGGCGCTTCCGACGCGGCAATCGCCTGGTTGGCATGGTAGGTGGCACGCACCCGATCTCCGCATGCAAGTGCCGAGACCGCGGCGCACAACTCGAGCTCGGTGGTTGGCGCGCCTGCGAGCGCCTGGCCCCTGGCGCGGGAATCCCAGGCAATGGCCTGCTGCGGGAAGCCCGGTTCGCCATCCACCGCGAGAGGGCCTTCCGCGAGCACGGATTGCAGCCACCGTGAGGCGTCTCCCGGCAGGCCATCGGGGGTCACGACCGGCGTCGTGCCGGCCCACGGTGCCTCGTCGGCACCGCCGCGCTCGAGGAACGGTCCAGCCAGGAACCAGGTGGCCGACACGGCCGCCACCACGATCGCCGCGGACGCCGCGAACCAGCGTGAGGTCATCCTGGGAAACTGCACGATCGTCGGAGCGGTTGGGCTGAGGAGCCATTCCGCCAGTTCGCCGAGGCGGGCGTCGTCCGATCCAGGCTGCGGGCCGGTCGTGGACGGGGACCGTGCTTCCGCCCGTCCGAAGTCCACGAGCCGGGCGTTCCCTTGGGCATCGACCAGCACGTTGGCCGGAGACAGGTCGCCGTGCGACACGCCCGCTGCGTGGCACGCCGCCATCGCGCGCCTGATCGCGCCGATGACCGCCGTGCGTGCCTTGACCGTTGCATCCGGATGAGCGGCCTTCCACACTTGGAGGGGCAGTCCATCGACGAATTCGTGGACGATGAACACGGCCCGGTCACTCGCGACGAGGACGCGGGCGGTCCGCGGGTCAACCACGCCCGCATCGAGGACCCTCGCGACCGACTCGGAGGTCATCCGGCGGGCCAATCCGGCCTCGGCAAACATCTCCTCGAGGCGCCCTTCGCCGATGGCGATCAACTTGACCGCCACCCGGCCTTCGGAACCGTGCCCGCCCACGGCGCGGTCGACCGCTTCGTATGTCCGTCCCCCGGACCCGCTTCCGAGCCACTCGACGATCTCATAGCGACCGAGGCCGTCGTCGAGCAGCGGGCCAAGGGAAGTCCCGATCGCGGCGTCCTGCACGAGGGATTCATCGAGCATCAGCGCCGCCAGGCACGCATCGATCACTGGCGCCCAGTCCGGATGCAGGCCCCGCCATCGGTGCGCGAGCACGCCGGCGTGCCGGCCGGCCAGCGTCAGGGCGCGCTCGACGACAAGTTCGGCGAGTTCGCGGTCCGAAACCGGATCGATGCTGGCCTGATATCGTGCGATCGACGGAAGGTCGCCGTGCAGGCGGACGACGTCCCGCATGTCCGACTCAAGCTGTGCACGTCTCCGTTCAGGCAAGCGCTCGGTCTCAGACTCCCAGGAGAACCTGGTGGTTGGCCGCGCGCTCCGCACGCCCCGAAGTGTAGGTGACGCGCTGGCGGACCCGGCGACCGTTGAAGGCTGCCGGCCCGCCGCGCAGCCCGATGACTGCGAGGCCCTGGTGAGGCTGCTTGTCGCCGCGGAGCCGGTGGTCAGGACCCGCCTGAGACGTGCTCGGGCGGGGTCGGATTCATCGGACCGCGCATGGTCCACAAGTGACGCGTTCTCGTCGGTGCTCCGCCGGGTGGTGGCGGCGAGCCAGCGCGGTTCCATCCGGTGCGTGGGCGAGGGCAACATGGCGGAACAGGGCGGCCTCGCGGCTCGACGCGCATGGTCTTTCGTCGAATCCGTCATTCGGTCCGTCGCCGGAGACGTTGCCCGGCGGCGTCACCGGCGCCGCCGGCAGGCGCTTGCGGCGCTCGATGCGCTCCGCGTCCGTCCGTCCGCCCGGCCGGCACCCGGCGGGGAAGCGCCGGAGGCGCCGCTCCACCGGATGGTCGGCGCCCTTGACCCCACGGATCGTTCGATCCTCCTCCTTCGGCTCCAGGGCACACCCTGGGCTTCGGTGGCGGCGGCCCACGCGATCCGAGTTGACGCATGCCGTCAGCGATGGTCCCGGAGCCTCGCCAAGTTGCGGGCACGGCCCAACACCGACGTCGTGCTCGCGTCAGAGTCAATTTTCCTTGATTGCAAGGATTTTTCTGTCACACAGCCGGGTGAACTCCCGTCCGATTCCGGGGGGCGGTTCACTGCGCACGTGCAAGGACTCGACTGATCATGTTCACATCCGCCCGCCGTTCATCCTCCTCGCTCGCCGCCACGTGCCTTGCGATCTCCGCAGCGGCGCTGGCGTGGGCCGCTCGACCGGCGGCGGCGAGGCAGGGTGCGCCGCCGGAGCGCCTGGTGGCGTCTTTCAGTACCTACCACCACCAACTCGTGGTCGGCTTCGAGTTCAAGCTCGTTGCCATCCTGTTTCCGGATGGATCTGTCTCCTCCTATCGGCTCCGGGGGAACTCGATCCCCGGGCCGGGGCTCCACCTTCCGGCGAGGTTGGAACTGTCGTCGGTGGAGAGGTTCCCGGGCGTGACGAGCGCGCCGGGAGAGGCCGGCGGTTTCACGATCCTCCGCAAGGGGGTTGAGCTGTGCTCGGTCGTCGTGCAGTCTCCCGGTCCCGGAGAGTCGAACCTCATCGTGAGTCGCGAC
>VEQS01000251.1 GCA_018883105.1 Phycisphaerales bacterium
GCGCAGGTGGCGGGAACGCCCGGCTTCGACGAGCCGCTGCGTGCACGCGCCGCCGCGGCCGCGCGCCGCGTGCTGTCGGCCCTGGCCGAAGTCGACCCATCGGAATCGCCCGCGGTCGACGACGTCAATGCCACGGCGCTCGCGGTGCTGGCCGCCGCCGCGCTGCGCGAGGCGCCCGCCGGCGGTGCCGCGGACGCGCTGCCTGCATCGTTCGTCGCGGCGCTCGACGCCTCGCTTCGCCGACTGGCCGCGCCCGCGTCGCTTGCCTCCCTGCGCGCGCCGGAGCGCGCGCACGTGCTGGCGGCCCTGGCCGCACGGATCGCCGCGGGCGCCGCGGGCGCGGAGCGCACGGCCGTTCAGTCCGCGATCGACGCGCTGTGGGCGGACACCCGCCCGGCGCAGATGGTGGCGATCGCGCCATGGCTGATGATGGCCGACCGCTCGCTCGGCCGCGCGACGCCGCCCGTGGCGGCGCGCGACGCGGTCGATGCCGCGCGCACCGTCGTGCTCGGCACGCAGGTCCGCGCCGATCCGTCGCGTCCGCCGTCCCTCGCGGACGAGGCCGGTGCGTTTCCGGTGACCGGTTCCGCAGCCGGCCGGATCTCCAGCCAGTCGTGCCGCGTGCAGGCCTTCGTCGCGATGCTCGCGGGCGGTCCCGAGAGCTCCAGGAACGGAGAGCGCGACGCCGAGCGCGCCGCGCTCGGCTGGGGCAACCGGTTCATCGCGCAGCTCTGCGTCGGCGCGTCGCAGGCCACGTTCGCGCCGCGGCCGGACCTTGCCGACGGCGGCGTCCTGGCCTCGACCGCCGATGCCTCGATGCCCCCTGCCGCGCAGGGACTCGCGCTCTGGGCCCTGGCGGCCTCGGAACGGGCCCAGGAACGCCTCGAGGTCCTCGATTCCGCCGCCGGGACGCGCTGAAACCGGGCCGGATCCCGGATCGGGGGCCGCCCCCGATTCGTACACTTTGCGACAGGTTCGACGCCGCGCCCCCGATCGAGGAGCACGCATGACCATCCGCCCGCTTCAGTTCGTCACCACCGGCACCCTCGTCGCCGCCGGCCTTGCCGCCGCGGCCGAGGCCCAGAGCCTCTCGGAGCGGATCAACGCCGTCACCGAGCAGCGCGCCGCGCAGCAGAACCTCTCGAAGTCCGGGTTGCTTCGCGCCCTCATCTCGACCGGAGTGAGCGTGCGGTTCTCGGAGACGCCCGCCAAGGAGGCCTTCGCGTACCTCAAGCAGCTCACGGGGGTCGACCTGACCGTGCGCTGGTCGAGCGATCCCGGCGCGAGCGACGGCTTCGACCCCGAGGCCCCGATCACGCTCGAAGTGAACAACGGCCAGGCGCTGGTGGTGCTCGAGCGGATGATCGAGCAGGCGAGCACCGAGCCGTCCACGTGGCAGCTGCGCGACGGATACGTCGAGGTCGGGCCGAAGTCCCGCCTCAGCGTGCGCAACGCACAGGAGACGCGCATCTACCCGATCCGCGACCTGCTGTTCGAGGCGCCGAACTTCGACAACGCCCCCGACTTCAACCTGAACCAGGCCATGCAATCCGGCGGCGGGATGGGCGGGGGGATGGGTGG
>VEQS01000016.1 GCA_018883105.1 Phycisphaerales bacterium
GGAGCATGGGCACCACGCAGATCGGGAAGTCGCCGGCGATGCCGCCGCCGATCTGGAAGAAGCCGATCGAGCTGCGGCGCGTGGCCTGGGTGTAGTACTCGGCGAGCGACATCATGTACTCGATGCCCGTGCGCACCGTGTGCACGTTGCGGATCGTGCCCTCGATGCAGTGGGCCGCGAAGATGTTGCCGAGCGTCGAGTCCTCCCAGCCGGGGACGAAGATCGGCAGGTTCCTCTCGGCGGCGGCGAGCAGCCAGGAGTTGCGCGGATCGATCTGGTAGTGCTTCCTCAGGCGTCCCGAGAGCAGGATGCGGTAGAAGAACTCGTGCGGGAAGTAGCGCTCGCCCTTGGCGTCGGCGCGCTTCCACTCGTCGAGCACGGCCTTCTCCAGGCGGCGGATCGCCTCCTCCTCGGGGATGCACGTGTCGGTGACGCGGTTGAGGTGCTTGTCGTAGAGCTTGACCTCGCCCTCGGTGGAAAGCTGGCGCCAGTCGGGCACCCGCTCGTAGTGGTCGTGGGCCACCAGGTTGAAGATGTCCTCCTCCAGGTTGGCGCCGGTGCAGCAGATCAGGTGCACCTTGTCGCGGCGGATCATCTCGGCCAGGCTCAGGCCGAGTTCCGCGGTGCTCATCGCGCCCGCCAGGGTGACCAGCATCTTTCCGCCCGAGTCCACGTGCTTCACGTAGCCGTCCGCGGCGTCGATCACCGACGCGGCGTTGAAGTGCCGGTAGTGGTGCCGCATGAAGTCGCGGATCACCGCCTCGTGGCCCTTGCGGAGCGTGGCCGGCGGGGCCTTGCGGCCTGAGGACGTGCGGGCGTGCTTGACGGGGCGGCGGGTGCTCTTCTTGGCCATCGTGGTCCTTCGGGGTTCGGACCGCGAACCTTACCGCGAAGCCGCCCCGCCGTCACGGGCCTTGGCGGCCTCCCAGACCTCGAGCGCCCGGGGCATCAGCTTCTGCAGGCGTGCGATGCGCGTGTTCTCGCTCGGATGGGTGGAGAGGAACTCCGGCGGCCCGCCGGACTGCGCGGCCATCCGCTGCCAGAGCGTCACCGCGGCGCGCGGGTCGTAGCCCGCGTCCGCGGAGATCAGGAGGCCCATCTCGTCCGCCTCGCCCTCCTGCATCCGGCTCCAGGGCAGGGCGACGCCGTACTGCGACGTGAGTCCGAGGGCCATCATGGTGGCCTGCTGCGCGCCCGGCGACATGTCGCCGAGGGCCATGGACGCGCCCTGCAGCGCGCCCTGCAGCACGAGGTCGCTCGAGATCCGCTCGCCGGAGTGGCGCGCGATGGCGTGCGCGGCCTCGTGGCCCATGACGGCGGCGAGCTGGTCGTCGTCGTCGGCCATCCGCAGCATGCCCGTGTAGACGGCGCTCTTGCCGCCGGGCAGCGCCCAGGCGTTCACCGTGGCGTCGTCGCGGATGACGGCCCACTCCCACTCGAAGCCCTGCACGGCGCGCGGATGCAGCCGTTCGGCCGCGTCCTCGATCCGTCCGGCGATCCTCTGGACGCGGTCGAGCTCCGGGCCGGTGCGCAGGCGCACCACGCCCTTCTCCCCGAGCATCTCGCCGTAGGCGTCGGTGCCGAGGGTGAACTCCTGCTCGCGCGAGAGCACGTTCAGCTGCTTCCTGCCCGTGCCGCTCACGGTGGTGCAGCCCACGAGCATGGCGACGGCAACGGCGGCGGCGAACGCGGCGATGTTCCTCATGGCCACAGGCTCCTCACGACTTCGAAGGCGATCAGCACGATGATGATCCACTCGAGCAGCTCCGCGCGTACCTGCACCTGGCGGTCGCGGACCTTCCCGTAGACGGACTCGAGCGTGGCGATCTTGCGCAGGACGGAACGCTCGTAGTCCTCGATGTGCATGCGCCGCGTGGCCGCCTGGTGCAGGCGCGCCACCCACTGGTCGCCGAAGAGCTTCAGCGCGTTGTCGACGGATTCGTAGAGCGCCGCGGCGTCGATCTGCAGCTCGGCGATGCGCCTGGCCTGGCGCGCGGTCCGCACGGCGAGGATGCGCGGCCCGCGCATCGACGCCGCGGCGGCCTCGAACGCTTCCTCGAGCGCCCGGTCGAGCCGGTCGTCCAGCCAGCGCATCTCGACCAGCTCGGCGTTGGCGAACTCGAGGATGGCCAGCGCGTCCTCGGGATTCCGGTCGACCACCACGGCGCCGTTCCAGTCGATGACGGCGAGGTCGGCGTCGCCCCAGCTGACGCTTGCCGAGACCGCATCGACCATGGTCTCGTGGGCCAGCGTCGACTCCTCGGCCCGCAGGATGCGCGCCAGGAGCGGGTCGGGCAGCCCGTCGCGGAGCGTGGCCGCGCCCCCGACCGGCGGCAGCGCGAACACCACGTAGTCCTCGGTGGCGCCGGCGAGGGCCGGGCGCTCGACGGCGTTGCCGAGCATGGCGAGCGCGCGCTCGGCCGCATCGCGCGCCGCCTGCAGTACCGCGGCATTGCCGACGAGGGCGCGCGCGAGCGTCGGCAGCACGTCGGCCGAGCCGGCAAGCGGCAGGTCGAGCCGCACGGAGAGTGCGCCGAAGTCGTAGACGGTGACGTGGGCGACGCCGCACGACCGGACGGTGCCGCAGGCGACCGACGCCGCCTCGACCGTGAACATCACCGGCTGCGGCGCGAAGTCGGCGGGCATCGGCTGCCCGTCGCGGGGCTGCAGCCCCGTGCGCCGCGCCCCCCGCACCGCCGTGGCGGCCCGGTCGAGGTCGACGGCGACCCCGGCCTCGAAGGCGTGGAACACGTGGCACGTGCCGCCGTCGATGGGACGGGCGGCGGTCATGGCGCTGGGGCGGATGTCGCGGCGGCGGGCGCGGGCAGCGGAACCAGGCGCAGGTCCTGCGAGGCGTTGGCGGAAGAACCCGGGATCGCCGGAAGGCCCATCAGCTGCAGTGCCAGGTTGCCCGCCTCCGCGCTGCGGATCGGCGGCGGCACGGCCTCGAGCGGGACGTGCTCGCCTGCAGGCACCACGGCACGGCGGTCGGCGTTCATGGCCACCAGTTCCTCCGGGGCACCATCCTGCCCGAGCCAGACGGCGAAGGGAATCAGGAAGTTGACCGCCGCACGCGGCTCGGTGTGCGAGAGCGGCGGCGCGCCCCCGCCATGGTCGGCGGTCATGACGATCGCCACACGACCCTTCAGGGAGGGTTCCGCGTCGAGCGCCTGCAGGAACCCGTCCAGTGCGGCATCGACGTTGGCGACGGCGGTCCGGTATCGGCTGCCCGCTGCCATGTCCCAGGCGTGCGCGTGGCCGGTCGAGTCGGTCTCGGCGATGTGCAGCAGGGTCAGCGTCCGCGGCGCCCCCGACCGAAGCTGGGCGGTTGCCAGGCGGAATGCATCGTTCGTCGCGCGCGCGCAGGCGAAGAGGTCGACCTTGGCCCTCCCGTCGTCCGGGCCCGTCGTGTCCGGCGCACCGGCCGAGCCGTCGTAGCTCTGCGCGATGAGCCAGAACTTCGACTTGGTGGCGATCACCGCCGTGGTCACCCCGTGGTCGTGCGCCACGTCGAACATCGCGGCAACGTAGGCGCCCTTGCGCAGGTGCAGCGTCCCGCCGTGGCGCACCGCGGGAGGATCGCCGTTCTCCGTCCAGCCGTGCCCGCCGGGCCCGCCCACGGGCCGCGACGTCAGCATCGAGACGTGGTTTGGCAGGGTGATGGTGATGTCCGGGTCGGTGCGTGCCTGCAGCGTGTGCGGGCCGCGCAGGAGGCGTCGGAAGCCGGGCAGGGCCCCGTCCTCGGGTCCGTCGATCGCGTCCGGTCGCAGCCCGTCCACGCTCAGCACCACCACGTGGTCGAACACCCTCGGCGGCGCACCGGCCGCGGGCGCCTGCGCCGCGGCGATCGAGGCAATGACCAGGGCGGCGGCGATCATCATCGGCGCGAGAGCGTGATCCTCGGCGCGCGCATGGGCAGCGCCACGATGCGCACCAGGACGGGCACGAGGCCGGGCGTCTCGGTGCGGATCGCGAAGCGGCTGCAGATCGCGGGCACCAGCCGGCGCATGATGAGCTTTGCGGCCGTCTCGCCAAGGCAGATGTGGGGGCCGGTGCCGAAGGGCATGTATGCCGAGGGATCCATGAAGAGGGTCGAGCCCTCCAACCACCGTTCCGGGAGGAACTCGAGCGGCCGCTCGAAGCTGCGCGCATCACGCTGCATGCAGATCAGGAACGCCATCAGCGGCCGGTGCGCCGGAATCACGAGGCCGCGCACCTCGACGGGCCGGCCCGTGACGCGCACCGCCACCGGCACGCCTGCGTAGAGCCGCAGGATCTCCTTGATGCACGCCTCGGTGAACGGCTGCTCGCCGCCGAGCGTCGCCTCGGACGCGATGCGGTCCACGTGCCCCGGGTTCTCGCCAAGGTGATGGAGCAGCAGGCCCGTGGTCTGCGAGACCGTGTCGAGGCCGGCAAGCAGCAGGTGAATCGCGTGGTCGGTCAGCTGGGCGCTGCGCCGCAGGCCGTCGCCCTGCGGCGGCAGCATCTGGTCGAGCTGCGCCATCATGCCGCGCGGGGCCTCCTCGACCGTGTCGGAGATCAGCGTCCGGAGGGTGAAGAAGCGGCTGACCATCTGGTCGAAGGACACGGGGCCCTCGCCGTCCGAACCGGGCCAGAGCTGGTTCAGGTCGGGGATCGCATGGTGGAAGACCTCGAGGAGCGACTGCTCCGCCGCGCACAGGGCGCGTTCGCGCCCAGGCTCGAGCGGCCCGAGCACCCACTCCATGAACACCTTGGTCATCAGGTCCAGGACGAGCTTCGCCGAGCTTGCGGCCTCGCCGACCGGCCACTCGTCCAGTCCGCCTTCGAGCCGGCGGTCAAGTGCGTCCTGCAGGGGTGCCAGGCCCGAACCCCGGAAGCATGGCGCCATCGCCACGCGCACCTTGCGGTGCTCCTGTCCCGTGAGCGAGATCAGGCCATGGGGCGCGGCGGCGCGCAGCGCGAAGTTGCGGATCAGCCCGAGGTCCTCGTCCATCGAGCCGCGCACCAGCACCTGCTTGACGAGCGCCGGATCGGTGACGAGCACGCTTCCCGGCCGGCCGTTGGGGCGGAGCGTCTGCGCCAGGCCGCCCCGTGCGCCGACGACGCGCAGCACGGCGCTCGGCGGATCCTCCCCCGCGAGCGGCTGCAGGTCAGCGGCCGTTGCGACGGGAATCTCTGCGGAAATCTGCATGCCGGAGTGTACCCCGAGGCCCGAGCTCGACGGCTTCAGAAGGGCCGCAGGAGCCGCAGCAGCTCGGCGAACATCCCGACCCGGCGCACGGGCGCCAACGCCGACGCAACGTCACCCATGGTCTCGTCGCGCCGCTGCGTGGCGACGGTGCCTACCCGCTCGCGGAACTCGGGCCGACGCGCGAGGATCGGCGCGACGCTCGCCCGCGGCAGCCGGAGCACGGTGGCGCCGGCCGGACCTGCCACCACGTCGGCCGTGCGTTCCTGGCGCAGAAGCAGTGCGATCTCGCCGAAGTGCCCGCCGGCCTCCAGCGCGATGGTGCCGCCGTCGGGCAGGCGCACCTCGCAGCTGCCGTCGGCAATGACGTACATCGCGTCCGAATCGTCCCCGCGGCGGACGATGGACTCGGCCGACGCCCAGCGCCGTTCCACCGCGGCGCGCGCCAGCTCGCGGCGCTCGTCGGCCGAGATCGAGCGGTCGTCGAACAGCGGGCACGCGCGCAGCGCATCGATGGCCGTGGCGGTGCGCTCGGCGGCGGCCTCGTCGCGCGCGCGGGTCTCCGCGACGTCGGTCATGCGCAGCGTCCGGATGGGCACCGGGATCTCCAGGCCCGCGTCCCGCAGCGCGTACCAGAGGCGCGTGCGGATGCGGTCGTTGGCGGCGTCCCGGTCGCGGTAGCTGGCGATCCAGAAGCGCAGGTCGTAGGTCACCGACGACTCCGCGAAGTTCGCGACCCAGACGTCGGGTTCCGGATCCTCCAGCACCAGGGGCTCGGCGTGCAGCACGGAGAGCGCGACGTCCTTGACCACCGCGGGCGGCGCGTCGTAGCTGACGCCCACCTGGATCGACTGGCGCAGCCGTGGGCTCGGCTGGTCCAGGTTCATGAAGTCCTTCTGCAGGACCGCGCTGTTGGGGAGCACCAGCAGCTCGCCGTCGCGCATGAGGATGCGCGTGGTGCCGAGCGTGCTGTCCCACACGGTGCCGATCGGGCCCCGGTGACCCAGCTGCACGATGTCGCCCTTGCGCAGGACGCGCGAGGTCTGCAGCGCGTAGCCGGCGAACACGTTGCCGAGCGTCGACTGCAGCGCCAGGCCCACGATGAAGACCGAGGCGCCTCCCACCGAGAGGACGAGCGTGCGCACCGGAAGCGTCGCCGCGAAGTGCACTTGGTAGAGGACGACGACGCCGACCAGGATCGCCCCGAGCCAGAGCGCGGTGTGCTGCACGCGCAGCATCGGCTCGCGTCCGGCCGCGACGAGCGCCGTGTCGCCCAGGCGCCCGATCAGCGCGCCCAGCGCCGATGCCGCAGCCAGCTCGGCGAGCGTGCGGAGGATCGGGATCTCGACGACGTAGGTCGCGTCGCTCGATGGCCGGGACACCGTGATCGGGATCTCGGCGTCGATCCCGAGCCACGCCACGAATCCCGCGACGACGGCCACCAGGAGGGACAGGCCGTAGACCGTCCGCGGCGCGGATCGGTCGCGGACCGCCGCCACCCCGACCAGCGCCACGTATCCGAAGGCCAGCACCGCGAGGGCGTCGACCACGGGTGATTGGGCGAGCAGGGCGGAGGCGAGGATCGCCATGGAGGGGGGCACGATAGCGACCGCTCCGACATGACCCGCGCGCGGCCGCCGGCGGCGAACCGGGCGGTGTTCCGGGACGTATTGCTCTCCGGAATTGCCTTGGCCAGGCCCGGTTCGCCCCGGTACCTTCGCACTCCCCCGGAGACACGGAATCCATGAAACGCATCCCCACCGGCGTCGGTCTCTGCGTCCTTGGCCTCGGCATCGCCGCATGGCCGGTGATCGACCGGCTCGTGCCCCAGGCCAGCGCGGTGGGGCTCGGGTCCGCGGCGTCCTGGGCCATCGCGTCGGCCGTTGCCGCTCAGAACGTGCCGGCCCGCTGCACGGCCGACATCAATGGCGACGGCGTGGTCGACGGAGATGACCTCGGCGCGCTCCTCGGGGCCTGGGGCCCGTGCGCCACGGTCATTGCGCCGCCGTGGGCCTCGGTCCTCGAGGCCCAGCCGAACGCCGCCGTCGTGACCGACGCCGCGACCCGGGCCGCGATCACCGCCACCGGATGGGCATGGCGCGTGCGCGACGTTGCCACGCAGATCGAGATGGTTCTCGTTCCGCCGGGGACGTACCAGATGGGCTGCACGGCATCGACGCAGTTCGCCTGCTCGGCCGACGAGAGCCCCGTGCGCACCGTGACGCTGACCAATGCCGTCTACGTGGCCCGGTTCGAGGTGACGCAGGCCCAGTGGCAGGCGCGCATGGGGACGAACCCGTCGTTCTTCCAGGGAGCGAGCTATCCCGATGCGGCAACCCGTCCCGTGGAGCAGGTGAGCTGGAGCCTGGTGCAGGGATTCCTGAGCGCCTCCGGCATGCGCCTCCTGACCGAGGCCGAGTGGGAGTACGCCTGCCGCGCGGGCACGACCACCGCCTTCAGCAACGGGTCGAACGACGGCAACACGGCGACCAACTTCGCGTGGTTCACCACCAACGCCGGCAACCAGACCAAGCCGGTCGGCACCAAGGCCGGCAACCGCTTCGGCCTCCACGACATGCATGGCAACGTGTGGGAATGGGTGAGCGACTGGTACGCCACCTATCCGTCGGCCTGCCAGGCGAACCCGACGGGGCCGACCACCGGCACCAACCGGGTGGTCCGCGGCGGGGCGTGGTCCGCGACGACCGACTTCCTGCGCTCCTCCGACCGAATTTTCGGCGCCCCGGCGAGCGTCAGCAGCGCGGTGGGATTCCGGGTGGCGCGGACGCCGTGACGCCGCGCGTTCAGGTGGGGCGGCGACCGATCAGCCGCTGGATCATCTTGCGCAGCCGCCGGCCGGGAGGGTCACGTCGGTCCGGGCTGCTGACGTACGGCTGCCATCCCTCGGGGCGGCACCCGGCCATCAGGTCGAAGATGTTTGCCGGCGCGGCGACGGCGGGCATCAGCTCCAGCCGCTCTTCCGCGACGTAGAAGCGGTTAAGGCCGTCGAAGAGCGCCAATCGGTAGCCGGCGGCAAGCACCAGCGGCTCCCAGCGTTCGTGGCTCGGTTCCGGCGAGTCGGGCAGCGTCGCCTCGATCACCAGGATCCATGGGCGCAGGATGCCGTGATCCCACCCGCGCAGCACGGCCTCTTCCATCCCCTCGACGTCGATCTTCATCCAGTGCACCGGTTCGCCCGCCCATCCCGAACCGAAGGACGCGAGGGTACGGGTCGGGACGACAAGCCTCGGGGAATCCTGGCGCGACAGTCGATCGATCCCGGTGCTCTGTCCCTCGACCGGCGAAAGGAAGAGCGTCATTTCGCCGCAGCGGTCGGAGAGGGCGACCTGGTGCACGGCCTCGTCGGGCCGGTCTGCCCGCAGACGCGACGCAAGATCGGGCGTGGGTTCGAAATGGACGCCCCGCCACCCCTGTTCGTAGAAGCCCCGGCTCACGGAGAGGAATCGGGGATCGCAGGCCCCGATGTCGACGTACCGACCCTCGCGGACGCCGTGCAGCGCGCGCCAGAGGACGATGTCCTCGAGGTTCTGCGCGCGTGATCGGAACGGGCGTGAGTTCTGCAGCTGCGGCATCGGATCAAGTCGGGGGAATGCAGGACAGGCCCGAGGGGGTGGGGACCGGCCACGACCCCGTTTGGAGGGGGACGGTACAGGTTCCTGGGTCCGGCGATCGAGCGCGGCCCCAAAGCAACCCTGAGGCGCCGCCGAAGTCGCGGAGGGCGGCGCAGTGTGCGTCGAGTGCCCGGGGTGCATCGCGCCGGCCGATCGATGCCGTACGCTCGGCCTCCAGACCTTGCGGGCGCCTTGGCGCCGGACGATGATGCCGATCTCCCCGAGCCAACGCTCATCCTCGCTGCGGGTCCTCGCGGTCTGCCCGGCCTACTGGCCGTGCGTCGGCGGTGCCGAGCGACTGCTGGGCAGCATCCTCGAGAACCTGTCGCGCCGAGGGCACGAGGCGTCCGTCCTGACCCTGGATGTCGCGAGCATCCCGGACCTCTTCCGGCCGTCGGGCGCCGGGCTTCCGGTTCGTGAGGAGCACGCTGGGGTGCAGATCGCGCGCGTCCCTCCGGGCGGCGGCGTCGCCGGGCAGGCGGTCCGCCGATCGTGCCGGTTCCTCACGCGTCGGGGCCTCGATCGGGCGTTTCCCGGTGGATGGGCCAATGAGCTCGCCAGCCGGCCCAGTCCCGTGGCCCTCCTGGCGGAGATCCGCCGCGCTCGGTGCGACGTGGTCATCACGTCCAACTGGTGGTCGCCGATCTCGCCGGTCGCAACGGCGGCGGCAACCCGACGTGGACTTCCGGTCGTGGCCATCCCGCTGCTGCACCAGACCCAGCCGTGGTCGAATCGTGCGGTCCTCCGACGGATGATCCCGCGGTGCGCACGTACCGTGGCGCTGACGCCTTCGGAGGCCGAGGCGCACCGCCGCCTTGGGGCAGTCGGTGCGGAGGTCATCGGCTGCGGCATTCCCGACGGCTGGGGACGCGACGCGGACGGCGCGCGGATCCGCAGGCGGCACGGCATCGGGGAACAGCCGGTCATTGGCTTCGTCGGTCGCCAGGACGAGGGCAAGGGAGCGCCGACGCTGGTGCGCGCGATGCAGCTCGTGTGGAGGCAGCGGCCGGAGGCGCTGCTCATGCTCGCGGGACCGAGATCCCATCGCGACCCGGCAGCCGAGGCCGCGCTCGCGGCGCTTGCGCCCGGGGAGCGCGGCAGGGTGGTCGAGGTGAGCGACTTCCCCGACGCCGACGCGCCGGACGTGTTCGCCGCCTGCGATCTCCTGGCGCAGCCCTCGGTCGAGGAATCATTCGGCATCGTGCTCACCGAGGCGTGGATGGTGGGCCGGCCGGTGATCGGTGCCAGCATCCCCGCCACGCGCGACCTGGTCTCCGACGGCGAGGACGGGTTGATCGTTCCGCCGTCGGATCCGGCCCGGCTGGCGGAGGCGATCGATGCGCTGCTCGCATGCCCACGGACGCGGGCCCGCATGGGCGCCGCCGGCAAGGCAAAGGTCCTCTCCCGGTACACGGTCAAGGCGATGACCGACGCGTGGGAGTCGATGCTCGTCGACGTCGTCGACGGCCGAAAGCGGGCAAAGGGACTCGAACCCTCGACATTCAGCTTGGGAAGCTGACGCTCTACCAACTGAGCTATGCCCGCGTCGAAACGGATTCTAGCGCGGGCATGCGCTGCCGCGCGACCGATAGACTCGGGACCCGGAAGGACGAATTCACCCATGAGCCACCACGTCGAGCACACCCTGACGCAGATCTTCTCGCACCCGACGCCCCACAACATCCACTGGCGCGACATCGTGCACATGTTCGAGGGCCTGGGGGCCACGTGCGAGGAGACCAAGAAGGACCACCTGAAGGTCAAGCTCAACGGCCACGAGATGTCGTTCCCGGTGCCGAAGCACGCCGGGCACGCGCTCGACAACGACCACGAGATCGCCGACATCCGCCGGTTCCTGAAGACCTGCGGATGCGCGCCGGCCTCGGAACACTGAGCCCGGCGTGACGGCAGGGACGCTGCGCGACCGGAACGTGGTGCTGGCGACGCTGGTCGCGGCGCTCGGCTACTTCGTGGACATCTTCGACCTGCTGCTCTTTGCGCTGGTGCGCGTGCGCAGCCTGAAGGACCTGCTGGGGAAGGAGATCGCCGCCGCCCAGGAGGACCTGCTGTCGCGCGCGAAGTTCGCCGACGCGGAATCGATGGAGCGGGCGAAGGCCGCGCTTGAGGCCGACATCCTGCAGCGAAACGGCATCCTGCTCGACAACTACCTGCAGACCACCGGCCTCGTGCTCGGCGGCCTGGCATGGGGCATCCTGGCGGACCGGCTGGGGCGGCTGCAGATGCTCTTTGGCTCGATCGTCGTCTACTCCGTGGCCAACATCCTGAACGCGTTCGTGGCGGACGTCCCTGCGGACGGGGCGTGGGCATGGCTGCATGCGGTCGGGCTGGGATCTGCCTTCAACCAGTACGCGGTGCTGCGCTTCGTCGCGGGCTTTGGCCTGGCGGGCGAGCTGGGCGCGGGCATCACGCTGGTCAGCGAGCTGGTTCGCAAGGAGCAGCGCGGATTCGCGACCACGATGGTGGCGACGGTCGGCATCATGGGCGCGGTGTGCGCGTACTTCGTCACCGAGCTGGTGTCTGACTGGCGCAACGCCTACCTGATCGGCGGCATGCTGGGGCTGGCGCTCCTCTTCCTGCGCGTCGGGGTGGTCGAGAGCGGCATGTTCTCGCGCGTGAAGCAGGCGCACGGCTCGGGGCGCGGCGCGTTCTGGCTGCTCGGGTGGCCGTGGGCGCGCGCGCGGCGGTTCCTGGCGCTGATCCTGCTGGGCGTGCCCATCTGGTACTGCGTGGGCATCCTGGTGAAGTACTGCGATGCGATCGGGCTCTCGATGGGGATCCCGAAGGACGAGGCGCCGAGGCCGGGGCTGGCGATCATGTGGTGCTACGTGGGGCTGGCGGCCGGCGACCTGGCGAGCGGGCTGCTCAGCCAGCTCCTGAGGAGCCGCCGGCGGGCGCTGCTTGCCTTCCACGTGCTGACCGCGGCGGCGATCATCGCCTACTTCACGGTGCCGCCGGCGCACCCGGGTGCCTTCTACGCCATCTGCGTCGCCATCGGCTTCGGCTGCGGCTACTGGGCGGTGTTCGTCACGACCACGGCGGAGCAGTTCGGCACCAACCTGCGCGCCACCGCCACCACGAGTGCCCCGAACTTCGTGCGCTGGTCGGCCGCCGGCAGCGCCGCGCTGTGGCACGTCTTCGAGCGCATCTTCCAGGGTGACCCGGAGGCAGGTGCGGGCGCGGCCGGCGAGGCGAAGTGGCGAGCCGCGGCGCTCCTCGGGGCCATCCTCGTGCCCGTGGCGATGCTTGCGGCCATGAGCCTGCGGGAATCGTTCGGATCGAGCCTGGACTGGACCGAGGCCGCCGACGGCACGCGGACCGAGGGTCCGGGCGAGGGCACGTCGGCCCGGGCATAATGGGGTTCCCATGGAAACCACCCGCGCACTGATGCACGGCATCGTCGACTACGCCGGACTCTTCCCTCCGGCCTCGCTCGACATGCAGCGGACCGTGGCCAACTACGCGCGCCACCGCGGCGGACCGGACCGCTGGGCCCTGGGGCGCCTGGTGGTGCCCCTGAAGCGGATCGGTGAATTCGAGCGCTGCGCGGCGGGGCACCTGCCGACCGGCGAGCGAGACGACTCCGAGGACCCGTGGACGCTCACGGTGCTGTGCGAGGCGACCGGGGACGATGCATTCGAGGCGGAACTCGAGTCGATCGAGCGCTTCAACACACGCCACGCCGAGCCGGGCAGCGGCCGCGCCGTGATCGAGTCGATCGAGCTGAAGCCGAAGAATGCCGACGCGGTCGACGGGGCGCTCGAGCTGATGCCCGAGACGCTCTTCCCGTGGTTCGAGCTGCCCTGGCAGCAGGACGTGCGCGGCATGGTGGCGGCGCTCGCCGAGATGGAGGCCGGCGCGAAGGTGCGCACGGGCGGCACGGCCCCGGAAGCGCATCCGGGAACGCTCGAACTCGCGCGCTTCCTGTCGGCGTGCGCCGGCGCGGGCGTGCCCTTCAAGGCGACCGCCGGCCTGCACCATCCCTTCCGGCACTACGCCGACGCGGTGGGATGCAACCAGTTCGGCTTCGTGAACGTGTTCTTCGGGGCGGCGCTCCTCTACCACGGCGCGGTCGAGCAGGAGGAGCTGGAGATGCTGCTCTCGGACACGAACGGCCGCCACTTCGAGTTCGCGCCGACGAACGTCTCCTGGAAGGGGCGCTCGCTCGCCCTCGGGCAGCTGCGCGAGGCGCGCGAGCGCTTTGCGTCGAGCTTCGGCAGCTGCTCATTCGACGAGCCGATGGACGACCTCCGGACGATGAACCTGCTGCCGCCTGCCGCGGCCAAGGCCTGACCACATGACGACGCGAACTCGCTGCTGGGTGCCCGGGGCCGAACGCCCCGAGGCCGACTTTCCGATCGAGAACCTGCCCTGGGGCGTGGCCGAGCGGCCAGATCGACCGGGTGAGCCGCGCATCGTGGTCGCCATCGGCGACGCCGCGCTCGACCTGGCGGAAGCCGCGGGCTTCGGCATGCTCGAGGGCCTTGCGCCCCGCATCGTGTCGGCGCTGCGCATGCCGACCCTGAACGCATTCATGGCGCTCGGCCGCGCCGACTGGTCCGCGGCGCGCGCTCACGTGGCGTCAATGCTCTCCTCCGGCGCCGGCGGCATCGAGCGCCACGCCCGGCGGGACGCCGTGCTCCTCGACCGCGCGGCGCTCTCGATGCGCCTGCCGGCCGAGATCGGCGACTACACCGACTTCTACGCGAGCGAGCATCACGCCACCAACGTGGGCAGCATGTTCCGCCCGAACCAGCCGCTGATGCCCAACTGGAAGCACCTTCCGGTCGGGTACCACGGGCGTTCGTCGACCATCGTGGTCGAGGGCACCCCGGTGCGCCGGCCCCACGGCCAGACGGTGGCGAGCGACGACGGCCCGCCGTCGTTCGGCCCGTCGAAGCTGCTTGACCACGAGCTCGAGATGGGCGTGTTCCTCGGCGGCCCCGCAAACGCGCTCGGCGAGCGCATCGCGGTCGGCCGGGCCGACGAGCGCCTCTTCGGCTGCGTGATCGTCAACGACTGGTCCGCACGCGACGTGCAGAAGTGGGAGTACCAGCCGCTCGGGCCGTTCAACGCCAAGAACTTCTGCACCTCGATCAGCCCGTGGGTGGTGACGCTCGAGGCGCTGCGTCCGTACTGCCGGCCCGGCCCGGTGCGTGGCGCGGCCGACCCGCCCGTGCTCGACTACCTGCGCCGCGGCGACGACTACGTGGTGGACGTGCAGCTCGAGGTCACCATCGCGAGCGCCGGCATGCGGGCCGCGGGCACTGCGCCGACGCGCATCAGCCTCGGATCGTTCGCGGACATGTACTGGACCATGAGCCAGATGCTGGCGCACCACGCGTCGACCGGCTGCGTCATGCGTCCGGGCGACCTGCTGGCGAGCGGCACCATCAGCGGACCCACCAAGGAGGGCCGTGGCTGCATGCTGGAGCGCACGTGGCGCGGGACCGAGCCGGTCACGCTCGGCGACGGCACCGAGCGGCGGTTCCTGCAGGACGGCGACGAGGTGACGATCACCGGCTGGTGCGAGGCGGCAGGGCATCCGAGGATCGGGTTCGGCCGGTGCCGAGGCGTGGTGATGCCGGCGGCGTGACGCTCGCGGCCCTCAGCGGCGCGCCGGGACCGTGACGCCCGCAGGCAGGGCGAGCTTCGAGCCCGCCTTGACGCCCAGCCGCGCCATCTCGCCGGCACCCAGCTCCAGCGCACCGACGGCGCGGGTTGGCGAGCCGTAGCGGGGCAGTCGGGCCCTGTAGGCGGCGACGGCCTCGTCCTTCCCGCGGGGCGGCTCGGCGCTCATGGCGTGCACGGCGGTCACCGTGCCGTCGGCCGCGAAGAACGCGACGTCGATCGGCACCAGGCAGTCGAGCATCCAGAACGACAGGAAGTCGGCCGCCGGGAAGACGAAGAGCATGCCGCTGCCACGCGGCACCGTGGTGCGCCCGCCCAGGCCGCGGTCGCGCGCGTCGGGTGTGTCGGCCACCTCGACCTCGACGGGTTCGCCGCCGACGGTCATGGCGGCGAGCGCGAGCCCCGCGGGCGAGCGCTTCGGCGCCGGCGGATCGTCCGCACCCGCGAGCGCCAGGCAGGCGGCCGCCGCGATCGTGGCCGCGAGCCTCACTCCCAGGTGCTCGAGAGCGGCGATCCGCGGCGGACGGCCGGGGCCTTCGACTTCTTCCTGCCGGCACGCTTGGCGGCGCCGTTGCGGCCGGCGTGCCCATTGGCGCGGTGGCCACCGTTCGGGGTGCCGTGCTCGAGCGACACGGGGAAGTGCTCGCCTTCCCAGCTGCGCGGATAGGCCAGGTCGTCGAACTCCATCGCGGCCTTGGTGGGGAACATCGGCCGGAAGGTGTCGCACATCACGGCGAGCTCGGTGGTCTCTCGCGCGCCGATCGACTTCTCGACCGTGCCCGGGTGCGGCCCGTGCGGGATGCCCTGCGGGTGCACGGTGATCGAGCATTGCTCGATGCCCTTGCGGGCCTTGTAGTTGCCCTCGACGTAGTAGAGGATCTCGTCGCTGTCGAGGTTCGAGTGGTTGTAGGGGACGGGGATCGCGTCCGGGTGGAAGTCCAGGAGCCGCGGGCAGAAGCTGCAGATCACGAAGTTGTGGCCCTCGAACGTCTGGTGGATCGGCGGGGGCATGTGCAGCTTGCCGACGATCGGGGCGAAGTCGTCGATGTTGAAGCAGTACGGGTAGTAGCAGCCGTCCCAGCCGACGACGTCGAGCGGGTGGTACGTGTATGTGTAGCTGTGCACCAGGTCGCGCGCCTTGATGCGCACCTCGTACTCGCCCTTCCTGTCGAAGGTGAGGGGCAGCTCGGGCAGGCGCAGGTCGCGCTCGCAGTAGGGCGAGTGCTCCAGGAACTGGCTGGTCTGCTTGCTCACGTAGCGTGGCGGCGGGCCGATGTGGCTGCCGTTGGCGGTCTCGAAGACCACGAAGCGGGGGCCGGGCTCGCCGGGCTTCGTCTTGTCGAAGGTCATCCTGTAGGTGATGCCCTTGGGGATCACGACGTAGTCCTTCGGCCCGAACTTCAGCGTGCCGAAGGTGGTGTGCACCGTGCCCGAGCCGAAGTGCACGAACAGGCACTCGTCGCCCATGGCATTCTTGTAGAAGTAGTCCATCTTCTCCGCCGGGATGCACATGGCCATCTCGACGTCGGCGTTGCCGAAGAGCACCACGCGGCCGGTGACCGGGTCGCCCTTCGCGGGCATGGCGGCCATCTTGAGGTGACGCATGCGCATCACGTCCTGCTCGATGTACTCGGGCTTCGTGCCGTAGAGGGTCTTCCAGCCGATCACCTGGGTCGGCGGGTTGATGTGGTAGAGGGTCGAGGTGGGGCCCACGAATCCCTCGGTGCCGAAGACCTCCTCGCTGTACAGGGCGCCGTCCGGGCGGCGGAACTGCACGTGGCGCTTCTTCGGGACCTGGCCGAGCTTCGAGTAGTAGGGCATGGCGCCTGTAGTGTACGAGGCATGCCCGCATCCGAGCCCACAGGTGCGTCCGCGCACGACGCGCCCCGCATGATCGCCGAAGGGCCGGACTGGCGGGTGATCGCCAAGCCCGCGGGCTGGCACACGCTCGGCGAACCCGGCGAGTCGGGCCCCACGCTCGAGTCGTGGCTGCGGGCCGCGTACCCCGAGCACGCCGCGGTGCCGGAGGCGGGCATCGCGCACCGGCTCGACCACGGAACGAGCGGATGCGTGGTGGCGGGCCGCACTGCCGCGGCGCACGAGCGGCTGCGCGGATCGGTCGGGTCATCCGGCGGCGCGCGCAAGACGTACCTGGCGCTCGTTCGCTCGGGCCTCGCCGAGGAGGGGTCGTTCCGCCTCTACTTCTCGAGCCGACACAAGGGCTCGCGCAAGGTGACCGTCCGGCGCGAGGGCACCGGTCCCGAGTGCGGCCGCTGCCGCTGGCACGTGCGGACGCGCGCGGTCGACGGCACCCACGACCTGGTCGAGGTGGAGGTGGTCGGGCGCGGCCGGCGCCACCAGGTGCGCGCGGGGCTCGCAAGCCTCGGCCATCCGCTCAAGGGGGACCCGCTCTACGGGGGACCGCCGAGCCACGATGCGATGCCGGCCCTCCACGCGTGGAGGGTCGAGATCGAGGGCACGACGGTGGAATGCCCGCCGGACGCACGCTTTGCGTAACTGGCTGCCGTTCCTCCCGGACCATTTTCGTCAAGCGCGAAAGTGGTCCGGGAGGAACGGCAGCCTTGTTCAGGCGTCCCAGGACTCCCAGGTGGCGCGTACGTGCGGCCGGCGGAGCCAGACGAGGAGGATGATCGGGTAGGCGCAGCCGAGGAATGGCCCGATCGCCGTCATCACGTAGTTGAGCGCGGTCGGGGTACGTGCTGCCTCGAGCGCGGCTTCCTGGTCCTCGGTGACCGGCTGGCCGGATTCCTCCTGCGCCGCGTACTGCGCCTCCATGAACTGTGCGCTCCACTTCGCGCTCGCGGGCACGAGCAGGATGCCGACGACGAGCATCGGCACCACCAGCACCAGTCGCACGGCCGCATAGCGCAGCAGCATGCGTGGGCCGCCCGCCCGTCGGCGCAGGACACCGAGACCGCCGGCGAACAGCATGTACCCAAGCGCGAGGCTCGCCACCACGTCGAACACCATCCACGCGAGGATGGAGCCGGGCATCGGGCCCACCTTCAGGCCCGCCGCGCCGAGCGCGAGCGGCATGAGCGCGGCACCCACGCCGCCACAGCAGCTGCCCAGGAGCGTGATGATGCCGAACGCGATCGACAGCCCGCCGATGAGCCCCGGCCACCTCAGGGTCTCTTCCGACTGAAAGGGTGCGCCGGGGACCGGACCGGTGGGAGGAACCGCGCCGAAGGTGCTCATGACTGCGGACGATAGCCCGTGCGCCGCCCGCGCGGCGGGGCCGGGCTCGGCCGGCAGGTGCTCGACCGGGTCTTCACAGGTTGCCGCGCCGGCCCTGCTCGATCTCCAGGCTCTCGAAGAGCGCCTTGAAGTTGCCCTTGCCGAAGCTCTGCGAGCCGCGGCGGCAGATGATCTCGAAGAACAGGGTGGGGCGGTCCTGCAGCGGCTTGGAGAAGAGCTGCAGCAGGTAGCCCTCGTCGTCGGCGTCCACCAGGATGCCCAGGTCCCGGATGCGCTGGTGGTCCTCCTTCACGGCCGCGTGGCCGTGCTGGCGGAGCATGGAGTCAACGCGTGCCCACACGCTCTCGTAGTAGGTCTCCGGGATCGTGAGGAAGTCGACGCCTCGGCGGCGCAGCGCAGCGACGCTCGCCAGCTCGTCGTCGGTGCGCAGCGCCAGGTGCTGCACGCCCGGGGTCATGTCGTGCCACTCCAGGTACTCCAGGATCTGGCTCTTCTTCTTGCCCGCGGCCGGCTCGTTGATCGGGAACTTGATCAGCTGGTTGCCGCTCGCCATCACCTTGGACATGAGCGCGGAGTACTCGGTCGAGATGTCCTTGTCGTCGAAGTGCTTGAACATCGAGAAGCCGAGCACGTTCTCGTACCAGGACACCCACTGGTTCATCCTGCCTTCCTCGACGTTGCCGACCGCGTGGTCGACGAACTTGAGGCCGCAGGGGTTCGCGCGGTTGTGGGCGTTCAGGGCGAAGTCGCCGAAGGCGCGGTAGCCGGGCATGAAGGTCGCGCCCTGCTTGATGTCCGGCAGCGCGTAGGCGCCGGTGCGGCTGACGAAGGTGTGCACGGCGCGGCCGTAGGTGCGGATGCCGGCCATGGTGACCGAACCGCTCGCGTCGCTGCGGGTGACGGGTTCGTAGGCGCTGGTGCCGCCGTTGCGCACGGCCTGCTTCCAGGCGGCCTCGGCGTCGAAGACGGTGAAGGCGATGTCCTTGATGCCGTCGCCGAAGCGGCGGATCTCGTCCGCGGCGGGGTGTTCCTTGGTGAGCGGCGTCTCCAGCACGAAGCGGATGTTTCCCTGCGTGAGCAGGTACTGCGCCGACTCGCGGCTGCCGGTGGTGAGGTCGCAGATCTGGTCGACCTGGAAGCCGAAGGCCGACGCGTAGAAGAACGCCGACTGCTTGGCGTTCCCGACGTAGAAGCGGACGTGGTCGACGTCGATCAGCGCCAGCGGGTCGGTCCCGGTCGAGGGGCGGACGGCGGCGGAGGGAACGGCGGTGGTCATGCGCGGATTGTAGCCCGGCGCAGGCGAAACACCGCCCGGCGGCTCAGAACCGGATGACCGTGTGCACGTCGCGCGGTGCGATGCGCGCGCGGCCCCCGAGGGCCTCGAGCTCAATGAGCGCCGTGGCGCCTCCGACGGTGCCGCCCACCCGCTCGACCAGCTCGCAGCACGCCTTGAGCGTGCCGCCGGTCGCCAGGAGGTCGTCGACCACCAGCACCTTTGCGCCGCGCGGGAGCGCGTCCGCGTGCATCTCCAGCGAGTCCTGTCCGTACTCGAGCGAGTACGACACCGACACCGCCTTGCTCGGCAGCTTCCCGGGCTTGCGCACCGGGACGAAACCGCAGCCGAGCGCCTGCGCCACCGCCACGCCGAAGATGAATCCACGGCTCTCGGCGCCGACGACGAGGTCGAACTTCCCGCCGCGGAACGGGTTCGCCATGAGCTCGACGGAGAGCGCGAGCGCGCCGGGATCGGCAAGCATCGGCGTGATGTCCCGGTACATGATGCCGGGCTTGGGGAAGTCAGGCACCGCGCGGATCAGCCGGCGCACCGACTCGACGGGATTGTCCGAGGCCTTCATGCGCCGAGCGTTATATCATCGGGCCATGACGCGCACGTCGCGAACCACGCGCCTGGAGACGGTCGAGCCGATCGGCAAGCGCGTCCTCATCCGCAAGGACGAGGACAAGAAGATCACCAAGGTGGGCATCCACCTGCCCGACAAGATCGAGATCCCGACGATCACCGGGCGCATCGTGGCGATCTCCGCCGAGGTCGCACGCGACGACAACTACCCGATCGAGCAGTACGACCGCGTGCTCTTCAACCCCAAGCACGGCGTGCCGGTGGACTTCGAGGGCGACAACCGGCTCTTCGTGATCCCGGTCGAGGACATCGTGGCCGTGTTCCGCGCCGGCGGGCAGGCGGAGGGCTGACGCCCATGCCGGCGGGCGCGGACGGGCCCCGCCTCGTCGAGCGATCGGCGCCGATCGACGCGGTGCTGGCGGTGCCGGGCTCGAAGAGCCTCACGAACCGGGGGCTGGTGCTGGCGGCGATGGCGTCGGGGCGGACCGTGCTGCGGTGGGCGCTCCGGTCAGGCGACACGGACGCGCTGGCGCACGCGTTGGGGACGCTTGGGGCGACGATCGAAGCACGTGGCCCGGGGGCCGGGACCGACGCGCCGATCGGTGCCGACGAGTTCTCGGTGGATGGCGTGGGCGGTCGGTTCCCGTCGGGAGATGATGTCTCGCTCCATCTCGGAGATGGCGGCACGCCGACCAGATTCGTGATGGCCGCGGCCGCCTTCGCACCGCGACGCGTGACGATCGACGGCAGCGCGCGGATGCGGGAACGGCCGGTGGCGGATGGCGTGGCGCTGCTTCGGCAACTTGGCGTGCACGTCACGTGGCTCGAGCGGGACGGACGGCTGCCGGTCGTCGTCGATGGACGCGCCGGCCCGCCGGTTGGCGGCACGCTGCACGTCGGACGGCTGGCGAGCAGCCAGTTCGCGAGTGCGCTCCTGCTGCTCGCGCCGTGGATGCGCGACGGCCTCGAGATGCGCTTCGAGGCACCGCCGACGAGCGCGTCGTACCTGGCGCTCACGGTCGACGAGCTGCGTCGGTGGGGTGCACACGTGGACGAGGCGCGCGACGCCCACGGCGCGCCGTGCTCGATCCGCGTGGCGCCGGGGCCGCTGGCCGCGCGAGGCGCCGTCATGGTGGAGCAGGACGCCTCGAGCGCCGTTCCCTGGGCGGTTGCCGCGGCGATCGTTCCGGGAAGCGATCTCGAGCTTGGTTGGCTGCCGCCTGAGTCGCGCCAGCCCGACATGCGGGTCCTTGCGATCCTGGAATCGATGGGGGCCGGGGTGATGCGGGGTTCCGGCGGCGTGCGCATTGCCTGCCGCGCCCGGGCGGGCGACGGGGCGCCCCCGCTCGACGGAGCCGGCGAGGTGGACTGCGGCGCCTGTCCGGATGGGTCCCTGGCGCTCATGGCGGCAGCCGCGGTGGCCGGAGGTCCGACGCGCATCACGGGCCTCGGCACCCTGCGTGGCAAGGAGAGCGACCGGCTGTCGGCGATGCAGGCGGCGCTGACGCGTGTCGGCGCCGCCGTCGATGTCGGTGACGACTGGATCGAGATCCGGCCGCTTGCGCCGGGTCGCACCGTCGACGCACGCATCGATCCGCACCGCGACCACCGCGTCGCGATGAGCCTGGGGGTGCTCGGCATGCGAACGGGCGGAATCCGGATCGACGACCCCGGCTGCGTGTCCAAGAGCTACCCGCAGTTCTGGGCCGCCCTCGACTTCCTGTCGCGCGGGCGCGCCGGGGCAGGTCGCCAGGGCATCGAATAGCCTTCCGCCATGAACCCGTTCTGGCACTTCGCCGCCCGCATGCTGAGGTCGAAGGGGCAGCTGGCGGCCGCCATCGCCTGCGCGACGATCTCCGCGGGCGGTCTTGGGACGGGGCTCGTGGCGCTTGCGCCGGTGCTCGACCTCCTGCTCCGCTCGGGTGGCACGCTCTCGGGATGGGTGCAGGAGCATGCGCCGTGGATGCCCGCGTGGGTGGTGGATCGGCTCCCGACGGACCCGTTCGACGGCGTGGTCGCGCTCTTCGCGCTGCTGGCGGCCATGACGGTGGTGGGGGCCGCGGCGAATTTCGGGCACCAGTACCTGTCGCTCACGCTGTGCACGCGCATCGTCGCGGGCATCCGCCACGACATCTTCAAGCACGTGATCAACCTGCCGCTCTCGACGGTGGTGTCGCGCGGACCCTCCGAACTGGTCAGTCGCGTCACCCGCGACAGCGGGGCGCTGCAGGGAGGGCTGGTGGCACTCTCGGGCAAGGCGCTGGCGCAGGTCACGAAGGGTGCCGCCGCGTTCGTGGCGGCCATCTGGCTCGACTGGCGGATCACGTTGATCGCGCTCGTCGCCGTGCCTGCCCTGGCCATCCCGCTCCGCAAGTTCGGCAAGCGGATTCGCCGCGGCATGCGCGGGTCACTCCAGGCGCAGGAACGCATGCTGCGCACCGCAAGCGAGTCGATGGGCGGCCTGCGGGCCGTGAAGGCAGCGTCCGCGGAGGGCGAGTCCATCCGCCGGTTCGACGAGTCGAACCAGGACGTGCTGCGGCAGGAGATGCGGGTGCGGTTCGTGCAGGCGATGTCGTCGCCGCTGGTCGAGACCATCTCGATCCTCTCGGTGAGCGGGCTGGCGCTCGTCGCGGCGCGTCAGATCATCGATGGCAAGCTGCCCTTCGACACCTTCGTCCTCGCCCTCGGCGCGCTCGCCGCGGCCGGGGGATCGCTGAAGCCGCTCGCGGGGCTCGTGAACGAGATCCAGGGAGCCGCCGCGCCGGCCGAGCGCCTGCAGGAACTGCTCGACATGGAGCGCGAGGATGCCGGCGACCGGCGTCGTCCGCAGCTTGCGCGCCACGCGCGGTCCATCCGCTTCGAGGGCGTCTCGTTCCGCTATCCCGGCGCGTCGGCCGATGCGCTGCAGGGGATCTCGCTCTCGATCGCCCACGGGGAGCGCGTCGCCGTGGTTGGGCCGAACGGGTCCGGCAAGACGACGCTGCTTGCGTTGCTTCCCCGTCTCTTCGACCCGCAGTCCGGCCGCATCATGGTCGACGGCACCGACATCCGCGAGGTGTCCGTCCGCAGCCTGCGTGCGCAGGTGGGCGTCGTCACGCAGGACGCCGTGCTGGTGCATGGCACCGTGGCCGACAACATCCGCTTCGGGCTCGAGGCCAGCATCGGCGACGTCCGCGCCGCCGCGCGGCGCGCGCACGCCGACCGGTTCATCGAGCGCCTGCCGGACGGGTACGAGACGGCGGTGGCCGAAGGCGGGGCGTCGCTCTCCGGAGGGCAGCGCCAGAGGATCTCGATCGCGCGCGCCGTCCTGCGCGACCCGTCGATCCTGGTGATGGACGAGGCGACGAGCCAGGTCGACGCCGAGAGCGAGGAGCAGATCAACGCGGCGATCCGCGAATTCGGCGCCGGCCGCACCACCCTGGTGATCGCGCACCGCCTGTCGACGGTGCTCGCGGCGGACCGCATCGTGGTGATGGACGGCGGCCGCATCGTGGCCTCCGGGTGCCACGAGGACCTCATGGGGTCGAGCGACGTCTACGCGCGCATCGCGCGCACGCAGCTCGTGGCCTGAGACGTTCGCTCAGCGCGGCGCCGCGCCGCCGGTGGCCGGCAGCGACTCGCCGCTGGCGGGCTCCGGCGCGCCGCCCAGGGCGGGCATGGTCGAACCGGTCGGGGGCGGTGCCTGCGGCAGGTCGGCGGCCAGGCCCTCGATGGCCGCGGCGGCACCGTCCGGGCCGCCGACGTCCGCTGCCGCCGCGCCGGTCGGCACGGCCAGACCCTCGCGCACCGGGGCATGCAGCACGATCCACGCCAGGATCACCGCGCCCACGAGCGTCATGCACGAGAGGATCGCCACGAAGAGCATCCAGTTCTGGAGCGTCGCGTGGAGCTTCTGCACGCCGGCGTCGCGGTCGGCCGTGCGCTCCAGGATGCGCTGCAGCGCCACCGACCCGCGGTCGGAGGTGTCCTGCAGCTGGACCACGGCGCCGGCGAGCGTCGTGACGCCATCGGCCACCTTCATCGCGCTCTCGTGGTTCAGGTCGAGCTGCTGCTGCACGAGGCCCATGACGTCCCGCTGCTGCTCGACGCCCTGGGTGATGCGCGCGAGCGTCTTCTCGACCTGGTCGTCGCGCTGGCGCGTGAGCATGAGCTGCTGCGCGACCAGGTCGGCCAGGCGCGTCTGCTGCCGCACCAGCTCGGGCAG
Source organism: Phycisphaerales bacterium (assembly GCA_018883105.1). GTDB lineage: Bacteria > Planctomycetota > Phycisphaerae > Phycisphaerales > SM1A02 > UBA966. The sequence continues at coordinate 23,736 of VEQS01000016.1, forward strand.
GGCGCCCATGCTCTGCGGCAGCGTCGCCACCACGCGCGCGAGCTCCTGCTGGCGCTGTTCCTGCAGGTCGAGGAAGGTGCGGAAGTCGCGTGCCATGGTCACGAGTTCCTGCGAGTCGGCCGGGACCGGCGAGGCGCTCGTCTCGAGCCGTCCGACCGCACCGCCACCCGCGCGCCGCGGGGCGGCGGGGGCGTCTTCCTGGCCGATGAAGAGCGCGCGGATCGAGGCGAGGAATCCTGCCATGGACTCGGGGAGCGTAGTTCGCCGGGGGCGACCGTGGGGCGGCGTGGTGCGCGGACTACGATCCGCCCGATGTCCGCGCCGCGCCTCCGTTGGCTGATCGCCGCCCTCGCGGCCGCGATGGTCGGCTGCGAGACGCGCACTGCGCCGCCGGATGCGGCCGCCGCCGCCGGCGACGCGGCGGGTGGCCTGGCCGGCGTGCGCATCGTCTCGCTCAGCCCGGCCCTCACGCACGCGGCGCAGTCATTGGGGGCGGGCCGCGCCATCGTCGGGCGAACGCCATGGTGCCGGGCCGGGCATGCGGCGGTGGTGGGCACCTTCGAGGACCGGAACCTCGAGGCGGTCGTCGCGCTTCGTCCGACGCTCATCCTGCGCCAGTCCACCGCCGACGACGAGGGTCTGGCGCGGGCCGTGGCCGGGGCGGCTCGCTTCGAGCGCACGCTCAACTCGCTCGATGACGTCCGGGCGATGGTGCCGGCCCTTGCGGACGCGCTGGCGGCGCAGGGCATCGACGGTGCGCCGGCCGCCGCCACGCGCGTGGCGGCGGATCACGCCGCGGCAATGGCGGTGGAGCTTCGGACACGTGGGCCCGTGCTCTTCCTGTTCGGCACCGAGCCTCCCGCGGCGTTTGGGCATGGGACCTTCATCGACGGCCTCTGGACCGGCATGGGTGGGCACAACGCGGTCGCGCGTCCTGGCTATCCGGAACTGAGTGCCGAGGACGTGGTTCGCATGCGCCCCGAGGCGATCGTGGTCGTGGGAACCGCGGCGGTGCCGGGCTGGCTTCGAGACGTGGCCACGGTCGTCCCGCTCGATGCACCGTGCCTCCTCGAGCCGTCCACCGCGATGCTGGTGGACGGACCGCGCGCGTTGGCCTCCGCCGACCGCACGATCGCGGCAGGAGCGGCGTCGCGATGAGCGAACGTTCGCTGCGCGGGCTCGGCGTGCTGGCGGCGGTGCTGGCGGCGGTGGTCGCAGCGCGGCTGGGGCTGGGGCACGCGATCGACGGCGAGCTGACGCTCGGGTGGCCTGAGGCGCCGATCCGGGGCTTCCGTCTCGGCGCGGTCGGGTGCGCCGTCTCGGTCGGCGCCGCGCTGGGCGTCTGCGGCGCGGTCCTGCAGGCGATGCTTCGCAACCCGCTGGCGTCGCCCTTCGTGCTCGGCGTCACTGGCGGTGCAGGGACCGGCATCGCGATCGCATCGCTCGGCGCGGCGTGGGCGGGCGCCGCGGCGCCGTCTGGGGCGTCCATCGAGGCGCCCGCGGCGATCGGCGCGCTGGCGGCGCTGGCGGCGGTGATCGCGATCTCGCGGCGCCAGGGTGCCATCGATCCCGTGACGCTCGTCCTGGCGGGCGTCATCGTCGGCACGGTATGCACGGCCGCGACCACGGTGATCGAGTCGCTGCTTCCGCCGGACCGCCGTGGAATGCTGGTCGGCTGGGCCTTCGGCCGGATTCCGGAAGTGCCCGATCCTGCGCTGCTCTGGACCTGCATCGTGGCGGGCGGCGGGTTCCTGGCGCTTGCCGCGTGGCTCGGGCCGCGGCTTGATGCCGCCACGCTCTCCGACGACGAAGCGCGTTCCGTGGGCGTGCCCCTCGGCGCGTTGCGCGCCGCGATGTTCGTCGGGTGCGGCGTGGTCACCGCCACGACCGTCGTGCTCTGCGGGCCGATCGCCTTCGTCGGCCTGCTCGCGCCCCATGCCGCACGCGCAGCGGTGGGTGCGCGCCATCGCCCGCTCGCGATCGCCTCCGCCGTGGCGGGTGCGGCGCTCATGGTGGGTGCGGACGCCGTCCGGCAGTGCATCGACCTCGGCGGCGGACGGCTGCCGCTCGGCGCGGTCACGGCGGCGCTCGGCGGCATCGCGTTCCTGGTGCTCGTGCGCCGGACGGCGGGGGAGTGGCGGCGATGACCGCCACGCGCCTGCGATTCGAGTCGGCCTCCGTACGTGTCGGCGGCTTCCAGCTGTCGACCGGTTCGGTCGATCCCGCGCCCGGGAGGGTCACCGTCCTCCTTGGGCTGAACGGGAGCGGCAAGACGACCGCGCTGCGTGCGGCGGCCGGGCTCGTGCGTCCCGCATCCGGACGCATCACGCTCGACGGCATGGACGTGCATGCCGCGCCCGTCGCGAGCCGCGCCGCGCGCATCGCCCTCGTGCCGCAGCGCACGGAGGTCGGGGTGCCGTTCACGGTGCGCGAGGTGGTGGCGCTCGGTCGGGTGGCGCTCCCGACCGACCTGGCCCGCGTGGATGCGGCGCTGGCGGCGGTCGGCCTGTCGGGACTGGCATCGCGTCCGTTCGCGACCCTCTCAGGCGGACAGCAGCAGCGCGTCGGCGTCGCGCGTGCCCTCGCACAGCACTCCCCTGGCGGCGTCCTGCTCCTCGACGAGGCGTTCGCCGCCGTCGACCTTCCCGAGACCGCGGCGCTGGTGGCGGTCGTGCGCCGCGTGGCGGGGGAGGGCGCCACGGTGCTCGCGGCGGTCCATGACCTGTCGCTTGCCGGTGCCTTGGCCGACGACGCATGGTGCCTCCGCGATGGGGCCACCGTCGCCTTCGGCACCGCCGCGGAGGTGCTCACGCCGTCGTCGCTCCGCGCGCTCCTGGGCATCGAGGTACGGTCGATCCCCGGCATCGCGGGGCGGCCCGTGCTCGCCGCCGACTACGGGACTACACTCGGCGGGCGGCCCGCATGAGGAACACCGAGCTCATCATCTTCGTCCTCGTGGTGCTGATCAACGGCGGCATCGCGCTGTGGAAGAAGTTCGCCGAAGGGAAGGCCAAGCGCGCCGCCGAGGCGCTCGCGCGGCCGGGCGGGATGGCCCGGACGTCGACGCCCCGGCCGGCGCCGACCGCCGCGCCCACGGCGGATCCCGGCTTCGACTTCAAGACGTGGCGGTATCCCGAGCCGGCGCCGACCGCCGTGAAGGCGAAGAAGCCGAAGCCCGGGCCTGCGACCAAGCCAGCACCCAAGGCCACGCCGAAGCCAAAGCCCCGCGCGAAGGCGTCTGCGAAGTCGGCGCCGAAGTCACGCCCGGTGCCGCCGCTCGCTGCGCCGGCATCCCGCCCCTCGGTCGAACCCGAACCCCAGCACGCCCCGCGCGCGGTCGCGGTCGCCCTTGCCCCCGGCCGGGTTGCTCCGGCGGCGGCTCGGCTCCAGCAGGCTTCCGGCGCACGCCTGATCGTGGGCCGGCGGGGCCTTCGCCAGGCGATGGTGCTCCGGGAAGTCCTCGGCCCGCCGCGGGCCCTGGCCCCATGGCAGGCCTGATCGCACCCCTGCAGCCAGCGACCCCCGCGCTTCGATCATGCGGCGATATGCCCCCGATCGGGGATGATTTCGCTAGCATCCTGCGCCATGATCGACATTCGTAAGTTGAAGGAACTGGTCCGCCTCATGACGGCGAGCGACCTGACCGAGCTCGACCTGCGCGACAAGGACGAGCAGGTCACGATCCGCCGGGCCAGCCCGCAGGCGGTGCCGATGGTCGCGGCGCATGCGATGCCCGCCATGCATGTCGCGACTCCGGTGGCGGCGGCTCCTGCACCTGCGCCCGCGACTGCGGCTCCCGCGGCGCCGTCCGAGGACGCCGGCCTGGTGGCGGTCGAGAGCCCGATGGTCGGCACGTTCTATGCATCGCCGGGCCCGGACAAGCCGCCGTTCATCTCGGTCGGCGCCCAGGTCGGGCCGACGTCCACCGTCTGCCTCGTCGAGGCGATGAAGATCTTCAACGAGATCAAGGCCGAGCGGTCGGGCACCGTGGCGAAGATCCTCGTCAAGAGCGGCGACGCGGTCGAGTTCGGCCAGCCGCTCTTCATGATCCGCCCGAGCTGATGGACACGACCACCCGCGGGCCTGCGCCCGCACGAGGCCACCCATGTTCAAGCGCGTCCTGATCGCCAACCGCGGCGAGATCGCCCTGCGAATCATCCGAGCCTGCCGCGAGCTCGGCGCCGAGACGGTGTGCGTCTACTCCGCCGCCGACCG
>VEQS01000017.1 GCA_018883105.1 Phycisphaerales bacterium
CGGTTGGCGCGTTCCGCGGCGTCGATCCGCTCCGCAGTGCGGCGTGACACGAAGTTGGTGAGGTACTCGCGCTGCGGGGCGGCCGGCTGCGTCACGCCGGCGGGCGTGGTGGTCGTGCGCGGCCACGAGTAATAGGCGTTTGGCGCCAGGAAGTCGATGGATCCGCACGTGGCGCCCGCGCATGACGTGACCGGCGACCCGTCCGGATTGACGAGAGGCGTGCCGCCGATCGCCATCGCGTCCAGCGGATGCAGGTCATCACGGCACGTGCCGTCCGGAAAGCACGCCGCGGCCGTCACGCCGACGCCGCCGATGGTGCCGCACGTGAGCGTGCCTGCCGGCAGCTGGCCGCCGAGCGTCGAGTCGACCGACGGTGGCAGGTCCCAGTAGCCGTCGTAGACGTCGAGCCCCGCGGTCGAGAACGGCGCCTGGTAGCCAAACCCGGGCGGCGTGTTCTCCGGCCCGCCGCCGAGGTGGTACTTGCCGAGCATCCCCGACACGTAGCCCGCCGGGCGCAGGAGCTTCGGCAGCGTGATCTCCGACGGGTGCAGCTGCACCGCCGGCAGCATCGGGTCCACCACCGCCGTCACCACGCCCGTGCGGAAGCTGTGGCGCCCGGTGAGCATCGCGGCGCGAGACGGCGAGCACTCGGGCGTCGCCCAGAAGTTCCGGAAGCTCACGCCCTTGGCGGCGATCTCGGCAAGCACCGGCATGGACGGCGACTCAGGCGCGCCGTTCCATCCATAGGGCTCGAACGACGTCTGGTCCATGCCGATGTCATCGAGCACGACGACCAGGATGTTCGGTGGAAGGGCGTCGCGGTCCCCGGGATCGGCCGATGCCGCGACCGTGGGAATCAGGGCCGCAAGGGCGGGGACGAGGACGCGCAGCCGTGTCGACATGACAGAGTTGTACCGAGGCACGGCGCCGGCTCCAACCGGGTCGGCGCCACGGACTGCGCGCGACGCGCGCGACGCTGCAGCGATGAGACAATGCTGCACGGCCCGACCACCGCGAACCTCGCCCAGACGGCGCACGAGATGAACCAGCGCACCGGTGCGGCGTGAGAGCCGCCGAGGTGCCTTCGGTAGTAGCGGACCATCCCGCGGTGCTTGTGCCACTCCGTGGCCCACGTCCGTCCCCCGGTCGTCCCCCGCACGGCATGCCAGGCGCGGGCACCGGGAGCGAACCGGATCCGCCAGCCGGCCTCCAAGACACGCGCGCAGAGGTCGAGGTCCTCGCAGTGGAGGAAGTACTGCTCGTCGAAGCCCTGAACCTGCTCGAAGGCGCGACGGCGGACCATCAGGCACGCGCCGGACACCGAACCGACGTCCTGCGGACCGCTCGGGACCTGCGCGTGCATCTGGTGGAAGTCGGGAAAGGCACGGGGCCAGCGATGGCTGAGCCTCCAAAGGCCGGTCGCGCGCACGAATGCGGGCCATGGCGACGGCGCGCTGCGCCGCGCGCCGCCGAGCTCTCGCCCGGCCGCGTCGACGAGCATGCCGCCGACCGCGCCGATGCGCGGATCGGAGCGCAGTTCTCCCAGCAGCGACGCCACGCAGCCAGGAAGGCATCGGGCATCCGGATTCAGGAAGAGCACGGCATCCTCGCCGTGGTCGGCTGCCCCGGATGCACCGCTGCCCCAGCCCAGCGCCCGCACGCCCTCATTGCACGCCACCGCGAACCCACCGTTGTCGCCCCGGGCGATCACCGCGACCCGGCGGTCCCCGCGCCAGCGCCGCGCGACTTCCTCGGCGCTCCCGTCGCGGGAGGCGTTGTCCACGACCACCACCCGGTCGACCTCCTCGACCACCGACGCCACCGCATCCCCAAGCATGGCGCCCGCGTTGAAGTTCACGATGACGACGGCAGCCTGGGGCACGGGAGTCCGAAGGTTACCGGGAGGCACGATGGGGCCGACTAGCATCCCCTCAGTGACGGCCCTGCCGAGAGACGTCGAGGGAGCGATCCGCGAGTGGTGGCAAGGCACGAAGGCTGCCCCCGCCTGGCTCACGCTTGCCTGGTACGACACGGTGCTCCGATACCGCAAGTCGCTGCTTGGCCCGCTCTGGATCACGCTCAGCATCGGCATCATGCTCATGGGCATGGGCCCGCTCTACTCGCTCATCTTCGGCGTGCCGCTGGGTGGCTACTTCCCCTACGTCACGCTTGGGATCGTCTTTTGGCGGTTCATCTCGTCGACGATCACGGAGGGCTGCACCGCCGTGACCGGCGCCGGCCGATACATGAAGCAGGCCCCCTTCCCGCTCAGCCTGTTCACCTGGCGCCTGGTGGCGAAGAACGTCATCCACGCCGCCCATGACATCCTCGTCTTCGTGCCGGTCGCCATCTACTTCGGGATCGCCCCCGGATGGCATGCCCTCGCGTTCGTCCCCGCGTTCGCGCTCGTGGTGCTGACCCTGCAGGCGGCCGCGACGGTGATCGGCATCGCGTGCGCGCGGTTCAGCGATTTCACGCAGGTCGTGATGAGCGTCATGCAGATGCTCATGTTCCTGACCCCGGTCTTCTGGGTCCCCGAGGGCGACGTGTCAAGGAGCCGGATCATCGCCTACAACCCGCTCTACTACCCCCTGGAGCTCCTCCGGCGCCCGTTCCTGGGCCAGGAGATCCCCCCGGAGTTCTGGGTGCGCACCGGCGTCCTGTGCGCCGCGGCGTGCATGGCCGCGCTCCTGCTGACTGCCCTCAAGCGCCGCCAGCTCGTGTACTGGATCTAGCCATGGCCAGGCTCTGCGTCGAACGCGTCAGCGTCCACCTCCCGGTGCTGGGCAGCCGGGGCCACTCCTTCAAGCACCGCCTGCTCTCCTCGGCGACCGGCGGCCGCATCGGCCGCGAGTCGGGCGTCACCGTGATCGAGGCCCTCAACGACGTGAGCTTCGACCTCCGCGACGGCGACCGTCTGGGCGTATCCGGGCACAACGGCGCGGGCAAGACCACCCTCCTGCGCGTGCTCGCAGGCGCCTACCCGCCCACGGCGGGACGCCGGATCGCGTCTGGACGGGTGACCAGCCTGATCGATCCGACGCTCGGCATCGAGCCGGAGGCGACCGGATACGAGAACATCCTCCTGCGCGGCACGATCATGGGGCTCGGGCGCACGAAGGTGCGAAGCATGCGCGAAGAGATCGCCGAGTTCAGCGGCCTGGGCGAGTTCATGGCAATGCCAGTGCGGACGTACTCGTCGGGCATGCTCATGCGGCTCGCGTTCGCAATCACCACGTCGGTCCCCGCGGACATCCTGCTCATGGACGAATGGCTCTCGGTGGGGGACGCACAGTTCCGGACCCAGGCCGAGTCCCGGATGCGCACGCTCGTAAGCGGCTCGGGCATCCTCGTCCTTGCCTCGCACTCCCCGGACCTGATCCGCAGGGAATGCAGCCGCTCCATCGCCCTGGAACGCGGAAGCGTGGCCGCGGACGCCCCGGTGGTTCCCGCGACGCGGGCGACGTCCACATGACGGCGGCACGGCCGACGACGGTGCCGGTCACGGTCGTCGTCGTGAACTTCAACGGTGGCAGGTTCCTCGAGCGGTGCATGGCTTGCCTCGCTCGCCAGGCCACGCTGCCCGAGCGCATCGAGCTGGTCGATTGCGCGAGCACGGATGGCTCGGCCGACGCGCTCGAGGCAGCGGTGCGCTCCGACGAATCCTCGGATGGCCTGCTCTCGGCGATCGCAGGCCGCCTCTCGGTGGATCGCGCCGGGCGCAACCTCGGATTCGCGGCGGCAAACAACCGTGCCATCGAGCGCTGCGCGACGCCGCTCGTCGCGCTGCTGAACCCGGACGCCTTCGCCGAGCCCGACTGGCTGCGGCGACTGTGCGATGCGGCCGGCCGCCACCCGGACTGCGCCTCGTTCGGATCGAGGCAGATGCTCGAGGGCCATCCCGGCATGGTCGACGGGATCGGCGATGCATACCACGTCGGCGGCATGCCATGGCGCAGCCGCCACCGCAGGCGGCTTCGGCCCGACGACCTCCGCGCCAGGGAGATCTTCTCGCCGTGCGCCGCGGCGGCGCTCTACCGCACCGATGCGGTACGGTCGGTCGGCGCCTTCGATGCCGACTTCTTCTGCTACTGCGAGGACGTCGACCTCGGGTTCCGCCTGCGCCTGGCCGGCCACTCGTGCCGCTACGTCCCGGAGGCGGTGGTGCACCACGTCGGCGCCGCGAGCAGCGGCCACCGGCACTCAGACACGGTCGTCTACCACGGGCACCGAAACCTCGTGTGGACGTTCGCCAAGGACATGCCGCTCGCGCTGCTGCCGCTCGCGATCCCGGCGCACCTCGCGACGACCGCTGCGTCACTGGTCGTGCTCGGCCTCCGCGGCCAGGCGGGCGCCTTCGTGCGGGCCAAGGTCGATGCGCTTTCCGGACTTCCTGCGGTCCTGCGCAAGCGTGCCGCCGTGCAGCAGGCGCGCCGGGCGGGCGCCGGCGCGATCCTCGGATCGATGCGCACCGGCCTCTGGCGCGGATGATCCGGGCGCCCGCGGCGGCGTGCTATCTTTCGCTGCCCTCGAATCCATGGACGATTCCCGTGTCGCCAGGCCCGTGATGCTCCTGGTGCTTGGCGTTCATCGCTCAGGCACGAGCGTCACCGCGCGCGCGCTCGAGTGCCTCGGCGCAGCGCCCTCGTCGCACCTGCACGAGGCCCTACCCAACAATCCGACGGGGTTCTTCGAGGACCGCGACGTCGAGCGTTTCAACGAGTACACGCTCCTGCCCTCGATCGGCGCACGCTGGCATGACCTCGCCCCGCCGGATTGGCGTCGGCTTCCGAGCGGGCTGCGCGGCGAGCTCTTCGCCGCGGCGCGCGCGATCATCCGCCGGAATTTCGCCGGGCAAAGACCGCTGTCGGTCCTGAAGGAACCGCGGATCTGCACGCTTCTGCCCTTCTGGGTCGAGGTACTGGAGAGCCTCGGTTACGAGGTCCGCGCGGTAGGCAGCGTGCGCGACCCGCTCAGCGTGGCGCGGTCGCTGAGTGCGCGCGACGGATTCGCGGTGTCCCACGGTGCCATGCTCTACGCGACGAACTGGATCCAGGCGCTCGCGGGCGCGCGGCGGATCCGCAGCACGCTGGTGTCCTACGACGCCCTGCTCGAGGATGCGGACACTGCGCTGCGCCGCGTCGCCGCGGACCTCGACATCGCCTGTCCCGGAGACTTCGAGCGACGCGTCGCGACGCTGCAGGCCCAGTTCCTCGACCCGCGTCTTCGGCACAGTGCGGTCCCTGCGGACGAAGTCGAGGCCGACCACGAGGTTCCGAGGCTGGCGGTGGCGGTGCATCGGCTGCTGGAGGACTTTCGCGCCACGGGGAACGGTGCCCCCCTCGACACCCCCGCGACCGAGGCGCTCGCAGCCAGCCTACGGATCGCGACGCCGGTCCTCCGCGCCCACGACCTGCTTCGCAACCTCGGAGGGCAGTCCGCCGTGCTGCCGCTCGCATCGCGAGAGGAGATGGAGGAGTTCCTGCTCGCGGCGGACCGCATGATGACCGACGCGCAGCGGATCGCGCCAGTGCAGGTGGCGCTCCAGGAAGCCGAGGCACGCCTTGATCGGGAGCGAGCGCGCGCGGATGCGCAGGCGCGCGATGCGGCGGTGGCGCTCGCGCGCGAGACGGCGTTGCGCGAGCAGTCCATCGCGGTGATCCGTGCCAGCGTGTCGTGGCGCATGTCCGCGCCGATTCGGTGGGCCGCCCGCGCCGTGCGGGCGATGCACGGCACGCGACGTCGCGCGATCCGCGAGCTGCGCGATTCCGGACTGCTCGACCCGGTCGCCTACGTCCTGGCGAATCCCGAGGTCCGTGCCTCGGGCATGGACCCGGTGGTGCACTACCTGGAGATCGGCGGCCACCGCGGCCTCGACCCATCGCACGTCTTCTCGAGCCGCCATTACCTCGATTCGAACCCGGACGTCCGGGCCACGGGCATCAACCCCCTCCTCCACTACGAGCGCCGCGGGCGACTCGAGGGCAGGGTTCCGATGCCGCCGCGTGCCGGCGACGGCACGGGAATGGCCGACGAATCGCAGGAGGCTCGCGAGGTGCTGGCGATCCGAGAGAGCGGCCTCTTCGACGTCCGTCACTACCTGGAGCAGTATCCGGACGTCCGGGACGACGGGATGGACCCTGTGGTGCACTACGTGCGGCACGGCTGGCGGGAGGGGCGCAATCCGTACCCGACCTTCGACACTGCCTACTACCGGCAGCACCATGCGCTCGGAGACGACGACAACCCGCTGATCCACTACCTCCGCGAGGGCTTCGCGGCCCGCCTCCACACGAGCGAGGAGTACCGCCTGGAAGCCGCGCGGCAGCGAGATCGCGGCGACCGCGCCGGGGTGCTCGACGCCACGCGCCGGACGATCGAGGCGGTGCGCGCGATGGTCGCCCAGCGCGGAGGGCCGGCGATGACGGCACGGAGGGCCTTCCGGCGGATGCGGGCGCACGGCCCGGTGCAGGTCCTGAGGAGCGCAGGCCGCCAGCTGCGGGGCACGATCGTCGCCGCGGACCGTGCGAGAGGCGCCGCCGACGAGGGCGCCGGCAAGGGGAAGGCCGACGGAGCCGCGCGGATCCCCGCGTCATGCCGAGTCCTCTTCGTGGGGTGCGACGGGCTGGTCGCAGGGTCGCAGGTCCTGCTCCTGAACACCCTTCGGTGGATGCGCTCGCATACCGGGATCGAGGCGAAGATCATCCTGATCGGTGGCGGCGACCTCGTCCCAGAGTATGCGCGGTGCGGACCGGTCGTCGTCTGGAACGACCTGCTGGCCAGCATGCCGGACCGTGCCCAGCGACGGCGCGAGCTGCTTCGCCTGTTCGGTGACGTGGACCTCGTCTACGGAAACACGGTGATCGCCGCGGGCATCTACGACGAGCTGTCCGCGCTGGGAAAGCCGTTCCTCACGCATGTCCACGAGCTGGAGAAGTCGATTCGGGCCTACGCGACGCCCGAGGCGCTGGCCGCGATGGTGCGCCACTCGACGCGGTTGATCGCGTGCTCGCCGCCCGTGGCGCAGAACCTCGTGGACAACCACGGCATCGACGCCGGCCGGCTGCGCACCGTCAATGCGTTCATCGAACGACGGGCGGCCGACTCCCGCCCGAGGGGTGCGCTGCGTCGGTCGCTCGGCCTGCCCGAGCGGGGCTTCCTCGTGGTCGGATGCGGCACCGTCTACTGGCGCAAGGGGGTCGACCTCTTCATCGATGCAGCGGCGAGATGCAGGAGGCTCGGCCTGGTGGACGCCCGCTTCGTATGGATCGGCGCGCAGCATTGGGACGCGGATCCCCAGTCACGCCGGCTCGGATCGTGGCGGGACATCATGCAGCGGGTCGACCAAGAGGGCCTCTCGGGCTCGGTCGAGTTCATGGGGCCACTGCCGAGCGCGCGCGAACACTTCGCCGCGGCCGACGTCTTCTTTCTCCCATCCCGCGAGGATCCCTTCCCGCTGGTCGCCCTGGAAGCGGCGCAGTGCGGCACGCCGATCGTCTGCTTCGCGGGCACGGGGGGCATGCCGGACTTCGTCGCGGACGATGCCGGCATCGTGGTGCCGCACCTCGACGTGGACGCCGCGGCCGCGGCGATCGCACAGCTTCACCAGGATCGCCCGATGCGCGAACGGCTCGGGGCCGGCGCCGCCGCGAAGCTCGGACGCCTCCACGTCGACGACATCGCCGTCCCGGAGATCGTCGAGGAGATCCGGAACGCGTCCGGAACCGGCCCGCTCGTGAGCGTGGTCGTCCCCGTCTACAACCAGCGCCCCTTCGTCGAGCGACGGATCGAGAGCATCCTCGCGCAGGGGATCAGGGACCTCGAGATCATCGTCCTCGACGACTGCTCGACGGACGGAAGCGCGGAAGCCCTCCGGAAGTACGAGGGCGTGCGTGGTCTCCGGCTGGTCGTGTCCGAGCGCAACTCCGGAAGCCCCTTCCGGCAGTGGGCACGGGGAATCGGCCTCGCGCGCGGCACCTTCGTCTGGATCGCCGAGGGAGACGATGCCTGCACCCCGGACTTCCTTGCGCAGCTCCTGCCGATGCTGGCCGACCCCTCGGTGGCCTTGGCCTACTGCGACTCGACCGTGATCGACGAGGCAGACCGGCCCACTGGAAGCTACCGGGAGTACTACGAGTCGCTCGACCACTCGCACTGGCGCATGGACCACGTCATGCCGGCGGAGGCGGAGGTGAACCTCGGCCTCGGCGCGAAGAACACGATCCCGAACGCAAGCGCGGCGGTGTTCAGGCGCGACGTGGTGTCGGACGAGCTCCTCGGACGAATCGGGTCGATGCGCTTCGCCGGCGACTGGATGTTCTGGGTGCAGCTCGCCAAGGGCCGGAAGATCGCCTTCCGCAGCCAGGCGCTGAACATGCACCGGAAGCACTCGTCCACCGTCACCCACCGATTCAACAACGCCGACGACCGGAAGCAGGCATTGCTCGACGAAGTGCGGGAGGTCCACGACTGGGTGCTTGCGAACTACCCGCTGCACCCATCCTTCCGGCCCAGGTTCGCCGGGTACCTCCGTGCACAGGTCGAGGCGCTCTTCCCCGGGGCTGCAGGGACCGACGCCGAGCGCCGGTACCCGCTGGCAGACGCGATGCGCCGGGTCGACGCCGGCATCGCGGCCACGCGATCGATGCGGCCGGCCGTCACGTTCGTGACCACCAACGACTTCTCCCATGACGGGGGCAGCGAGCAGCTGTGGATCCATGCCGCCAAGCGCATGGCCGAGCTCGGGCACCGGGTGCAGGCGGTGATCCGGCGCTGGGACCCGGAGCCCTACTTCCTCGCCGACTTCCGGGCGCTGGGGATCCAGGTGACGCTCAAGGACGAACGACCGGCGCAGGCGGTCGCCGAATTCCGGCCGGACCTCGTCGTCGTGAACATCGGCGACCAGGACGAGGGGACCGAGTGGTACGCGGCATGCCGGGAACGGGGGCTGCCGTACGTCATCGTCAACCACCTGACCAAGGAACCGCGTTGCTGGCCGATCCGGCACGAACTCATGGACTCGGTGCGCGCGGGCAACCTCGGCGCCAGACAGGTGCTGTTCACCTCTCGGAACAACCGGCAGCTGATGGAGCGGCGCCTTGGATGCCGGATCCCCCATGCCGGCCTGTTCCACAACCCGCTCTTCGTCGATCGCTCGCGCCGCATTCCCTTCCCGCCGACGGACGGAGCGCTGCGGCTGGCGATGCCGGCACGGATGCTCAACGTCCACAAGGGCCTCGACGTCGCGGTCGAGGTGTTCTCGTGGCGCAAGTGGCGCGAGCGGCGCATCGAGCTGCACCTCTACGGCAACGGCCCGGACGAGCCGTCCCTTCGGTCCGCGGTCGCGGCCAATGGGCTCCGCAACGTGTTCTTCCACGATCCACGGTGGCAGCTGCCGCGCCCCGACATGGAGGCCATCTGGACCGAGTGCCACGCACTCCTGATGACCTCGCACATGGAGGGCATGCCGCTCGTCCTGCTCAATGCGATGTTCCATGGGCGGGTGCCGGTCGTGACGGACATCGGCGGCCACCGGGAGGTGGTCGACGACGGCATCTGCGGCTTCGTCGCCGACGAGGCGACGCCCGCATCCGTCGACGTGGCGCTCGAGCGCGCCTGGGAGCGGCGGCACGACTGGGAGTCGATCGGCAGGCAGGCGCGCGAGCGGATGCTCCGCTTCTCCCCCGAGGACCCGGTCGCGGACTTCATCGAGCGACTCATGCTGGCCGCAGGGACCAGGCACGCACCATGAAGGTGATCCTGCACATCGGGCCCCACAAGACCGGAACCACCGCGATCCAGACCTTCCTGACCGCGAACGCCGGCACGCTCGCGCGCCATGGCATCCGGTATCCGAGGCCCATCGATGGCACGCACAACCACCATGCCGTCGCGCACGGGCTGCGCCAGCCGTCGCTGCGGGCGCAGACCGCCGACTGGATCCGCGCCATGCTCGATGAATCCGAGTCGATGGGATGCCGCACATGCGTCCTGAGCTCGGAGATGTTCGCGGAGCACGGGATTCCGATCGAGGCACTCGACGAGTGCATGCCCGGGCACGAGCTGTCCGTGCTTGCCTACGTTCGCCGCCCCGACCACATGTGGGCATCGGCGTACTCGCAGCTGGTCATCGAGCCCGAGGCACGGCGGACTGCCCGCATCGTCGACGAGCCCCTGCCCTACGACTGCGGCTACTCCACGGTCTTCCTCAAGTGGATGTCGCTCCTTTCGCCCGGGCGCTTGGTGCTCGCGCCGTTCGACCGCGCGCAGTGGCCGGAAGGCAGCCTGCTGCGCGACTTCCTCGCCATGGCCGGCGCCCCCGACCCGCTGTTCGCCGAGTGCGACGCCTCGGCCAACGACCCCAATGCGAGCCTGCCGGCGGTTCTCGTCGAGGCCATCCGGGTCGCCAACGCCTCGGGCCGGTTCTCCGCGAAGGAGCACGGGGAGCTGGTCGAGCGCGCGCGTCGACTGGCCAAGCGCTTCCCGCGGATGCTCCGCAGGCCCCCACGCCTGCCGCGCGGCGCCCCGGTCCGCCGTGCCTTCGACATGCTCGACCCTTGGCTTCACGCGTATCGCCCGTACTACCGGCCCGGATTCGACGATTCGTTCCTTCGGATCGCCGGGCACGGGCATGGGGCGGCGGCATGACCAAGGTCGCGCTCGTCGTCGTCTACAACCACCGCTTCGACCGCAACATCGGCACGGTCGAGCGGATCTACCGCGGACGGTTCTCGCACGTCTTCCACCTGATGCCGTTCTACGACGGCGACCGTGCCAACGTCATCCCGGTCTACGAGAGCTCGCACTACTTCCAGGGGTACGTGGCGCAGGCCTTTCCGCACCTCCGGGGCGGCGGGTTCACGCACTATTTCGTCGTCGCCGACGACCTCGTGCTGAACCCGGCCATCGACGAGCGGAACTTCCTCGAAGTCATGGGGCTTCCCGACGGCCATGACTACCTGCCCCAGGTGCATGCCGGCGGGCGCAACCAGCACTTCTGGATGCACTCGCTGAATGCCTGCCGGTGGGACGTCCGCGTGCCGGGGGTCGAGGCCGCCGCGGAGCTGCCGCCCCGGGCGGAGGCGCTGGAGCGGCTGGCCCGCCACGGGATCGTCCCGCGCCCCTACGACTTCGAGCGCCTGTGGCGCACGCCGACCTCGTGGTTGGACTGGGCACGACGCGCCGGGCGCGACCCGGCGTTCTGCGTCCGCTACGCGATGGCCAGGCTGAGAAGCCGGAAGTTCGAGTCGAACTACCCGGTCATCTCCGGCTACTCCGACGTGTTCGTCGTCACGGCCCGTTCGATGCCCGCCTTCTGCCGCTACTGCGGCGTCTTCGCGGCCACGCGGCTCTTCGTCGAGAATGCCATCCCGACGGCACTGGCACTCGCGAGCGAGGCCCTTCGCTACGAGAATGCGATCAAGCTCCGCGGGAAGGCACTGTGGACGGCGAACGACATGCGGGAGCTGGACGTGCACGGTCGGTCGCTGAGCGCCCTGATGGCGGGTTTCCCGCCTGACCGGCTGTTCATCCATCCGGTCAAGCTCTCGGGGTGGCTGATGGACCTCGAGCCGGGGTCGATGCTGACGCTCGACGGGCCGCGGATGCTGCGGCATCGGGGCATCCGCCACGACGTGTCGGACATGCGGTGCGAGGACGGCGCGCTTCGGCTGCGGGCAACCTCGGCCGACCCGTACTTCTCGCTGCCGTGGGTGCCGCTCGAGCCGTGCCGCGACGCCTGGGTACGCATCGACATCACGGTCCCCGAGCCCACCCGGGTCCAGCTCTTCTGGCAGGCGGCGGGCGACGAGCAGTTCCGGGAGGAGCGGTCTGCCTCGTGGCAGGCCAGTGCCGGCAGGCAGACGCTCGCGCGCAACCTGGGCCTCGTCACCAGCGGCCACCTCCGGGTGGACCCGGGCACCACGCCGGGCGACTACGTGATCCACGGCATCGAGTTCCACCAGTGACTTCCTCAACCTCCATCGTCATCACCACGATTCACCATCCGACCGACGCGGTCCGGGCGTTCGCGGCACTGCCGGGTCACCGGCTTGTCGTGGTCGGCGACCGAAAGTCCCCGCCGGGGTGGGCCTGCGCGGGAGCCGAGTACCTCTCCGTCGATGACCAGCTGTCGCGGCACGGAACCTTCGCCCGGCTGCTGCCGTTCAACCACTACGGCCGCAAGATGCTCGGATACGTCCAGGCGATCGAGGCCGGTGCGGACGTCATCGTCGATACCGATGACGACAACATCCCCAAGGAGGACTGGCGCTTCCCGCCCTTCGACGGCACCTTCGACGAGGTCAACGCGGGCCAGGAGTACTTCAACGCGTACACGCTGTTCACGGACCAGCACATCTGGCCTCGCGGGCTCCCGCTCGACCGCATCCTCCGGCCGAGCCCCGCCATCGCCACGTCGCCCGCGGCGTGCCGCGTGGGCGTGTGGCAGGGACTTGCGGACGAGGATCCCGACGTGGACGCGATCTACCGCCTCGTGGTCGGGGAGCCGTGCACCTTCCGCGAGCGTGCGCCCGTCGTGCTCGCGCACGGGACCCTGTGTCCCTGGAACAGCCAGAACACCGCGATCCGCCGCGAGCTGTTCCCGCTGCTCTACCTCCCGGTCACCGTGACATTCCGGTTCACCGACATCCTGCGCAGCCTGGTGGCGCAGCCGATCATGGCGGCGGCCGGGTTCAAGCTCGGATTCATGCATGCGACGGTCGTCCAGCGGAGGAATCCGCACGACCCGATGGCGGACTTCGAGTCGGAGGTGCCCATGTACCGCCATTGCCGTGCGGCGGTCGAGCTCACCCGCGCGCGCGTCTCACCGGACCGCTCGGTGTCCGACAACCTCGTCACGGCCTATGGGGCACTCGCCGAGGCGGGCATCGTGGAGCAGAAGGAGCTTGGCATCGTCGAGGCTTGGCTCGACGCGCTGTGCGCGGCAAAGGCCGCCTTCTGACCGAGCGCGCAATGCGCCGTGGCCTCGGATTGACCCACCGCATGGATCCCCACGGACCCAACGAACAGCCACCAGCAGTCCGCTTCTGCATCCTCTCGGCAGGGCGAACGGGAAGCACGCGCCTGCGCTACCTGGTCGGCCACCACCCGTCGGTGACGTGCCATGGCGAGGTGTTCGGCGAGAACCTGTCGACGTTCGCGGCACCCGGCACGCCGGAGGAGGAGCTGGCACGCGCCGAGCGCGACCGGGATCCAGTGGCGTTCCTGCAGGCGCGGGTCCTCGTGGCCGCGGGCAAGCGGGCGACCGGGTTCAAGGCGCTGTACGCACATCTCTTCACGGAATGGCCGGCCGTCGGGCAGGCGATCCGCGCCGACCAGGGGATCCGTATCGTCCACCTGGTGCGGAAGAACCTCGTCCGACGCTTCCTGTCGGAGTACCTCGTCGGCACCCAGGTGGTGCGGCACCGGTATTTCCACCATGAGGATCCGCCGCCCGTCGCCCCGGTCCATGTGCCCATCGATGACCTGCTGGCAGACCTGCGCCGCATCGACGCCGAAGTGAACGCCGTGCGGCAGGCGTTCGACGGACATCCGATGCACGAGATCGCGTACGAGGACACCATCGACGAGCAGGGGCCGCCGATGATGGCCCTCCTCCGCTTCCTCGGGCTCCCGCCCGCCCGGCTCTGGGCGCCGACGCGAAGGGTCCTTCCAACCGGCCTCGGCTCGCTGGTCGCCAACATGGACGACGTCGCGTCGGCACTCCGAGGGACGCCGTTCGAGCCGATGCTGCTCGAGGACCGATGACGGACGGATCCCACGACCCTCCGGGCTCAGAACCGGTACCCGAACTCCCGGAGCGTCCGCGCGAAATGCCGCTCGACGACCTCGCGCGCGGGCTCGTCGTAGCGCGCGCGATATGACCGGGTGTCGGCGGCGTTGTGGGCGGCATTGAGGTGCGGCAGCGTCCCGGAAAGGCCGAGGTCACCGGACAGCCGGTCGAAGCCCTCGGCCAGGCGCTCGAAGCGGAGCACCCGCCGGACAGAGATGCACGCGTCCGGCCCGGTCATCCAGGCACAGCTGTCGCGGAGCAGGTTCCGGCCCGCACCGGGCGGGGCGCTCGCGGGAAGCGACATGCCGTATGCCTGCCGCACGAATGCCGGGAAGTCCTCGCGCATCGCCAGCTCGCACGCCCATTCCGGGTGCAGCAGGCCGGCGCTTCCCGGGTACTGGCGTTCCAGCGCCTCGTGCGGGACGAAGAGCGGCTTCCGGAGGTGCTCGTAGAACGAAAGCACCTGCTCGAAGGGATTGCGGACCACCGCGAACGATTCGAGGCTTGCCAGCGAGCCGCCGAGCCGGAGGAGCGCGGCCTCGTACGTCGAGTGCTTGCCGAGGAAGTCGCGTCCGCCGTTGGCGGGTGCCAGCAGCAGCTCGCGGATGCTCTCGCCGGCGCACTTGGGAACATGGATGAAGAGAAACCCAAGACGCTCCCCGATCACCATGGCTGGCCTCCGCTGCCGCCGGCCGGGTGCGCCTGCCCGTCCTCCAGCCATTCGGACAGGTCCTCCCCGAGATAGTCCGCGAGCCCCCGGATGCGGTCGAAATACAGGTCGTGGAGCGCCGCCCGGAGCGAGGGCGGGATCGGGCGCGACGGTCCTGCAAGCACCGGGACGCCAACGGGAACTCCCCGCGGCAAGAGCGTCGCATCGGCCCCAAGGTGCTCGAAGCATCGCCCGAGGAACGACGCCGGATCGGCGGCAATCCGCTCGAAGCGCATGACGAGCAATTGTTCGGGCGGGAAGACCGAGCGCCACCGGCGGATGCAGGCCTCGTAGTCACCGCGCACGAGCGACGCCGGGGCGTGGAACTCGCGCAGGTACCGCTCGTCGGGCACCTCGTGCACCGAGCCTCCCGCCCGGGCGATTTCCATCTTGGCGGCGGACCAGGCGCGCTCCACCGGGTTTCGCAGGGTGATGATGAGCCGCAGTTCAGGCATCATCCGGTGGATCTCGACGATGTCCGCATGCGGCAGGACGGCGTAGGCCGGAGTGATCTCTCCATGCAGGCGGCCATCGGGAACGTCGAAGAGCCGTCGATACCATTCAATCCCCCGATGCCGGTGCTTGTCCCAGAAATGCACTTCCTTTCCGCCCGGGAACGAGATGCCGGGATGCTGGCGCAGCATCTCCCAGAGCCACGTGGTGCCGGCCTTCTGGGCGCCGATCCCAAGGAAGTGCAGCATCCCGCAGCACGATATGCCATGCGGGCACGGCAATGAGCGACGGGCCGACGGCCGGGCGGCCGAAGTTGTTCGGCATCGGGTGGGCCAAGACCGGCACCACCACGCTCGGGGGATGCCTGGCACGACTCGGCTATGGCCACTGCGGGCAGAACCTCTCGCTCGTGCCGGAGATTGCCCGCGGCGACCTCGCGCGAAAGATGCGGATCGTGCGCCGACATGACAGCTTCTCGGATTGGCCGTGGATCGCGATCTCCCGCGAACTCGACGCCGGGATCCCCAACGACCCCTTGCCCCAGCTGAACCGACGGCCCGACGCCACTGACTAGGATCCCGCCCGACCGGGCCGATCGGCGGCCCGACAACCGCGGCACATGGTCTTCAGTTCCGTCGCGTTCCTCTTCTGGTTCCTGCCCGCCACGCTCCTGCTGTTCCACGCCGCGCCGGCGCGGGTACGCCTGCCGGTGCTGCTGGCGGCGAGCCTCGCCTTCTATTTCTACGGCGAGAACTGGCTCATCTGGGTGATGCTCGCCTCGACGGGCATCGACTACGTGTGCGCGCTGATGATCGCGGGGTCGTCGCCGTCGGGGAGCGTGGCGGTGCTGCCCGCGCACGGACCCAGGACGCCATGGCAACGCGGATGGCTGGCCGTGTCGATCGCCTCTAACCTCGCGCTGCTGGGCTACTTCAAGTACTTCGACTTCTTCGTCGAGAACGCGATCCGCCTGCTGGATGCGCTTCGCCTCGGGCACCTCGGCCTCGATGGCCTGGCGCGGGTCGCGCTGCCGCTCGGCATCAGCTTCTATACGTTCCAGTCGATGAGCTACACGATCGACGTGTACCGGGGCCGGGTGGCGGCGAACAGGAGCCTCCTGGAGTTCTCCACGTTCGTGACGATGTTCCCGCAGCTCGTCGCAGGCCCCATCGTCCGCTACTCGGACATCGAGGGGCAGCTTCGCAGCCCCGGGCGCAGCGTCGGGGAATTCGCCGAGGGCGTCCGCAGGTTCATCGGCGGCCTCGCGAAGAAGGTGCTGATCGCGAACCCGATGGCGCTGGTCGCGGATCGCGCCTTCGCGCTCCCGGAACAGGACCTGACGTGGGGCATCGCCTGGGCCGGGCTGGCGGCATACACGCTTCAGATCTACTTCGACTTCTCCGGCTACTCCTGCATGGCCATCGGCCTGGGCAGGATGTTCGGCTTCCGCTTCCCGGAGAACTTCGACTTCCCGTACGTGGCGACGTCGGTGCGGGAGTTCTGGCACCGCTGGCACATGACCCTGTCGACCTGGTTCCGCGACTACGTCTACTTCCCCCTGGGCGGAAGCAGGGGTTCGGAAGCGGCGACGTGGCGCAACCTGCTCATCGTGTTCGTGGCGTGCGGGCTCTGGCACGGTGCCAGCTGGAACTTCGTGGCATGGGGACTCTTCCACGGGCTCTTCATCTCGATGGAACGCACGGCACTGGGGCGCGTGGTCTCCCGCGTGCCACGCCCGCTGCGACACGCCTACCTGATGCTGGTGGTCATGGTCGGCTGGGTGCTGTTCCGGTGCGACACGCTTTCGCATGGACTCTCGTATGCGGCTGCGCTCCTGCCGCACGCGTCGACGAGCCTGCGCACCGCCCGGGAACTCCTCCCGAACGAATCGATCGCCGTCCTGGCGATCGGTGCGGCGTTCTGCGCACCCGTCGTCCCGTGGCTGCGCGCACGCGTCGAGAGGCTGGGCGGGCACCCGCGCCTGGCCGCTGAACTGGCGTGGACCGCCGCGCTGTTCGGGCTGCTCGTGCTCAGCGCCGGCTTCCTGGCCTCCGGAAGCTACAACCCGTTCATCTACTTCCGCTTCTAGCCCGATGCCCCGCGCCGCCGACCGCCTCTGCGTGATCCTCTTCTGCGCCCTGATCGGCGCGATGCCGCTGTGCGGCATGTTGGGCGTGCGCGTGGTGCCCGCGGGGGAGATCGAGCGCGTCGAGCGCCGGCGCCAGTCGCAGTTGCCGCCGTTCGGGACCGACCGCGACGCCATGCGACCGTACTTCGCCGCGATCGAGCCGTATGCCTGCGACCGGCTGGCGTTCCGTTCGGAGCTGGTCTCGCTCGTCGGGGAACTGCGCCGCCTCGCGGGCGCGCCGATCTCGGCGGACGGCGTGGTGGTCGGGAGCGATGGCTGGCTCTTCTTCGGGAACCAGTGCCAGCAAGGCATCGACCAGCACCGGGGCCTGCGGCAGCTGTCGGCGGACGAGCTGTCGGCGATCATCGCCTACTGGAAGGCCATCGAAGCCGAACTCTCGCGCCGCGGAGTCTCATTCCTGGTGATGATCGCCCCGGACAAGCACGCCGTGTATCCGGACCGGCTGCCGGCACACCTGTCGGAAGCGGGCCGATCGCCGACCGACCAGCTGATGGGCGCGGATCTCGGCTCGCTCCGCGTGCTCGACCTCCGCCCCACGATGATCGAGGCGCGCCGCGGCACGGAGCTGGCGCTCTACCACCGAAACGACTCCCACTGGAACGACCTCGGCGCCTATGTCGCGTACCGCGCGATGCTGCGGGCGCTTGCCGTGGGGACCGCGATCGACTGCGCCGACGGGGACTTCATCCGGGTCACCTCGACGTTCGGAGACCTGGTGCCCCTTGCCGGCCGCGGGTTCGAGGTGCCGACCGAGACCACCGCGGTCCGGCACACGCGTTTCGAGGGCACCATCTCGGTCACCGGCGCCAAGGACGAGTCGCCGCGCACGGCGCCTTCGGGCGCGCGCATCCGGGTGACCGACGAGCTGGGCTTCGTCGCCACGAACCCTGCACGGGACGGCACCATCCTCGTCATCGGCGATTCGTTCCTGGACGGCATGGTTCCCTTCCTCAACCAGTCCTTCGGCACCGTCGTCTACCAGCATTCACTGCACTTCGGCGACCATTCCGTGGCCGAACTCGTCGACCGTCACCGGCCGCAGGCCGTCGTCTTCGAGATGGTGGGCCGACTGCTGGTGTCCCCGGTGCCGCTCCTGATCCCGCCGGCCTCGGACGACTCCTCCGAGGCGATCGTGCTCCCCAACGAACGCATCCCGGACCCCACGCGCTTCAGCAGGGGGATCGAGGATCGCCGCATCGTCGACGGCGATGTCTGCTTCCGCGCCGTGGACCACGACCCGTACTTCCACCTGCCGCCGGTGCCGCCGATGCCCGCAGGTGCCAAGGTGACGATCGACATCACGCTGCCCGACTCGCGCATGGTGCAGCTCTACTACCAGCCGATCGACCGTCCCCGGATGTCCGAGGAACGGTCCCTGCGCATGCCGCTTCCCGCGGGACGGCACCGCATCACGATGCGCATCGGCGAGGCGATGGACGGCGTGATGCGGCTCGACCCGGGCAACGGGCCGGGCGAGTACCGGATCCACGAGGTGCGGGTGCTCCCGCTGCAGCCGGCAACGCCCTCCAAATGACCAGCGACGGCCGCGACATCATCCTCACGGGGCTCCCCCGGTCAGGAACCACCCTCACGGTCGTGCTGCTCAACCAGCTGCCGCACACGGTGGCGCTCCACGAGCCAATGATCCCGGGAAAGTTCGCCGACTCGGCGTCGCCGGGAGCCTTCGTCGAACGGGTTGCGGACTACTACCGCGCGCAGCGCGCGTCGATCGCATCCCACGGCACGGCCACGAGCAAGTCCACCGACGGCATCATCCGTCCGAACAGCTTCGCCGATCCGATCGCCGGCGATGCATCGCCCCGAAGGAGTCTCCCGCGGCTGGGAGATGTCGCGGTGAAACCCGGCCTGCCGGATGACCATCGGCTGGTCATCAAGCAGAACGCGATGTTCACCGCACGCCTCGAGGCGCTGGAGGCGCGGTTTCCCTGCTATGCCATCGTGAGGAACCCGCTGTCGGTCATCCTCTCGTGGAGGTCGATCAAGTCGCCGGTTCACGACGGGCGCTCGCCGGCCGCGGAGGCATTCGACCCGGAGGTCCGGGCCGCGCTGGCGTCCGAGCCGGACCGCGACGTGCGACAGGTCTGGCTGCTTCGCTGGTTCTTCGAGCAGTACCTGAGGCGCAATTCGACATTCCGCGTCATCCGCTACGAAGACATCGTCGAGTCCGGAGGACGTGCGCTCGCGCCCATCGATCCGGACGCCGCATCCCTGGCGGAGCCGCTGCGCTCGCGAAACCGCAGCGACTTCTACGACGCCCGCGACGTCGATCGGATCGCAGATCTCCTGATCGAAACGCCGGGGGCGCACCTGCACTTCTACCCAGCCGACGCGATCGACTCCCTGCGCCGGGGCTGGGAGAAGGGCTGACGTACGCCGCCGAGCCACGTCGCGGCGCCGCTCACCGGAACCGGCCGGACACGAATCCCGCAAGAACCTCACGGAACTGCTCCGCCTCGCGGACCAAGCCAAGTTCCGTCACGGAGGCGCGTGCGCCCTCGAGCAGCGCCGACCGCTTCCGGCCATCAAGCATGAGGGCATCCACCGCCGCGGCGGCGATGCCTGCCGCCGTGCGTTCCGGCACGAAGCAGCTCACGCCTTCGCGGCAGAACGACCGGTTGCCGATGCAGTCCGGGCAGACGACCAGTGCACCCATCGCCATCGCCTCGAGCGCGGGCAGGAAGAATCCCTCCCGCAGGTGCGGAAGCGCGACCACGCAGTGCGAGCGACCGAGCAGCCGGAGCAGGTCCTCGCGCCGCATGAACTCGGTGCATGGCCGGGCGTGAACGCCCCGGAACGACAGCTGCGCGGAGACCTCCGCCGCGAGGGCCGGCTCCTTCACGCCGAGGACGAGCACGTCGATGTCCCGCGAGGCGGGCACGGCTGGGAAATCGGAGGAATCCAGCCCGTTTCGGATCGTCAGCACCGGGCCGTTCGCCAGGCCGGTCTGCCGGACGGCATCCTCCAGCTCCGGACTCACGCAGATCCGCACGGCGCTGCGACGGAGGTACCCCATCCGGGGGTCGCCCGGCGTGACGTGCCCGAATCCCTGGATGAGGTTGATGGCCGGAACCTGGGTGTCCGCCGGGACCGCCGCCCAGTCGTGACCCGCAAGGAAGAGGACGTCGGCCCGGGAGGGATCCCAGCACGGCGTACACCGGTCCGGCAACGAGATCCACGGATTGGACTCGTCGTCGCAGGAACCCGGCACGACGTGGATCGAGGCACTCCACCCCGGCGTGGCCATGGCGTGGCGAAAGTAGTGCCAGACCTTCAGGTGCCCGCCGCGCATCGAGCGGATCTCGCGCCGGAAGAGGATCCGACGGCATTCGTGGCTCGCATCGCGATGCAACGACGAAGACGCAGTGGGGACCACGGGACTCAACTCGCCGATCCGGCGGCGGGAACTGGCCGAAGCGCGCGAATCCGTGTCTCCAGCGTCCGCGGCATGATCCATGCGACGCCGAGCGAGACGGCCACGACCCCCGCGCCGATCGCCACGGGCACCCACTGCCAATCGCCGGTGCCTGGCTCCAGGCAGGCCAGCGACGGATCGTCCGGCGAATGGCGCACGGTCACGGCCGATCCGACGGGATGCGCGTCCACCACTGCCTGGGCCTCGGACTGCGACGATCCGCTCATCCGGAACGAGATGCGTCCCGCCTCGAACCCACGGCCATCCACCGAGTAGCGGTAGGTCACGTGCGGCGACCAGCTGCTCGACGTGCGTCCCCGCTTCGTCCGGGTGGAGTGGTGCACGCGGGACTCGATCACCGTGCCGGCCGCCGTCGGCCAGCCGACGCTCGCCGCGGCCCGGTCCCAATCGAGGGCACCGAGGATCGCGAATCCGATGCCGAAGGCGATTCCCACCAAGCCCATCCCGCGGATGAACCACGTGCCGACGGTCAGGACGCGCTGCGACTTGGGATCAAGGCCCGGGGGCCGGAGGCGCGCGCGCATGAAGACAGGCTACTGACGCAGCATTTGCGGCCGGCGAAGCCGGCCCCAAAAACCGCGCGGCCGAAGGCCGCCGCGCCGCGCAGCGGCGCACAGACCGACCCCGCAACGACGAAGCCCAAGGCGCTCGGGCCTTGGGCTTCGGAGTGAGGAGTCGGGCTGGCGGGATTTGAACCCACGACCTTTTGACCCCCAGTCAAACGCGCTAGCCAAACTGCGCTACAGCCCGTTCCAAGCCCTGAAGTGTAGCGGCAACGCCGATTGCCTGCATTCTCCCGGCAAGCTCACGGAGCCGCGCACGGGCCCCAGTTCGAGAGGATCAGGCCGAGGTCGATGCCGTCGACCTGCCCATCCCGGTTGATGTCGGTCGTGGGCAGGTTGTACCGCTCTGATTCCACGGTGCCCCAGGCAGCGAGCACCAGTCCGAGGTCCTCGCCGTTGACGTTCCCGTCGGCGAGCACGTCCGCAGCGCAGGCCCAGCCCGGCAGCGTCATCGCATCGGAGCCGCGGCACGTCAACGCGGCGGAGGCGACCAGCCGCTTCGTGGCCTGCTCCACCGTCTCGCCGGGTGCGGGCGTGAAGATCTGCTGCGCGCCCGGATTGCCGCCGCGGGCCTCCCAGTTCGCGCCCTGCAGGAACACGCGGTCGCGCAGGAAGTTTGCCCAGTAGAACTCCTGGAAGAAGAACACGAAGTCCGGCGTCGGCGTCTCGTCGTCCTCGAAGTCCCGGAAGCCGTTGACGAACCTGGCGTTCGCGGAAATCGATCGCAGGACGTCGTCTCGCAGGCCCGGGATCATGGGCGGCGGATTCACGTTTGGGTCCTGCAGAACGCCGCGGTCGTACGGCCACAGGTACTGGTGCCGCAGGTCGCCAACCGGATTGCACTCCTCGTCGAGCACGGGGCCGCCCTCGATGAGCTTCGCCCAGAACGCCGGTCCCTCGTGCGCGCTCAGGTCCGCGATGACGTAGTAGTAGACGTAATCGGGAAACGGCGCGCCCAGCTCCTCGCGGAGGGTCCGGATCGCCGACGTGCGGTGATGGTTGTCGACGAGGTGCAGCTGGACGTTCGGCCCAAGCACCACCGGGACCGGGCGCTGCTTCAGGTACGCATCGACCGCGGCCGCGCCCGCGGCGCCGCCGCCCGCGTTGTTCCAGCGCTGGCGCAGGGGCCTCTGGGCAATCGCGAGGACGTTGTCGAGCCCAACGTTGTACTGCCCGGCCCGCAGCTCGGCGAGCGGGATGGAGGGCGGTGCGGGGTTCGGAGGCGGACACTCGGCGATCGCGAGGTCCGCAGACAGGCCAAGAAGGCACGCCCATGACGCCGTGAGGAACGACGGCATGCGCGCGAAACCACGGCGGAGGCGGAAAGCCATCATCGTGTTGTACCGAGGACCGCCGCCGACATGACGCAAAAAAGACGGGAGACGGCCTCGCGGCCGTCTCCCGATTCAGGCGGACAGGGTGGGATTCGAACCCACGATACGGTTGCCCGTATACAGCATTTCCAATGCTGCTCCTTCAACCGCTCGGACACCTGTCCCGACGCCTCGCAGTCTAGCCGCGCGCGGAGGCGGCCTCAACGGCGCGTAACTTCCGTGACCGATGGACGCGCTCGCCGGCATCTTCGCGCTCGACAAGCCGATCGGCATGACCAGCATGCAGGCGGTCGCGCTCGTGCGGCGCCGTGCGGGCGGCGCGCGCACCGGACATGCCGGAACGCTCGATCCGCTCGCAACCGGCGTGCTGGTGATCGCGCTGGGCAAGTGCACGCGGCAGATCGAGTCGCTGATGGCCACCGACAAGCGCTACGAGACGGTGATCGACCTGTCCGCGTTCACCACCACCGACGACGTCGAGGGACCGCGAACGGAAGTCGTGCCGGGAATGCCGGGCGCCGCCCCCGTTCCGCCCTCTCGCGAGCAGGTCGCGCACATCCTGGCGGAACGCTTCACGGGCACGGTCATGCAGCGGCCGCCGGCCTTCAGCGCGATGAAGGTGGGCGGCCGCCGGGCCTACGCCCTCGCGCGCAAGGGCCATGCCCCGGAACTCGCGCCCCGCCCCGTGCGCATCGACGCGATCGACGTCCTCGGCTACGAGTGGCCACGCCTCTCCCTCGACATCCGCTGCGGCAAGGGGACCTACGTGCGCAGCATCGCCCGCGAGCTCGGCGAGGCGCTCGGCACCGGCGGGCACTGCGCGTCCATCCGGCGCACCGCGGTCGGCAACTTCACGATCGACCGTGCCGTGACCGTGGACGCGCTGCCGGCGGCGATCGACGAACCGTGGCTGCGCACCCGTGCGGCCGAGTGAGGCCGCGCCCCGCAGGAAGGGCGCCGTCCTTCAGCGTCCCAGCGTTGCCACCTCGCGGAGCACGCGTTCGAGGCCACAGGACACCCGGGTTCCGGAGCCGGCATCGCGGCGCACGCGCGACACGAGGAACGCACGCGTCGCAGACACCATCGCGGCGCACTTGTCGAGCCTCGCCATGTCGTGCGGCGATGGGTCCGTCGTGAGCTTCACCTCGATGGCCCAGCGCTCGCGGCCGGCCTCGACGAGCAGGTCCAGCTCGTGGCCGTCGCTCGTTCGGAAGTGGAATGCCTCGTGCGGGACGCCCCCTGAGGCCAGGACGCCCAGGCACTGCTCGATGACGTACGACTCCCAGCTGGCGCCGACCGAGGGGTGCGCCAGCAGCCCGTCGAGCGAAGTGATCCCAAGCAGCGCATGCAGCAGGCCGGAGTCGCGGAAGAGCAGCTTCGGCGCCTTCACCAGGCGCTTCGGGATGTTGGCATGGAACGGCGCGAGGCGGCGGATCAGGAAGCTCCCCTCGACGAAGTCGGCGTACGACGATGCCGTCTGGTAGTTGATGCCCATGCTGCGGCCGAGTTCCGACGCGTTCCACTGCTGGCCGTTGAGCGCGGCGAGCATCCGCAGGAACCGCGCGGTCACCTGGGGCGAGCACGGGATTCCGAGGTTCGGCAGGTCGCGCTCGGCAAGGAGGCGCAGGTAGCTCGCCTGCCAGGCCGGGAACGCAGACGGCTTGCGGACCCCGCCGTCCGGGAATCCGCCCATGAGCCAGCGCCGGTCGCGCATCGCCGACGCACGCAGCTCGGGGAGCAGGAACGGGGTCAGTTCGACGACGGCCATGCGGCCGGCGAGCGACTCCGCCACCCGGCGCATCAGGGCGGGCGACACCGACCCCAGCAGCAGGAAGCGGCCATTGCGCCGGCGGTCCGCGTCGATTGCGCCCCGGAGCCTGGGGAAGACCTCCGGGAACGACTGGGCCTCGTCAAGGATGACGCGCGTGCGGCCCGCGCACAGTCGATCCCACTCGAGGTCAAGCCGAACTCGCTCGGACTCCTGCTCGAGGTCGAAGTACGCGCCCCCGACAGCGCGAGCGAGCGTGGTCTTGCCGCACTGACGCGGGCCGACAATCGTCACCGCCGGGAATCCACGGAGGGAGGCGCGGAGGGACCGGACGGCGAGTCGCCGGATCATTCTTGCAGATTACCAATGCTCTGTTATTTTCAACTCTCGGACCGGTTCCGGGACCGATCGCCGCGGCCATCGCCGCCCGCCGCTCGTTGAGGTGCACGGCGAGCATCAGGAGCAGCATCCCCGCGATGAGCTCCATGTCGGCGACGTTGAAGACCCACGGGAACCACTCGTCGCTGCCGCCGGGCCAGTGCAGCCCGAACGGCAGCTCGCGCCGAGGGAAGAGGTGCAGGAAGTCGCGCACCGCGCCCACGGACACGCGGTCGACCATGTTGCCGATGCCGCCGGCGAGCACCAGCGCCAGCCCGACGTGGCTGAGGTGGCTGCGCGCGCCGGTGTGGCGCCCGAACACCCAGAGCGCCGTCGCCACCGCGAGGACCGTGAACGCGATGAACAGGGCACCCCTGCCCTGCCCGATCCCGAACACCGCGCCATGGTTGAGCACCAGCCGAAAGTCGAGGAGATCGGACGGGACCGCGCGCACGCCCGGGTGCCACGGCAGCGAGTAGGACGGGTTGCCCGCGACCTCGGAGTAGTCGAGCTCGACCGGCTGGCCCGCCACCGTCCGGAACGCCCATTCCTTCGTGAACAGGTCGAGCGCGAGCGCGGCCGCGAAGGTCAGCGCGAGCACCGCCCACGCGCGCGGCGACCGCCAGGCCTGCATGGCGTCAGCGCCCGCCCATCTTCTCGATCTGGCGCGCGGCCTCGACCGTGTACTTGGCCCACGGCTTGGCGTCGAGGCGCGCCTTCGGGATCGGCTTGCCGGTCAGCTGGCACACGCCGTAGGTCTTGGCCACGACGCGGTCGAGCGCCTCGTCGATCTCGCGCAGGAGCTCGCGCTCCGTCTCGGCCATGCCGATGGCGAGGTCCTGGTCGAAGGTGTCGGTGCCGATGTCGGCCATGTGCAGCGGCATGTTGGAGAGGTTGCCGCCGGAGCTGCGCAGCGCCTCGTCCTCGAGGCCGGTGACGCGCGCGATGAGCTCGGCGCGCGCCTGCAGCAGGATCGCCTTGTAGTCGGCGAGCTCCTTCGCCGAGAGCCGCGTCTTGATCGCCGCGATCTGCGCGTCGGTCGGGCCCTCGTCGCGCGCCTTCTCGGGCGCCGGCTTGGCGGCGGCGGCCTTCTTCTTCGGCATCGCGGCCTTGGTCGGGATGACGCGCACGCGCCGTCCGTTGACGACGACGTAGCCGTTGGAGTCGGGCTTCATGGCCGCGGCGACGCTGGCCACGCTCTTCACGGAGGTGAAGTCGATCTTGCGGCCCTTGTTCGCGGCGCGCTCGGCGGCGAGCTGCTGCTGCCGCATCGCCTCCAGCGCCTCCTTGCGGGGGTCGCGGATCGACGGCGGCGGCGCCCCCTTTCCGGGCTTCTTCTTCGGCGGCGGTGCCTCATTCGAGGCACGCCAGACCTGCTTGGGGGCCACCGCCGGAATGACTTCCTTGGGCCCGGAGTTCACGATCTTCGGGATCGGGATGACGACCGGGGCCGGGATCGGCGCCTTCGCGGGGGGCAGCGGCTTGGCGACCGGCTTGGCCACGGGCTTGGCGACAACCTTGGCCGCCGGCTTGGCCGGTACGGGCGCCTTGCCCTTGGGGGCCGGCTTCGCCTTCGCGGCAGGCTTGGCTGCCTTCTTCTCAGGGGTCTTTTTACCGGTCTTCGCCATGCGTGGACCTCGCGCGGCGCGCCCAACTGCGCCGAGAATCGTGAATCCTAGCGGATTTCGTGCGATCCGTCAACGTGGCCGCCGGACTCAGCGCACGCTGCCGATCGAGCGGAACTTCTCGAAGCGCTTGCGCACGAGCGTGTCCGGATCGATCCGCGAGAGTTCGCGCACCCAGTCCACCACGTAGTGCTGGATGCGCTCGGCCATCGCCTTCGGGTCGCGGTGCGCGCCGCCGAGCGGCTCGGGAATCACGTCGTCGATCAGCCCGTTGCGCAGGTTGTCCGCGGCGGTGAGCGACAGCGCGTTGGCGGCCTGGTTGTTGGTGCGCTCGTTGGCCTCCTTGAAGAGGATGGCGGCGCAGCCTTCCGGGCTGATCACGCTGTACCAGCTGTTCTGGAGCATCGCCACGCGGTCGCCGACGGCGATGCCGAGCGCGCCGCCGGAGCCGCCCTCGCCGATCACGATGCAGATCACCGGCACGCGCAGGCGGCTCATCTCGCGCAGGTTCACCGCGATGCTCTCGGCCTGCCCGCGCTGCTCGGCGCCGATGCCCGGGTACGCACCCGGCGTGTCCACGAGGGTGACGATCGGCAGGCGGAACTTCTCGGCGAGCTTCATCTTGAGGAGCGCCTTGCGGTAGCCCTCCGGATGCGCGCAGCCGAAGTGGCACGACAGGCGCTCCTTCGTGTCGCGGCCTTTCTGGTGGCCGACGACGAGGCACTTGATGCTCCCGATGCGGCCGAAGCCGGTGACGATGGCCGGGTCGTCGCCGTGGCGGCGGTCTCCGTGCAGCTCGCACCAGTCGCGGCAGATCATCTGCACGTAGTCGAGGGTCTGCGGCCGCTGCGGATGGCGCGCCACTCGGACGGTCTGCCACGGGGAGAGGCCCGAGTAGGCCTTCGACAGCAGGCTGTTGCGGGTCTCGTGGAGCGTCGCGATCTCGTCGCGGATCGACTCGGCGTCGGCGCGGGACTCGAGCGCGGCGATCTGGCGCTCGATCTCGGCGATGGGCTGCTCGAAGTCGAGGGTCTGGACGGCGGAACTCATCGGGAGGAATCGTAGTCGCCGGACGCCGCGTAGCCTGCCCGGCCATGCAGGCAGGCGGAACGCCCGGCTCGGGCGGGACCATCGCGTTCGTCGGGTGCGGCAACCTCGGCTTCGCCATCCTGGAGCGGGCGATCGAGTCGGGCGCGGTGCCGGCCGGCAGCGTCACCGTGGTCGAGCCCGATGCCGCCCGGCGCGAGCGCGCGCGGCCGCTCGGCATCTCGGCATCGGACCGACTCGCGGATGCGCGCACCGCGTCCACGATCCTGCTCGCCGTGAAGCCGCAGCAGTTCGAGGAGGTGGCGGCAGGCCTCGGGCCGCTGCCCGGCTCTGCCTGCGTCGTGAGCGTGATGGCCGGATGGACCGGTGCATCGATCCACGCGCTGCTCGGGAGCGGCCCGCGCGTCGTGCGCGCGATGCCCAACACGCCTGTGCGCCATGGGCTGGGATTCACCGCGATCGCCGCCGGGCCCGGCGCGACGGAGCGCGACCTCGCCGACGCCGGGCGCCTCTTCGGCGCGGTGGGCGCTACCGGGCGCATCGACGAGTCGCTGATGGACGCCGCGGTCAGCGCGGTCGGCAGCGCACCCGCCTACCTCTTCCTGCTCGCCGAGGCGCAGGAGGCTGCGGCGGTGGCGATGGGCATGGACCCGGCGCTCGCGCGCGCCGCCACCGTCC
>VEQS01000252.1 GCA_018883105.1 Phycisphaerales bacterium
CCGGCGATGCGGGCGTGCGGATACCCTGTGGCCGTGCACGATGCCGCGGCGGAAGTCCGTGCCGCGGCGGCCTACGTGACCGCCGCGCCCGGCGGCCGAGGCGCGGTGCGCGAGGTGGTGGAGCACCTCCTGCGGAGCCAGGACCGATGGAACGACGCGCTGGCCATGTTCGACGCCCCGTCGGACGCCTCCCGATCGGCGGGGCGCGCCGATGAGCGGCCCCGCAGCACCTGAAGACCCCTGGAAGCGGCGCCGTCGGCGCCCATGGATCCTGACGGCGGTGGCGGTGGCGGCCTCGGTCGGGCTGGTGGTGGCGGCATGGCTCGTCGACCGGCAGTCGGGCCCGAAGCGCGCCGTTCGCACGCGCGAGCGCCCGGTGGCGGACCTCGTGGTGCCGGAGCCGCTGAGCGACCAGGAACGCGCGGGCACGGGGCCGCGGTTTGGGTCGCAGGAAGCGGTGCGCCTGGAGCAGGGGGCGTGGGTGCAGGTGGCCGACGCGGCCGGCAACCTGAAGCAGCAGTACACGGCGTCGCGCATCGATCCGCTGCCGGACAAGCGCCTGGCGATGAAGGATCCGCGCGCGGTGCTGTACGGCGACGGTGGCCGCATCGTCACGATGCGCAGCGACGACATGGCCGCGCGCGTGCCGAAGCGCGCGCTGGAGAGCGGGCGGCTCTCCGGCAACGTGGTGATCCGCATCTACCGGCCGAAGGACGGGCGTGCGGTGGACCTGAAGTCCGACGCGCCGGAGATCACCGTCGAGGCGCCCGAGGCGTCTTTCGAGTCGGAGACCGGCGAGGTGCGCTGCGACCGCCGCTTCCGCATCCTGGGCGAGACGCTGTCCCTCGACGGCGAGGGGCTGTCGCTCACGCTCTCGGCCGACGGCAAGGACATCGAGCGGCTGGTGATCGACCGGACGTTGGCGCCGATCCGCATCAACCGCACGCGCGCGGGGATCCGCGCGCCCGGCGCAGCGCGGATGGACGGTGGGGCGGGTGGCGGCGGTGCGGGCTGGCTGGCGGCCGCGGTGCTGGCCCAGGCGGCGCCGGCCGCGCCCGGCGCGCGGCTCTTCCAGCTCTCGATGTTCGACTCGGTGGACATCGTCGCCACCGAGGAAGGCCGCGTCTCGCGCGTGACCGGCGACCGGGTGGACGCGGTGTTCTGGATGCGCCGTGGCTCGGGGCTCGGCATCGCGTCGGCGCGGATCGATGGCACGGTGCCCGCGACCGCGGCCGCCGGCCCGCGCCATGCGCACCTCCTGGGCCTGGCCTTCGGCGCGGTGGCCGAGTCGGAGGACGACGTGGTGACCGTGTCGTTCACGGGCCGCCTGGTGATGACGCCGGCGCCCGAGGGAACGCCCACGCTCGCGACGCCCGAGGGCGTTCGCCTGGTGGCCACCGGTCGGCCTGCGCGCATCGAGGACTCGCGCGCGGAGGCGACCATCGTGGCGGCGCGCGCGACCCTGGAGTCGGGCGTTGACCGCATCGAGGTGGCCGGAAGCGCGGCGGAACCCGCGTCGATCGAGACGCCGGACTTCACGATGAACGCCGTGCGCTTCGCGCTCGACCG
>VEQS01000253.1 GCA_018883105.1 Phycisphaerales bacterium
AGCTGATGCCGCGGCCGTCGACGCAGGTGGCGCCGCCGGACCTGTCGGCGATCTGGGACGACCCCGGCTTCCGTCGCTCCTTCATCGGCGGCTACGGGATCAACCCCGAGGTCGAGCCGCGGGTGACGCCGGACGACCTGGCGCTCCTGGAGCTCGTCCGCCAGTTGATGCCCGACGAGCTGCCCGCGGCCGAGCGGCTGCTGCGCGAGTCGGTGCGCCCCGACGCCTCGGCCGTCCTCGACCTGACGCTCGGCGGCATCCTGTTCCAGCAGGAGAAGCTCGACGACGCGCTCGCGCGCTACCGCGACGCGGTGGCCAAGTTCCCCAGCTTCCGCCGCGCGTACCGGAGCATCGGCCTGATCTGCGTGCGCAAGAACATGCTCGAGGACGCGATCGCCGCGTTCAACCGAATGATCGAGCTTGGCGGCGCCGACGCGTACTCGTACGGGCTTCTCGGCTTCTGCCACTCGTCGCGCCAGGACTACCAGCCCGCCGAGGCGGCGTACCGGAACGCGCTGCTGCTGCAGCCGGAGAACGTCGAGTGGCGCCTGGGCCTCACCCGCTCGGTGTTCAAGCAAGGCAAGTACGAGGACGCGGCGAGCCTGCTCGACGTCCTGATCACCGCCTTCCCGGACAAGGCCGACTTCTGGCTGCTGCAGGCGCACACCTACCTCGGCCTCAAGGAGCCGATGAAGGCCGCGGTGAACCTGGAGGCGCTCGACGGCATCGGCAAGTCGACCGTCGACAGCCTGTTCACCCTCGGCGACATCTACGTCGCGGAGTCGCTGCCCGATCGCGCCGCCAGCGCCTATGCGCGCGCCATGGAGAAGGATCCCGGGCAGTCGCCGGGCCGCTCGATCCGCGCCGCCGAGATGCTCGCCGCGCGCGGCGGGTCGGCGCAGGCCTCCGACCTGCTGCAGCGCGTGCGCGACCAGTGGGGCGACGGGCTCTCCGACGGCGACAAGCGCCGCGTCCTGAAGCTGCAGGCACGGCTGGCGATGGCCGGCGGCGCCACCGACGGCGCGGCGGTGAGGATCCTGGAGGAGGTCATCGAGCTTGACCCCCTCGACGGCGAGGCGCTCATGCTGCTTGGCCAGCACCACCAGCGCGGCGGGCGTCCCGACGAGGCGATCCTCTTCTACGAGCGTGCGGCGCGCATCGACGCCTTCGCGGCCAACGCAAAGGTCCGGATCGCGCAGGTTTACGTCTCCCAGGAGCGCTTCTCGGATGCGCTGCCCCTCCTGCGCGACGCCCAGGCCGTCCGTCCGCGCGAGGACGTGGCGCGCTACCTCGAGCAGGTGGAGCGGGCCTCGAAGGCCAAGCGCTGAACGATTTGCTCATGAAAGTCGAACGCGGCTTTGGCCGTTCCGAAACGGAGCCGGAAGGATTGCGGGATCAAATGTGGGCACGTGGACAGCGGCGGGTCGGCGTTCGATTCCGCAGCTCGCTTGGGTCTTGAGTCTCCTTCCACCCGGAAAGTCCAACAGATGAAGAACGTCACCCTGCGCACCTCCGTGGCCGCCGCCGTCTCGGCCGCCGCCCTCGCCGGCGCCGCCGGCGCGGC
>VEQS01000254.1 GCA_018883105.1 Phycisphaerales bacterium
TCGAGCGCATCAGCTCGCTCATGAGCGTGCCGGCCACCACCGCGACCAGCGGCCCGGGCACCACGGACTGCTTGAGGAACCTGATCCGGTCCCAGGCCATCAGGATGAGGAGCGAGGCCGCGCCGACGGCGAGCGCTCCCGGCACGAACGCACGGGCCGCCTCGGCGAGGTCGGAGAAGGTATTGCCCCCCGTGGCGCTCGCGAAGCTCATCTCGCCCTCGTAGTCCCGGTCGTAGCCGACGAGGTGCGGCACCTGCTTGAGGATGAGCAGCACGCCGATGGCCGCCAGCAGGCCCTTGATGACGTTGGTGGGGAAGTAGTTGGCGAGGAAACCGGCCTTGAACGCGCCGAAGGCCACCTGCAGGCCGCCCGCGATGAGGACGGCCAGCAGGAACGCCTCGAACGAGCCGAGCGAGGTGATCTGCGCGAGCACCACCGCCGCGAGGCCTGCCGCCGGGCCGCTGACGCTCACGTGCGATCCGCTCAGGATGCCGACCACGATGCCGCCGATCACGCCCGAGATCAGGCCCGAGAGGAGCGGTGCGCCCGAGGCAAGCGCGATCCCCAGGCAGAGCGGCAGCGCGACGAGGAACACGACGAGGCCGGCGACCATGTCGCGGGCGAAGTCGTTGCCGGAGGGCTGGGCGGGGAGGGCGGCGGTCTTCATGGGCTGATTCTCCTCCAGGTGACGGTGTCGGGCGAAGGGTACCTGAATACACGACCGAAGTTTCGTGATTTCGGACGCGCAAATTTCGTCATTTGCGCTCCGGGCGGCCCGCAGATTGCCGGGCCCAACCTTAGGATTGCTGGGCTTCGATGGCCCAGGCCCTGCCGATGGATTTCAACCCGTCCGGAGCCGAGGAAAGGGCCCTTTCCTCGGCCACGGTGGCCCTGCTGGTGCACCTGGCCCGCGGTGCGGGCACCGACTTCCGCTCACAGGACGCCGGTGCCTCGATGGCCTCTTCGTCCGGTCAGGAGCCGCTGGAACGCCTGCGGCTGGCCGCTGCCGAGATGGGGCTCGAGGCGAGCCCGTACCGGCTCAGCATCGCCGACGCGGTCTGGCTTGCCGACGACGCGCTGCCGCTGGTGGCATGGTCGTCCCCGCGAAAGTCCTGGGTCGCCATCACCCGCCACGGCATGCTTCGTGCGCGCGCGTGGACCTCGGACCTGCCCGAGGAACTGCCGCGCCCGATGTCGCGCCGCGCGCTGGTTGAGTTCCTGGGCGCCCCCGATGCCGAGTCGCCGATCGACCTGGCGCTGGTCCGGCCGCAGCTGCCCGCCGACGGCCTGCGCGCCGGCGACGGAAACGACGCCTCGGGCCACGGCGACCACCATGACGGGTCGCCCCTGGCGCGGATGGCCGGGCTCATGCGGCCCGAGATGCCGGAGGTTTGGTCGATCATCGCGTTCAGCGCGATCACCGGGCTGCTGTACCTGGCGCTGCCGCTGGCGGTGAACGCGTTCGTCAGCAACCTGTCCTTCGGCGCAACGAGCGGGCCGTTCATCCAGGCGCTGCTGGCCATCGGCGGCGTGCTCCTCATCTGCCTGACGG
>VEQS01000147.1 GCA_018883105.1 Phycisphaerales bacterium
GCGCCACACCGGCCGATCCCCCGCCTCGCGTGGTGGCGGTGATCGAGGTGGACCACCTCCAGACCGCGCTGACCTATCGATTCGAGCTTCGAACGACCGCCGTGCCTGGCGAATCCGGGGGGACCTACGTCCTGGCCGGGCGCACTCCGGAAACCTCGCCGTTCTCGGCGGACGTCCGTTTCCTTTCCGCTGAGCTCCTTCCGCCGGCCACCACGGTGGAACGCGGGACCGGCGGCTTCGTCGTGCTCCGCAAGGGTGTCGAGGTCTGCGCGGTCGACGTGGCGTCCACATCGGGCCCCGACACCACCCTCGTCGTCCACCGTGACGGCGGGCCGAGGCTCCGCGTTCGATGTCGGCTGCTCGAGTGGGCGATGTCCGACCCGGCGGCCCCGGGACTGCCGCAGGTGCTCGCGCTGCTTTCTGCCAGCCAGAATTCCGGTTCGGACATGGTCTCGCCGTGCGACCCGAACTTCGCGCAATGCGTGCATGAAGCCGAGCTCCAGTGCTTTCCGCAGCGTGTATCCGTGTCGTACTCGTGCGATGTCGCCACCGGCTTCGTGCGCTGCTCATGGGACTGCGTCCCGGCCCCGCCGCCGGCCCCCTGACGCGGGAAGTTGCCGCGTCCCCGCCGGCCGAAGCATCGATAGCCTGCGTGCCATGCCCCAGCGCCCGCCCGCCATCGTCGCCATCGGGAAGAACTACGCGGACCACGCCGCCGAGATGGGGGGGGCGGCCCCCGCGAGCCTCGTCGTCTTCCACAAGAACCCGTCCGCCGCGTGCGGCGACGGCGACACGATCGTGATTCCCCCGATCTGCGACGAGCACGGGCCGCAGGTCGACTTCGAGGGCGAGCTCGCGGTCATCATCGGCCGCGACTGCCGCGACGTTCCCGAGCGGGACGCGCTTTCGTACGTGCGCGGCTATGCGGCGGCCAACGACGTGAGCGCCCGCTGGTGGCAGCGGGAGGGGTCCGGCGGCCAGTTCAGCCGCGGCAAGAGCTTCGACACCTTCTGCCCGATCGGGCCGGAGGCGCCCGCCGCGTCGGTGCCCGATCCGCAGGCGCTTCGGCTCGTCACGCGCGTCAACGGCACCGTGATGCAGGACGGCCACACCTCGGCGATGATCCATCCGGTCACGCGGATCATCGCCGACCTGTCGCGCGGCATGACGCTCGCCGCCGGCACGGTGATCCTCACCGGGACGCCCGCGGGCGTCGGCTTCGGCCGAAAGCCCCCGGTGTTCCTCGCCGCGGGCGACGTGGTCGAGGTCGAGATCCCGGGCGTCGGCCGCGTGCGCAACCCGGTGCGCCATGGCTGAGGCGCCGACGGTTCCGGGCGTCGTCGCGCGCGGCATGATGACGGCCGTCCGGCGCTACCAGCGCCATCTCGCGTGGGCGACGCGCGGATGGTGCCGGTTCCAGCCGTCCTGCTCGGCCTACGCGCTCGAGGCGATCGAGCGCCATGGCGCGGTGCGCGGCGGATGGATGGCGGCCGTGCGCATCGTGCGATGCAACCCGTGGGGAGCGTGCGGGCACGATCCCGTGCCGTGAACGTCGATGCGAGTCACGCCGGCGCGTGCGCGCGCGCCGCGGTGGCGAGCGCCTCGGCGTAGCGGGTCAGGTCCCATCCCTGGTGCGGACGCGCCACGACCACGAGGTCGAGCCCCGGCGGCAGGGCGGCGGCCGACGTACGGAATGCCTCGCGCAGCAGTCGCTTGACGCGGTTGCGGACCACCGCGGACCCGACCTTCCGCGACACGCTCAGGCCGAGCCGCGTCACCGGCAGCCCGTTCGGGCAGGCGTACACCACGATGCCGCCGAAATCCCGTCTCCGGCGCGCCGCGTAGGCCCGGTCGAAGTCCTCCCCGCGCTTCACGCGCAAGGCGGCCGGGAAGCGGGCGGAAGCCTCGGGCGTCACGGCCGGGAGGCTACCGGCACGCATGGAACCCACGGAACGGCAGGGGTTTGGGGAAATCCACGGCACGGCTACACTATGTGGCTCGCCGTGCGGGTCCCCGCCGCGGCACCACCTGCAGGAGCTCCTCCCGTGATCGATGCCCTCAAGAGCGATGAGATCGTCCAGAAGATGGGCGGCCGATTCAAGCTGACCGCCCTCATCCAGCGCCGGCTGGCCGAACTGGTGGACGGCGCGCGCCCGCTCGTCGAGCGCAACGGCCGCACCGACTTCGAGGTCGTGATCGAGGAGATCGTGCAGGACAAGATCACGATCGACTGGGAGGCCAGTGGCCTCGAGGCGCCCGCCCGGCGCTGACCGCGGCGCATGGCCCCGATCGTCTTCGCCATCCTGGCCGGGTTGTTCTGGGGAATCGGCGAACTGGCCGCCAAGAGTGCGCTGAAGTCCGGGGAGGTCGGCCCGATGACGGCGATCGCCGTGCGGGCCACGGTTGCCCTTCCGATCATCTGGGCGGCATGGCTTGCCGCCACGCGCGGCTGGCTCGAACCGATCGGCGTGTCCGCGGCGCGCGAGCCCACGGAGTGGATGCAGGCCTCGTCGGCGACGTGGTGGAAACTCGTGCTCGGCGCCGGCGTGTCGGCCGGGGCGCTGGGCATCGCGTTCTTCTACCTCGGCCTTGCCTCGGGCGACGTCAGTCGGGTGAAGCCCGTGGCGTTCGCGCTTGCGCCCACGTTCGCGGCCGTCGGCGCCTTCGTTCTGCTCGGCGAGGAGTTCTCGGCGAAGAAGCTCCTCGGACTGCTGCTCATCGTCGGCGGCATCGTGGTGCTCACCACACGGGACTGACCCATGGCGCACGCCGAGCCTGCCGCCTCTGCCCGATGCCCCTTCTGCGGGCACCCGCTGCGCGTCGTGCAGGTCCACGGCCACGGCCAGTGCGCCACGTGCGGCACCAACGTCCAGCCGTGCTGCGACGGGGATTCCTGCACCGCGGGCCAGCCCGTCCCGGAACGTCCGGCGGGCTGAACGCCCTTGACCGGATGCGCACGTCCGCCGATACTGCGCCTCTGGCCGCGATCGCCCTGGAGGGGTGCCTGAGCGGTTGAAAGGGCTAGTCTCGAAAACTAGTAGCGGGCTTGCCTGCTCGTGGGTTCGAATCCCACCTCCTCCGCCTCGTTCCACGCCCCGCCCCGCGCGGGGCGTGGACGCTTTTAGGAGAACCGTCCGCCCGCACGGATGCATCCGCTACGGCCGCTCGGCCTGCGACTGGCGCACCCAGCCGGCACGCCCGTCGGGGAGCTCGACGCGGAGCCAGCCCGGGCGTTCCTCGAGCACCGTGCACTCGACGCCGGGGCCGAGCGACTCGGCGAATGCGGGCTCGAAGCCGTCGCCGTTGCCCTTGCGGAGGATGATGCCCGGCTCGACGAGCACGGCCTTCGGGTTCATCCGCCGCAGCGCATCGTCGGCGAGCAGCGAACCGCCGGAGGCGGCGGCAGCCAGGCCCGCGGTCCAGAGCACGGAGGCCAGCACCGCGCGTGCGGCGGCCGATGGGAGGCGGCCGGCGGCGACGTGCGCGCACAGCAGCGTCCAGAAGACGATCCATGCGCCCCAGAAGGTCGCCTCGCGGATGGCCGCCGGCACGACGTGCCAGGCGCGCGCCACGCTGTCGACGAGGATCGTCCCGCCGCTTCGCTCGAAGGAGCTCGCGACGCGCGCACGTGCCTGCGCAAGGTTGCTCGCGAGGTCGGCATCGCCGGGCAGGTCGCGCTCGGCGGCGAGGTAGCGCGCGATGGCGCGGCCGAGGTCGCCGGCCTGCAGGTAGGCGTTGCCGAGGTTGAACTCAAGGGCTCCCCCGCCGAAGCCCTCCGCGCGCAGTCGCTCCCAGCCGGCGGCGCTCTCGGCGAACGAGCGCTGGCTGGCGGCGGGATCGGTGCGCAGGAGCTCGACGCCGCGCTCGTAGGCGGCCTGCGCCGCCTGCGCGGCGGCGAGCGGATCGGCCGCCGGCGGGGCCGCGGGGGACTGCGCGGCCGAGCCGGTGGCCGCGCAGGCAAGCGCTGCCGCGGCGACGAGTGCGCGCACGACGGAGGCGCGCGTCATGACGCCCTCCTCTGCATGCGCGTGAGCCCGGCGGCATCGAGCGCATCGATCACCGCGGCGGCCTCGGCGCGCAGGTCAGCCTCGGGCGCCTTTCCCATCCCGGCGTACCGCGCACGGTCGCAGCGCGCGAGCACGTCGGCAACCCGGTGGCGCAGTCCCGCGTCGGCGCCGCCTGCCGCGAGCGTCGCGTCCATGTCCCCGCGGGTGAGGGTGCCCTCGGCCCGCCCGACCGCGTCCTCGACGAGTCCCGTGACCGCCGCGGCGATGCCGGCCGCATCCTCGGCGTTGCGCAGGCGTTCGCGCGCGCGACGGCCGGCGCGGGAGCGACGTGCCAGCCCGCCGTCACGCGCATGCCGATCCCGGCGCGCCCGCCATGCCAGGGCGCCGACGGCCGCGAGCGGCGGAATCGCGAGCCAGGCCGCCAAGAGCGCATCGATCCCGCTCGGTGCGCGCGCGAGCATGGCCGTCGACACCGGCTTGTTCGCCACGAGCCCCTCGGTGACGGCGGTGAGCTGCGTCGCGCCGGCCGCGGGCACGGCGTCACCGCCGCCGGAGGCGGCGCCGGCACCGACGATCTTCGCAAGGTCCATTCGGCTTGCCGGTCGCACGGTGACCGGGATCGGCGTGCTCCGCACCGTGCGGAAGGACCTGGTCGACGGGTCGAACGAGGAGAAGTCGATCGGCGGGATGGCCTCGACGCCGGCGCGCGTCGGGCGCACGGTGACCGTGAACCGCTTGGCATTGCCGGACACCTCGCCCGAGAGGGCATCGGTCGGCACGCGGAAGTCCTTCGTGAGCTCGGCGTTCGTCGCGAGCGCGGGCGGAAGCACCGACTCGAGGTTTGCGCGGCCGGAGGCGTCCTGCAGCGTGAGTGTCAGCGTCACGGGCTGCCCGACCTCGACGTCGACGGGCTTCGCCTGCACGTCGAGGCGGAACTCGCCCACGGCGCCGGTGAACGAGCCTGGGCGTCCCGCCTCGGGAATCGGCAGGACGCGGATGCCGGTGGCCTCGGCGCGCACGCTCAGCGGGCGGGCGTCGGAGATGGTGAGCTGGCGCTCGAGGAAGAACGACTGCGTCTCGCGCAGCGCGATCGGGTAGGTCATGGCGACCTTGACCGGCTTGAGGTCGGGCACGCCGGAGCCCGCCTTCGGCGGCCAGGTCCTGCTCTTCAGCTCGTAGACGAACCACGTGGCGCCGTCGCGCGACTCCTGGTGCGAGCGCGGCACCGCGCTGCGGCGCACCAGGTCGGCGACCTCCGGCTCGAACGGTCCCCACTCGCTTCCCTGGACGTCGACGAGCCCCCACATCTGCGTCTCGTTGAGCTGGCCGTAGTTCGGGTCCCGGTAGGGCTTGATGACGATGCGCAGCACGAGGTCGAGGGGCTGGCCCACGTACACCTCGGGCGGGCTGCCGTAGATCTCGGCGGAGAGCAGGTCGCCGGCGTCGCTGCGGCGGACGGCGACGGTGAAGGCCGGGCTGGACCGCTCCACGCCGTCGGCGGTCACCGAGATCGGGGGGATGGCGAGCGTGCCGGGCGCCTCGGGCGTCACCTCCACCGCCCACGTGACGCTGGTCGAGCTCGACACGCGGCCGTTGCGCACCTCGGTGCGCGACTGGCGCCCGCGCTCGACGACGCGGACCTGCGCGCCGTCCACCTTCGGCCCGATCGGCGCCTGGACGTCGGCGGCGTTGCTCACCTCCACCAGGATGCGCACCGGGATGCCTTCCCAGGTCTCCGCCGCCGGCGGCACGAACCGCACGTCGCCGGCGCGGGCGACGCACGCGGCCATCAGTGCGGCGAGGATGACGAGCGTCCGCATCGGGTGCATCACCAGTCCTTGGCGGGAGGGCGGCGGTTGCGCGGCACGGCCGCGGCGCGCTCCTGGTCGGTGCGGCGCTCGCGTTCGCGGTCGCGGACGGCCTGCAGCAGGCGATCGGCCTCCTGCTTGGTCATCTCGCCGGGGCGCTCGCCGGACGGCTTGGGTGGAGGGGGTTGCTCCGGAGGTTGCTGGTCGCCCTCGCTCGGCTTTGGCTGTTGCCGGTCCTGGCCATCGCCGGAATTCTCCTGCTGCTGGTCTTGCTCCTGCTGTTCTTGCTTCTGCTGGTTGTCCTGCTTCTGCCGTTCCTGTTGCTGCTGTTGATCTTGCTTCTGTTGGTCTTGTTGCTCGTTCTGCTGCTGCTGCTGCTGCTGCTGCTCTTGCTGCTTCTGCAGTTGCTCCAGCGCACGCAGGAGGCGCAGGCTCTGCTGCGCGTTCGCGCGTGCATCGCGATCCGACGGATCGTTGAGCGCGGCGTCCTTGAATCCCTGCAGGCTCTTCTGGGCATCCTCGATCGCGGCCTTCAGCGCCTCGGGATCGACTGGCTCCTTCGAGGCGCCATCGCCAGCCTGCTGGTCGAGCAGGGCCGCCGACTTGAGCAGCCGCTCCGCCGCCTCCGCCTGGACCTTGGTCGCGCGGTAGTGGCTTGCCGCCTTGTTGTAGGTGCTGCGC
>VEQS01000255.1 GCA_018883105.1 Phycisphaerales bacterium
GTCCAAGCACGGCGGAACGGGCATCAGCGGCCAGAGACTCGTACGCCGGCAAGTCGTCTGCGACGACGGAACAGAAGGGCTTGGATCTCTCGATGAGTTGCACGCAGTCGCGGGCCGCTCTGTAGCCGCGCGCGACCCGAAGAACTTCCGACGCATGAACCGCCCCGGGACACACGTTCACTCGGCTGACCAGATCCGCATGATCCCTGCCGATCGCAGTCTGCATGCGAGCAACGCCCTCGGCCAATGCCACGCCAACGCCCGCGTCCTGGGGCGCCGCCCATGACGGAACGGCCAGGGATGCGCCGAGTGTCGCCAGCGCGAACCAGCGAACATGACGGAAGCGATGGAAACAACTTGAGACACTCATTCTTCTGACCGAGCTCAACGAGCCCGCCGCCCATCTGGACGCACCAAACCCCTCCGCGTGAGCGGAAACAGCGACGGTCCTCCACATCCCGCTCTCCCTTCCCACCTCCCCTCCGGGCACTGCGCCGCGGGCATCGTCGCCTTCACCGTCAGCTCCCGTCAGCAGCGCGATGGCCCGCCGTCGAGGCCGATGAACTCAGCCGCCGCACGGCCCCCAGGCGGCCAGGAGGGTGCCGAGGTCGTTTCCGTCGACGGCTCCGTCAAGGTTAAGGTCGGCCGGGCATGTCCCCGAGCATGGGCCCCACGCGCCGAGCAGCACGCCAAGGTCGATGCCGTCGACCGCGCCGTTCTGGTCGAGATCGGCTGGGCACGCTGGACCAGGTACCGCCGAGAAGTAGACGTTGTCGACGAACAGCCCCATGTTGACCGGCTCGTTCGCGGAGAGCACCACCCGGTCGAAGCCCGCATCGCTCGTGAATCCGGCGAAGTTGTTCGCGCTGCTCGACGTGAGGGTGGTGGCGTAAAGCAGGCTTGAGCCCGAGTAGAAGGCGAATCTCACGTCGCCGGGGTAGTAGGCCGCGAACGCGCGCATCGGGCCATCGAAGGACATGATGATCTGGCGGACCCCGACGATTCCCCGTCCGTCCTGCGGGTACATGAACGAATTGCCCTGCACGCCGTTGCCGGCGCTTCCCGGGAAGCTGAACTGGACGCCCAGCGCGGCGTATTGGTCCGTGATCTGCGTGGACTCGGGGAATCCGGTGAAGTCAGCGGTCCGGCAGGGACCCACACCCGCAAACCACTGGTCTGCGTTCTGGGCGCCC
Source organism: Phycisphaerales bacterium (assembly GCA_018883105.1). Classification (GTDB taxonomy): domain Bacteria; phylum Planctomycetota; class Phycisphaerae; order Phycisphaerales; family SM1A02; genus UBA966. The sequence continues at coordinate 1,194 of VEQS01000255.1, forward strand.
AGCACGACGGTGAAGTCAGCTGATGCCGTCGCTGCGGTGGCCAGCAGCATGGCGATGGGGGTGCGTAGGGTGACAGCACGGGTCATTGCGTGCAGAGTCATGTCTGCCTCCCAGGTTGAAGCTGGCGCCTCTGACGGGGTCGCTCTCATCGGTCCACCCTTGGACGCACCATACCCCTCCGCGTGAGCGGAGGCAGAGGAGGACAGGCGGAATCGAGGGGATGGTGGGCGCGATGGCCGTCTTCTGGGTGGCGTGTTTCGCGCACCCCTGTCACCTTGGGGGCGGCGGTGACGAAGTGGGATCTCCGATCCATGCGCGCCACTCGAAATCGCA
>VEQS01000148.1 GCA_018883105.1 Phycisphaerales bacterium
ACGCTCGAGCACCTCTGCGGCGGCGCCGAGCTGGTGCGCAACAAGGGCCTCTGGTTCGTGGTGCCGATCATCCTGGCCGTCGAGGTCCTGGGCATGGTGATCAAGCCCGCGGCCCTGGCCATCCGACTCTTCGCCAACATGGTGGGCGGCCACACGCTGATGGCCACGCTCATGCTGTTCGGATCGATGGCCGCGTCGCTCGGCGTCGCGGCCGTGAGCGGCATCTCGCTGCTCGCCGGCGGCTTCGCCGTCGTCATCACCTTCCTCGAGCTCTTCGTCGCCTTCCTGCAGGCGTTCGTCTTCATGTTCCTCACGGCGGTGTTCATCTCGCAGATGGCCCACCATGACGAGCACCACGACGAGGAACACGGCCACGAAGGGCACCACGGTTCGGAGAGCGCGGCGGCCCATGCGCCGGGTGCCGTGCACGGACACTGAACCAGGGCCGGAGACCCGGATCTTCCCCGCGCGCTCGTGGATGCGCGGGACATGCATGACGCGGCGCGCCACGGCGCCGGGAAAACAAACGGAGACACAACCATGAAGAACACCGTCACCCTCGCGATCCTCGCCGCCGCCTCGGCCGCCGCCCCGGTGGTCGCCGACACCGGCGCCGCCGTCGCGGACTACAAGGGCATGGGCGTCGGCATCGGCGCCGGCATCGTCGGCGGCCTCGCCGTGATCGGCGCCGGCCTCGGCATCGGCCGCATCGGCGCCTCCGCCAACGAGAGCACCGCCCGCCAGCCCGAGATGGGCGGCCGCATCTTCACGAACATGATCCTGACCGCGGCGCTCGTCGAGGGCGTCGCGCTGTTCGCGGTCGTCGTGTCGCTGCTCGGCATCAACAAGTGACCCACCCGGCCGCGCGCCCCGGAAGGGGCGCGCGGCCCTTCACGGCGCCCGCCCGTCGCGGGCAACCACCACGGAGCAACGAATGCACTCCCTCCTGCTCGCCGCCGCCGAAGGCGGATCCAACCCGGTCGCCTTCGAGATCCTGCCCGCCGCGACCGCCTTCGCCGTCTTCGGCGTGGTCTTCCTGGCGCTCTCGGTCTTCGTGTGGCCCAAGGTCTCCAAGGGCCTCGACGACCGCAACGCCAAGATCGTCGGCGAGATCAAGGCCGCCGAGGAGGCCCGCGCGGCCGCGAAGAAGGCCCAGTCGGACTTCGAGCGCCAGCTCGCGAGCGCCCGCGAGGAGTCCGCGGCCATGATCAAGCAGGCCCGCGCCGACGCGCAGCGCGTCGCCGACGAGCTGAAGGCCCGCAACGAGCAGGAGCTCGCCGAGCGCGTCTCGCGCGCCAACGCCGACATCGAGGCCGCCCGCAAGGCCGCCGTCGCCGAGCTGCACGCGCAGTCGGCCGCGCTGGCCACCGACATCGCCGGGAAGATCCTGCGCCGGCAGGTGAACGACCAGGACAACCAGCGCCTGGTGCAGGAATCGCTCCAGGAACTCGCCTCCGGCCGCCGCTGAGGAACCGATGCCCACCCAGGTCGACGAGGTCGCCAAGGTCTACGCCCGCTCGCTGTACGAGCTCGCCCGCGAGCTCGGAGGCGACGCCGGCATCGCGTCGATGGGCGCCGAGCTGCGCGAGGTCGCCGAGATGGCGCGCGCGGACCGGAAGTTCGCCGAGTTCCTGCGCTCGCCGATCGTCGACCCCGCGCGCCGCGGCGAGAGCCTGCGCCGGATGTTCGCCGGCAAGGTGACCGGCACGCTGCTCAACTTCATGCTGGTGCTCAACCGCAAGGGCCGCCTGGCGGCCCTGGAGGGCATCGCCGATGCGTTCGACTCCATGGAGCAGGAGGCCTTCGGGCGCGTCGAGGTCGACGTGTTCACCGCCTCGGGCTCGGTCGACGGCCCGGCGCGCGAGGCGCTCGCCGCCGACCTGCGCCGCTCGCTCGGCAAGGAGCCGGTCATGCACTTCCATTCCGATCCCGCCATGATCGGCGGGCTCAAGCTCCGCATCGGCGACCGCCTGATCGACGGGTCGGTCGCCGCCCAGCTGCGCCGCATGCGCGCGGCGCTCCTCGACGGCGGCCTCGGAGGCCGCGACGCCGGGGCCTTCGTCGCCTGAACCATGATCCAGCTGGCCCGCGCCTCCCGCGCGACCCGCACCCGACCACCGACCCAAGAGAACCCGAAAGGCACGCCGTGAAGATCAAGACCGACGAGATCGCATCCGTCATCAAGCAGGAAATCCAGAACTTCGCCTCCCAGCTCGAGATCTCCGAGGTGGGCCAGGTGGTCGAGGTGGGCGACGGCATCGCCCGCGTCTACGGCCTCGGCAAGGTGATGTCGGGCGAGCTGCTCGAGTTCCAGACCCAGAGCGGCAAGGCCGTCACCGGCCTGACCATGAACCTCGAGCAGGACACCGTCGGCGCCGCGCTCTTCGGCGACACCGACCTGATCCGCGAGGGCGACACCGTGAAGGCCACGGGCCGCATCCTGGAGGTGCCGGTGGGCATGGAGATGCTCGGCCGCGTGGTGGACCCGCTGGGCGTGGCCCTCGACGGCGGCCCGGCGATCCGCGCCTCTTCCTCCCGCAAGGTGGACATCGTGGCGCCCGGCATCGCGGCGCGCCAGCCCGTGAAGGAGCCGCTCCAGTTCGGCATCAAGGCCGTCGACAGCATGATCCCGGTGGGCCGCGGCCAGCGCGAGCTGGTGATCGGCGACCGCAAGACCGGCAAGACCGCCGTCTGCCTCGACTGCATCATCAACCAGAAGAAGTACTGGGGCACCCCGGACGCGGTGGTGTGCATCTACGTCGCGGTCGGCCAGAAGGACTCGACCGTCGCCGGCGTCGTCGAGACGCTGCGCAAGAACGGCGCGATGGAGTACACGATCGTCGTCAGCGCCGGCAGCAGCGCCCCCGCGCCGCTCCAGTACATCGCCCCGTACTCCGGCTGCGCGATGGGCGAGTTCTTCATGTGGCAGGGCAAGGAGGGCAAGGCGCCCAAGCACGTCCTGGTGGTCTACGACGACCTGTCCAAGCAGGCCGTCGCCTACCGCGAGCTGTCGCTCCTGCTGCGCCGCCCGCCGGGCCGCGAGGCGTACCCGGGCGACGTCTTCTACCTGCACAGCCGCCTGCTCGAGCGCGCCACCAAGCTCTCCAACGAGAACGGCGGCGGCTCGCTGACGGCGCTCCCGATCATCGAGACGCAGGAAGGCGACGTGTCGGCGTACATCCCGACCAACGTCATCTCGATCACCGACGGCCAGATCTACCTGCAGCCCGAGCTGTTCGCCGCCGGCGTTCGCCCCGCCATCAACGTGGGCATCAGCGTCAGCCGCGTGGGCGGCAACGCGCAGATCAAGGCGATGAAGGAAGTCGCCGGCTCGCTGCGCCTCGACCTCGCGGCCTACCGCGAGCTGGAGGCGTTCGCGCAGCTGGGCACCGAGCTCGACGCCGCCAGCCAGAAGCAGCTCGACCGCGGCGCGCGCATGGTGGAGCTCCTGAAGCAGGGCCAGTTCGGCCCCTTCGACGTCATCGACCAGTGCATCTCGATCTACGCCGCCAGCAAGGGCTTCATGGACGACGTCCCCGTGGCCAAGGTGAGCGCGTTCGAGAAGGGCCTGCTCGAGCACTTCCAGGGCCCCGCGAAGGCCGTCCGTGACCAGCTGGCGGAGAAGAAGAGCTTCAAGGGGCTCGACGACCAGTTCGGCGCGGCGATCAAGGCGTTCAAGGCGACGTTCCGCTGATCCATCCGGCGATCGAGTCCCACCGCGCCGCCTATGCCGGCCGCCGGGTGGCGGTCACCGGCGGCGCGGGGTTCATCGGCAGCCACCTCGCGGACGCGCTCGTCGCGCTCGGGGCGGACGTCACGCTGCTGGACGACCTGTCGAACGGGCGCCTGGCGAACCTCGCCGGCGCCGCGGCACGGGCGCGGTTCGTGCGGGGCAGCATCCTGGACGCGGTGGCCCTCGACGAGGCGCTCGCCGGCGCGGAACTGGTCTTCCACCAGGCCGCGCGGGGCAGCGTGCCGCAGAGCATCGAGGCGCCGCTTGACTACCTGGAGACCAACGTCGCCGGCACCATGCGCGTGATGGAGGCCTGCCGGCGCCACCGGGTGCGGCGCGTGGTCTGCGCGGCCTCGAGCAGCGCCTACGGCGGGGCGCCGGGGTTCCCGAAGGTCGAGTCGTTGCGGCCGGACCCGCTCTCGCCCTACGCCTTCTCGAAGCTCGCCTGCGAGTCGCTCCTGCGCACGTGGTGGAACTGCTACGGCATCGACTCGGTGAGCCTGCGCTACTTCAACATCTTCGGCCCGCGCCAGCGGCATGACTCGCCGTACGCGGCGGTGGTGCCGATCTTCGCGGAACGGCTGCGTGCGGGGCTTTCGCCGGTGGTGTACGGCGACGGCACCCAGACGCGCGACTTCACGTTCGTGGCGAACGTCGTGCACGCCAACCTGCTGGCCGGGCGCGCCGCCGGGCCGCTGGAGGGGCGCGTCCTCAACATCGCCTGCGGGACGAGCCACGCGCTGCTCGAGCTGGTCGAACGGATGCAGGCGATCCTGGGCACGAACGTGGCGTGCGAGTTCCGCCCGATGCGCGCGGGCGACGTGCTGCACAGCCGAGCGTCGGTCGACGCCGCGCGCGAGGCGATCGGGTACGAGGTGATCGTGCCGTTCGACGAGGGCCTGCGCGCGACGCTTGAGGCGCAGCGCTGAGGCGCGGTTGGCCGGGGACTGCCCACACCGCACGGGCAGCCCGCCGGCCGTGATTCGAGGTCGCCTTCCCACCCCCGGCCGGGCGCCCCCTGCGCCGGGTCGAGCGGTGAAACGACCGGGGACGCCCCGACTCTCGGATGCGTCCCCGCGCGTTGCAAGCGATGCGCGCCCCGGTTTGCCGGAATGTCCGACTTTCCGCTATTCGCCGATGTCCTCGGCCCAGAGGTCTGGCTTCTCGCGCTGCAGCCGCTCCATGAGCGCCACGCAGCGGGGGTCGTCGACCACGGTGAGGTCGATGCCGTTGGCGCGCATCCAGCCCTCGGCGCCGAGGAACGTGCGGTGCTCGCCGATCACGACCCGCGGGATCTTGAAGAGGATCGCCGTGCCCGAGCACATGGGGCAGGGGCTCAGCGTGCTGACCAGCGTGAGCTGGCGCCAGTCGCGCCGGCGGCCGGCGTTGCGGATGCAGCTGACCTCGGCATGGGCGGTCGGGTCACCCGACTGGACGCGCATGTTGTGGCCGGCGGCCACCACGCTGCCGGAGGCGTCGAGCAGGGCGCTGCCGATCGGGATGCCGCCCTCTCGCCAGCCCTGCTCGGCCTCGGCGATGGCTGCGTCGAGCCCACGGCGCAGGTGCTCGGGGTGGATGGGGTGGGTGCTCATCGGTCGTCCTCGTCGTGGAAGGCGTCCTGGAAGTCCGGGCTCTCCCGGTCGACGGCGCGCGCCAGGCGCGCCTCCTCGGTGGTCAGCTCGCGGGGGCCGTCCTCCTCGAGCTCGCGCATCCGCTGCCAGTCGGCCATGGTGATGAGCACCTCGCGCGGGCTGGCGCCGCGCGCCTCGCCCAGGATGCCGGCCGCGGCCATCTGGTCCACCAGGCGGCTGGCGCGGCCGTAGCCGATCGCCATCTTGCGCTGGAGCAGGCTGACGCTGCCGCGGTTCTCCTCGATCATGATCTCGACCGCGCGCTCGAAGAGTGCGTCGCGCTCGGACGCGCCGTCCGGTCCCGCGCCGCCGCCCGAACCGGGCTGCTCGGACGCCGAGCCGGGCCCGCGGATCGCCACCAGCACGCGCTCGAAGCTCGGCGCGGCGATCTCCTTGAGGAACGAGGTGACGGCCCGGGCTTCGCGGTCGTCGACCAGCGTGCCCTGCGCGCGCACGGCGTCGTTGGCGCCGTTCTTGACGACCAGCATGTCGCCCTGCCCGAGGAGCAGCTCGCCGCCCTTCTGGTCGAGGACGATCCGGCTGTCCATGGCCGACGCCACGCGGAACGTGACGCGGCATGGCATGTTGCTCTTGATGAGGCCGGTCACCACGTTCGCCTGCGGCCGCTGCGTGGCCAGCACCAGGTGCATGCCCACGGCGCGGGCCTTCTGGGCGATGCGCACGATCGACTGCTCGACCTCGCGGTGCTGCATCATGAGGTCGGCCAGCTCGTCGATCACGAACACCATGTAGGGCAGCTTCTTGGGCGTGCGGATCCATGCCTCCTCGCTCGGGGGCGCGAGGGCGGCGCGCAGCGCCTCCTCGCCGAGGTCGTTGAAGCCGCGGATGTCACGGACCTTCGCGGCCTTGAGCAGCTCGTAGCGCTCCTCCATGTGGCGCACGGCCCATTCCAGGATGCCGGCGGCCTTCGACATGTCGGTGACAACCGGCGCCATCAGGTGCGGCACCTCGCCGAACTGCGCCATCTCCACCATCTTCGGGTCGACGAGGCAGAGCTTCAGCTCGTCCGGCCGCTTGGTGTAGAGCCAGCTCATGATGATGGTGTTCATGCACACGCTCTTGCCGCTGCCGGTGGTGCCGGCGATGAGCATGTGCGGCTGCTTGGC
>VEQS01000149.1 GCA_018883105.1 Phycisphaerales bacterium
GGTGGTGGGTCTCGGCGACTGCGACGATGCGCAGGTCGAGGGCGCGCGCCTCCGCCTCGTAGCGGTCGATGTCCCGCTCGGGGTCGAGCAGGATCGCCTCCCGCGACTCCGGGCAGCCGACGAGGTAGCTCGCCTGCGCGAGGGCCTTGTCGTACACCCGCTGGTAGATCACCTGAACTCCCGCCGCAGCGTGCGCAGCGCCTCGGCGAACGCGTCGAGGTGGTGCTTCTCGTGCGCCGCACTCACCTGGCAGCGCAGGCGCGCATGGCCCTCAGGGACCACCGGGAAGCCGAAGCCGATCACGAACACCCCGAGCTCGAGGAGCCGGCGCGACATCGCGATCGCCTTCGCCGTGTCGTGCACGATGATCGGGCAGATCGCGGTCGGGCTCTCCAGGACGTCGAAGCCGGCCTCGCGGATCACCTTGCGCGCGTAGGCCACGTTGTCACGGAGCTTCTGCACGCGCTGCGGCTCGCGCATCAGGACCTCGATCGCCTTGGTCGCGCTGCACGCCACCGTCGCCGGCAGCGCGTTCGAGAAGAGGGTCGGCCGGCCGCGCTGCACCAGGAGGTCGACCGCGCGGCGCGAGCCCACCACGTAGCCGCCGGCAGCGCCGCCGAGCGCCTTGCCAAGCGTCCCCGTGAAGTAGTCGATCGCCGTGCCGGGCATGCCCCAGTGCTCGTGCGTGCCGCGGCCGGTGCGTCCCATGACGCCGGTGCCGTGGCTGTCGTCCACCACCAGGATCGCGCCGAATTCGTCGCACGCCGCGCGCAGCGCCGGCAGGTCGCCGATGTCGCCTTCCATCGAGAAGACGCCGTCGGTCACCACCCAGATGGCGCCGGTGACGTCCGGGTTGGCACGCGCCGCCGCGAGCTTCGCGCGCAGGTCGCCGACGTCCGCGTGGCGGAACACGCCCTTGTGGCAGCCTTTCTTGATCACGGCCGCGAGGCGGATGCCGTCGATGATCGACGCGTGGTTCAGCTCGTCGCTGATGATCAGGTCGCCCGGCTCGCAGAGCGTGGGGAAGATCGCCTCGTTGGCGTTCCAGCAGCTCGTGAACGAATACGCCGCCTCCACGCCGTAGAGCTCGGCGATCCGCGCCTCGAGCGCCTCATGGCACTCGAAGGTGCCGCAGATGAACCGCACGCTCGCGGTGCCCGCGCCGTAGCGGCGCAGCCCGGCGATCCCGGCCTCCACCACCTCCGGGTGGTCGGCCAGGCCGAGGTAGTTGTTGGAGCAGAAGCAGGCCACCTCGCCGTAGCCGCGCAGCCTCACCGAGGCACCCATCGGGCCCTCGATCGTCTGCAGGTGCTTCAGCTGTCCGCTCTCCTTGAGCGAGGAGAGGATCCGGTCGGTGCGCGTCTCGAAGCCGCGCTCAGCGAGGGTCGTCATCCCGGAAAGCGTACTTCCGGCGTGCGTTCAGGCCATGGCGCCGGCGTAGCGGGCCCGCACCTTCGGCAGCAGGTAGCGCTCGAAGGCCGTCTCGAACGTGTAGGTCGGCGTCCAGCCCCAGTCGCGGCGGGCGGCCGAGTCGTCGCACTCCTCGGGCCAGCTGTCGACGATCGCCTGCCGGCCAAGGTCCGGCACGAACCGCACCGACGCCCCCGGGAATGCGGCACGCGCGAGGCGCTCAAAGTCCGCCGCGGTCGGGCTGAAGGCCGACACGTTGTAGACGGTGCGCGAGAGGCGCTCCTTCGGCGCCGCGGCCAGCCGCAGCAGCGCGTCGATCGCCTCGGGCATGGTCATGAACGGGATGCGCGTGTCCGGGCGCACGAAGCACTCGTACGCCTTGCCCTGCGCCACGGCGTGGATCATCTCTGGGCCGTAGTCGCTGGTGCCGCCGGATGGCACGGTCTCGCTGGAGACGATTCCCGGGAAGCGGATCGAGCGGAAGTCGATCGGGTGCGCCAGGCGGTCCTTGGCGAGCTTTCGGTAGTGGTCCTGGTAGTAGCGGCCGAGCTCCTCGCCCGCGCGCTTGTTGACGCCGTACATGGTGTGCGGGTGCGGGAACTGGTCCTCTCCCACCACCGGGTGGCGCCGCTTCTCGTCCAGGCTCGGAAGCCCGTAGGCGGCGATCGAGCTGGGGAACATGAACTTGACGCGCTGGCCGTGGCTGCGCGCCTGCTCGGCGGCGAGTCGGAGCAGGTTGAGCGTGCCGCCCACGTTCACGTGGTGCGCGGTCTCGGGCGCGAACTCGCCGCGGGTCGAGAGCAGCGCGGCCAGGTGGAAGATCTCCGCCACCTCGTACTGCGCGTGCAGGCGCTCCATGAGGCCGGGGTCGCAGATGTCGCCGACGTAGGCACTGCGGCAGTGCTCGCGCACCTCCGCGTCGAGCTCGCGGATGTCCATCGCCACGATCGCGCGCCCGGCGGCGGCAAGCGCCGAGATCAGGCCGTGGCCCATCTCGCCGCCGGCACCGGTGACCAGGACGACCTTCTCCCGGCGCTGGCCGGACGGCGAGGGGGCATTCGCGTTCATGGGGGCGCAAAGTCTACGGGCCGCTGCCTGCCGATGCGCCTCGAGCGCTACGCTCACCTCGCGATGCACCTTGCCCTTGCCACCACGATTGCCGTCCTCGCCGCGAGCCAGGCGCCCGCCCCCGCGCAGGACGCGCCGGGCGGCGGCGGCACGCACGCCTTCGGCGCGCCCGTGCCTGCGGGCCAGGCCACCGACGTGCCGGCCGCGCCCCCGAAGCCGAGCCCGCGTCCCGACGAACCGCCGACGCCCGGGATCGACGCCCCCGCCCGCCTGCCCGCCGTCGCCCTGCCGCACGGCACCGTGTGGCCGCACGACCCGGGCCTCGCGAAGCTCGAGGCCGAGCGCGACGCGCTCGAGGCCGTCGACCATGCCGCGCACCACGCCTCGCTCGATGCCACGCGCCGCATCGCCGCGATGCACGCCTTCATCGACGAGCGAAACCTCGAGTCCGACTGGGCGCGCTTCGCCCACGACTGGGTGCCCTCGCTCGACCAGCTGACCTTCGACGACGCGGTGGACGCGGCCATGCAGCACGCCGCCGGCATGCCGAAGTCCGCGCGCACCAATGACGTCGAGCACCTCGAGCAGGCGATCGAGGTCGAGGCCGGCGTCGCGCGCGCCTCGTGGAACCAGCTCAACCGCCAGCGGCGCTCGGTGGACGCGCTGTCGGCCTTCCTCGACGCGCGGCAGCTGCTCGGCGTCTACCAGGCGTGGGCGCCCGGCTACATGCGCCGCATGGGGTGGAACCCGCCGGTTCCATCGAAGGACGCGCCGCCGCCGGAGGACGCGCTCCGCCGCCGCGGGCTGCAGATGGAGTGGGACCGTGCGCACCGTGCACAGCGCGCCGCGCAGATGCAGGCATCCGCGCCGATGCCGCTCGTGCCGACGGGGATCCCGCCGGTTGGGTCCGTGGCGGCCGAGGGCGGTGCGTCCGATGCCTCGCCGGCGCACGGCATCGTGCCGCAGGCGATGGCGCAAGGGGCATCTCCCGCACGCGGCCCGTACTCCAACTCGTGGTGGAACGGCTACGCCGATCCCTACTATGACATGGCCGGCTATCCGGGACGCGATCCCAACCTGACCACGGTCGACGCGAACGACCCCGCCACCTACGCCTACGCGCCCGAGGCCTACACCTACCGAGCCTGGCCCATGTACTGGGACATCGGCTTCGTGTCGGTGCCGCCGGTCGGCATGTTCGGCGGCGGTGCGGTGGGCACGACCGGCTTCGGCTTCGGCGGCGCGGCCGGCATGGGTGCCGCGGGGGGCAAGTGAACGCACCGGCCGTCCCGGCGTCACGGGGCTCGCGCCGCGAGCGGCCGTTGCTCGGCACCGGCCGCGGCCGCATGGCGGTGTTCGCGGTGGCGATCGGCGCGATCCTGCCGATCGCGATCATGGCCGACGTCGCCGACGCGCCGATCGCGGCCTGGGCGGTGGGCGCGCGCGCGTCCTCGGCCGACGCGTGGCGCTGGGCGGCCTCGCTCGGCAGCCCCGTGGCATGGGCGTCGCTTGCGATCTTCGGGTTCGGCGTCGCGGCGGCCGCCAACTGGCCGAACACCGCGCGCTGGATGGGCGCGATCGGCCTTGGCGTCCTCTGGTCGGGCCTGGTCGACCTGGCGTTCGGTGGCTCAAGCGCCGGTGCCTCGACCGCCGGCGCGATCGCCGGCACCATGCTCCTGTGGCAGCCGCGGCTGTGGCCCGCGTGGGCGACGATGGCCGCCGTGGCCGCGGCGGGCCGCCTGGTGATTGCCGGCGCGGCCGGCTCCGACCTGGCCGTCGGGCTGCTTGCGGGGGCGCTGGGGGCGCCGCTTGCCGAATACGGCTGGTTCACGGTGGCGCCGGACAGCCCCCTGCGGCGCGAGGCCGACCTGCGGAGCTGACGGGCGGGCGCCCGCGGCCCCTGGTGCCGCCTCGGCTTCGCAAAAACCACATCGGAAAACCATGGCGCGTCCACGCGCGTAAGCGACAGTGTCGTCGGCCGTCGGAGACGGCCTTCGGGCAGGAGGCCCGCCATGTCCACGAGTCCGCATCCGCGTCGCGACCGCCGCCACGGCTCGACCGCCGAGCCGCCCGGGATCCGGATCGCTCCCACCCTCTTCGCACGCGCGAACCCGTTCGTCGACGCCGCCTGGCAGGCGGCCGACCTCGGGCTCTGCATGTCGGCGGGCTGCCCCGACTGCGGGGCGCTCGGCTTCCGACGCGCGCTCGCGCGGCTCGACGGCATCGCCGACGAGGTGCCCGTGAACTCGCCGCGCCTCGACGTGCCCGCGGCGCCCGCACCGCTCGCCCGCGCGCTGGCCGAGGTCGACTTCGACCTGCTGCGCCTGGCGCCGCGCTGGTACGACGCGCTTGACGTCGCCCTCATGCACGTGCGCGAGCGACGAGAGCTCGGCTTCGTGCTCGCCGACTGGGTGCAGCGCGCCGCCATCCCCGCGCGCGTCCTGGACCTCGTCCTCTACCGACACGTGCGCTACGGCTACCCGGACGAGCGGCTCGCCGACCTCTGGATCGGGCGATGCCTGCACGCCTGCACGGAACTTGCGGACGACGGGTTGGTCGAGACACTGATCCTCGCCTGCCCCGAGCGCGTGGGCGCCGACCCCGCCGCGCGCCGCGCGGCGCTCGATTCCGCCGCGCGCAGCAGCTGCGTGCGCGACGTGATCGGCCGCCTGGGCGAATGCGCGTGAGCGTGCGTGCGCGTGGGCGTGCGTGGGCGCGCGCCGCGTTCAGTGCCCCGAGTCCGAGGCGTATCGCTCGCGCACCGAGCGGAAGAAGCCGAGGAGCCCCAGCGCGATCTCGACGATCTCCGGGTCGAAGTGCCGCCCCGACTCCTTGCGCAGCAGCTCGGCGACCTGCTCGTCGCTCCACGGCTCCTTGTAGGAACGCCGGCTGGTGAGCGCGTCGTAGACGTCCGCCACCGCGACGATCCGCGCGAACAGCGGGATGTCCTCGCCCTGAGGGAGAGGGGTAGGGGTGAGGGCTTCCTGCGCTGCCACCGTCCCCAGCATCCCCAGCATCAGCACCACCAGCACCACCACGCTTATCCGCTTCATTTCATCGCTCCGATCAACTCTAGTATCCGATACACCACCCCGCCCAGCGCACTCCCGCCCGCCGCCAGCAGCAGCCACTTGCCCACGCTGCCCCGCAGCGCGCCCCATGCCGCGCTTGCCCCTGCCCGCACAAACGCCCATCGCGCCTCGCGCAGCCGCATCTGCTCATCAATGCCCGTGACGCGCAGCGCCACCGCCCCCACCTGCTCGCTCAATCCAGTCACCATCCTGAACAACGACTCCGGCCCGTCCTCGTGCTTATCTCCGAACAGCGCCACGCTGATTCGGCGCATCTCCGCCGTTTGCCGCGTCATATTGTCGCTCAATTTGTCCTCGCGCAGGCCAATAGCCGCCACCGTCCCCGCCAGCGCATGCACCTGCTCGCTCCGCCCCCGATCACTCTCTTCCAGCGCCGCCTGTTTTGCCGCCAGTCCCCGCGCCAGATCGTCAAACCGCCGCCCCATTTCCCGTATCTCATCAGTGGCGGTCTTCATCTCCACCCGCGCCGCGCTCATGTTGGTTTCAGCCTGCCGCAGATACAGATCGTACCGTTCCATCTGGATCGCCGTCCGCTCTGCCTGCCGCTCCAGCGCCACAGCAATCGCCGCTTCCAACTGTTTCGCCGTCACCACATCCGCCAGCGCAATCGTCACCTCGTCCCGAATGAGGCTCTTGATATGCACCCAGTCGTCGGTGGTCAGCACACCGGCAGCTGCCACAATCTCCTCATTCGCCATACTACGCCCTCGCTATTCCGCCAGTTCCCGCCGAATCAGCACAATCACCGCCCGCAGCACCAGCTTCAGCACAGCATTACGCCCCGCTGCCGTCAGCGTATCCCAATTCTGATACCCGTCCCGCAGGTCGCCCAGTATGCCCCGCAGTTTC
>VEQS01000150.1 GCA_018883105.1 Phycisphaerales bacterium
CCACCAAGGGCACGCGCGCTCGGGGCAAGCGCGCCACCACGGTGCTGCTGGCCGCGCACATGGACGAGATCGGCTTCTACGTGCGCCACGTGGACGACCAGGGGTTCCTGTGGCTCAACCCGGCCGGCGGCTTCGACACGCGCAACCTGTTCGCCAGCCGCGTGCTGGTGGCGACGGGCGGCGGCGACCTGCGGGGGGTGATGAACCCCGGCGGCAAGCCGATCCACATCTCGAGCGAGGCGGAACGCACCAAGGTCCCCGGGGTCGAGGAGTTCTTCGTCGACCTCGGGATGGCGGCGGCCGACGTGAAGAAGGCCGTCAAGGTGGGCGACTACGTGGTGCTCGACCAGCCGTTCCTGGAGACGCCGCTCAAGGTGGTGAGCAAGGCGCTCGACAACCGGATGGCGTGCTTCGTGGCGATCGAGGCGCTGCGCCGGATCGCCCGCAAGGGCCAGAAGCACGCCGCCGACATCGTCGTCGCCTTCTGCACGCAGGAGGAGGTGGGCCTGCGCGGCGCGACGACCGCCGCCAACCAGGTGGGCGCGGACATCGGCGTCGGGCTCGACGTGAACCTCGCCTGCGACACGCCCGGCGTCCCGGAGTCGCAGCGCGTCACGAAGCACGGCGACGGCGCCGCGATCATGGTGCAGGACTCGAGCATGATCAGCGACCACGGCCTGGTCGAGGACCTGTGCAAGGTGGCCCGCAAGCACCGGATCAGGCACCAGCGCGCGATCCTGCCGCGCGGCGGCCAGGACGGCGCGGCGATCCAGCGCTCGGGCCGCGGCGCGCGCTGCGTCGCCCTCGGCGCGGGCACCCGCTACATCCACACCACCACCGAGATGATCGACAAGGCCGACCTGGAGGCCGTCATCGACCTGCTGGCGGCGTGGCTCCCGACCGTCGAGTGATGCACGCGCCGAGCGCGCACGGCGCGCTCACGCGCTGACACGGCCGCGCACCCCCAGCACGGTGCGCGCGATCGCCTCGGCGGCGTCGGCCATCGGGCGCGCCCGCAGCGCCTCCTCCATGCGGTCGCGCAGCCGCCCGTCGGCAAGCAGCGCCTCGAGCGGGTCGCCGATCGAGCGCATGTTCGCCTGCACGTCGAGCCGGTCGTAGGCCAGCACCCCGGCGCCGGCATCGACAAGCGGCTTCGCGTTCGCCTCCTGGTGCAGGTCGCGGTGGTGCGGGTACGGCACGAACACCGTCGGCACGCGGTTGGCCTCGGCCTCCGCCACGCTGTTGGCGCCCGCACGGCTCAGGGCCAGCTCCGCCGCGCCCCAGGCAAGGCCCATCTCGTTCAGGAACGGGAGCACCAGCGCCTTCACGCCTGCACGCGCATAGGCCATCTCGAGTTCCGCGGCCGACGGCTCGCTGCGCGGGCCTGCCAGGTGCAGCACCTGCCAGTGGGAGAGCAGGTCGCGGTGCGAGAGCGCGAAGGCCACCATGAACGCGTTCAGGCTCGACGCGCCCTGCGACGCACCGGTCACCAGCAGCGTCGGCCGCACGGGATCGAGCCCCAGCTCCCCGCGGCAGACGGCGCGCCCGGCGGGCGCCAAGGCGCTGCGGCGGATCGGCATGCCGACGATCGCCTCGGCGAACGTCGGGAGCCCCGGCGTCGGGCAGGCGCTGACCACGCGCTGCGCGCGGCGCGCGACGATCCGGTTGGCGCGGCCGGGCGTTGCATCCAGGTTGACGAGGGTGATGGGGATCCCCAGGCTGCGCGCCGCCTGCGTGACTGGCCCGGTGACGAACCCGCCGAGCGACACCACGTGCTCGACGCGTTCCTCGCGCAGCACTCGGCGCGCCTCCAGGACGCCCTGCAGGTAGCCGCGCGCGAAGCGCCACAGCGCACCCACCGAGCGGCCGAGCCCCTCGGCGGGGATCGGGCGGAACTCGACCTTCGCGTCCCCGAGCATCTGGCGGTCGATCGCGCGCGTCGAGCAGAGGAAGAGCGTGCGCGTGCCCGGCACCACCTCCACCATGCGCTCGGCGATCGCAAGCCCCGGGCTCAGGTGCCCGCCCGAGCCGCCGCCGGCGAACGCCACCGTCCGACGCACCTCGGTCATGCCGCGCCCGCTGCGCTGCCCGTCAACGACTGGTCACGCGCGGGCTCCTCGCCCGGAACCGGCTCGCCCAGCTCTCGCCGCCGGCGGTCGGAGGCGCGCTCCATCGACACCAGGAGCCCGATCGAGAGGCACGTCAGGATCCATCCCGTGCCGCCGCGCGACATCAGCGGAAGCGCGATGCCCTTGGTGGGCGCAAGCCCCGTCACGACGCACACGTTGATGAGTGCCTGCACGCCGACCGTGAGCACGATGCCGAAGCCCACGAGCTGCGCGAACGGCGAGAGCAGCGAGTTCCCGCGGCCGCGCGCAACGGCCGTCACCACCGCGATGCCGCAGGCGATGAGCAGCACGTAGAGCCCGGTCACGAGCGCCGCGCCGGTCAGGCCCAGCTCCTCGGCGACGATCGCGTAGATGAAGTCGGTCGTCGCCTCGGGCAGGTATC
Organism: Phycisphaerales bacterium; assembly: GCA_018883105.1. Taxonomy (GTDB): domain Bacteria; phylum Planctomycetota; class Phycisphaerae; order Phycisphaerales; family SM1A02; genus UBA966. Next base: position 2,512 of record VEQS01000150.1, read on the forward strand.
CGAACTTCAGCTCGCTGTTGCCCAGTCCGCGGCCCGCCAGACCGCCGCCCGAGATCGCCTCGAGCGACTGAATGATGTGGTAGCCGATGCCCTGCGCGTCGCGGTAGGGATCGAGGAACGCCGAGATGCGGTCGACGCGGTAGGGGCTTGCGATCACCAGTCCGACGAAGGCGAGGATGCCGATCGGCGCGAGCGCCGCCACCCAGATGACCCGCGCACCCGCGGCGAGCAGCACCATCACCGACACCGCCATGATCAACACCGCGGTGCCGAGGTCCTCGAGCGCGATGATGCCGCACACCGCAGCCACCGCGGCCAGCGGTACCGCGAAGCCCCACGTGAAGGTCGCCATCCGCGCGCGCTCGCGCACCGCGTACCAGGCCAGGAGCACCGGCACCGCCCACTTGGCGATCTCGCTCGGCTGCAGCCCGATGGGCCCCAGGGTGATCCAGCGCTTGGCGCCGTTGGCCTCGCGGCCGATGCCCGGCACGTGCACCAGGGCCAGCCCGACCACCACGGCCACCGCGATCCAGAGGACCGGCGTCGACCACCACGAGGCGCCCTGCCTGCCCAGCCGGTCGACCGGCACCAGCGCGCCGGCGACCAGCGCCAGCAGCGCCCCGGCGGCGAACCAGGTGTGCTTTCCCATGAAGATCCCGTCCATGGTGGTGACCCGGTCGCCGGATAGGTTCAGGCTGGCCGAATTGACCATCACCGTGGCCACCACCAGGAGGCCCAGGACGGCCAAGACGATGCCGTGGCTTGCGCGAAGCATGGACTCGCATCGGCACGTCGAAGGCCACGGGATGCAAAAACGGGCCGACGCTCCGTTGGGGAGCGTCGGCCGTGGCAGGGTCTTGAGTCAGGTGCGGGCCGCGGGGCCCGCGGTTCGGTTCAGGCCCGGCGGCGACGGGCGGCAAGCCCGCCGATCCCCAGGAGCGCCAGCGCGCCCGGGGCCGGGATGACCATCTGGAACGTGCCGCTGCTCGTGGAGCCGTCGGTCCGCTTCAGGGTGGCGCCCATCTTCCAGTCGATGATCCGGGTGGCGTCGAGCTCGGCGACGTAGAGCTGGGCCACCATCATGCCGAAGGTGCCCGAGGCCGCCGCGGCGCCGGAGCTGACCGTGCGGTTCGTCAGGGACGCCAGGCTGCGGGCCGGGCTCGAGGTCCCGATCAGGAACCAGCCGGCGGTCGCGGGGATCGTGGAGGTGTTCGGGTTGGTGAAGCCGGCATCCGGATCGGACGGTGTGTTGAAGGAGTTGGCGGGGCCATCGGGGCCGGACACGCTCCACGGCGGGTCGCCGACGGTGCCGCCGTTGCCGAGCCAGGCGTTCGACGTGGTGTTGAACCCGCCGCCCACGGTCAGGAAGCTGTCGAGCGTCGTCCAGCTCTGGCTTCCCGAGGGAGCGAAGACCGACTGAGTGCCGGCGCCCTGCAGGAAGCCGCCCGGTGAATTCGTGAGGATGAAGCCGGCGTTGGCCGTGCCCGGGGTGCCGCCGAAGACGTTGAGGATCACGTCCGACGAATTGTCCGTCACCGCGAAGACGTTGACGAGGTAGCCGCCGGAGACGCTGCGGACGTTCGACGTCCATCCGAGGAAATCCGCGCTGGCCGACGACGCGATGGCGCCGACGCCGCACAGGGCGAGCATGCTGATCTTCATTGGGAACACAACCTCTTGGCTGAATTCGGGAACTGAGGGAACGCGCGGGGAAACGGGAACCGCGCGGGAAAGGGATTGAGGGCGGCGGACCTTCAGCCAGTGGCCCGGTCGACCTCATCGACACCATGCCCCCGAATCGCGGCCGGGCAAATTGAGATTTCCCTCAGGAATGGTTTCCCGGGAACAAGGATCCGCGCGCCAGCCCGTTATTGGCCTGGGACGAGCTTGCCGGCCAGGAGCAGCGGGCGAGACGCATCCACGCGCACACGGCGGACCGAGCCCCGAAGCTCGTTCGCCGCCGCCTCGTCCGCCATGTCGGCCGCCACGATCAGGTCACCCATGGTGCGCCCGACGGCCTGCCAGCGCCCGGCCGCCCTGCCCTCGGGACCGTCGACCTCGCGCCCGCCCACCCGCACCGCAACGGCGCCGGCGGTGCGCGCCGGGGCGGCGGCGTGGGCGCGAGCGCCGTCGAACAGCACGTCCACCGTCCGGCCGACCCACGCCGCGTGCACCCGCGCGCTCGTCTCGGACTGCACCGCGAGCAGCGCATTGTTGCGCCACCGCTTCACCTCGTCGGGCACATCGTCGGCAAAGCGGTCGATGGCCACCGTGCCGGGCCGCGGCGAGTACTTGAAGATGAAGTTGTTCTTGAACGGAAGCCGCCGCACCAGGCCGCAGGTGGCCTCGAAGTCGGCGTCCGTCTCGCCGGGGAATCCGACGATGAGGTCGCCCGCGAGGGTCGCGTCCGGCAGGTGATCGAAGACGCGGGCGACGAATTCCTCGTACTCGCCCACCGTGTAGCCGCGGTTCATGCGCGCGAGCACGGCGTCGCTGCCGCTCTGTGCGGGAGCATGCAGGTAGCGGCAGATGCGCGGGCAGTCGCGCATCACCTGCAGCACGTCGGCGCCGAAGTCGCGCGGGTAGCTCGTGACGAAGCGCAGGCGGGCCACGGACGGCACCGCCTCGTGGATGCGGAACAGCAGGTCGGCGAAGCTCGTCGTGCCCGGGGCCGGCGCCTCGCGGAAGGCGCGGAGGCCGGGGCCCACCTGCGGCGCCGCGCGACCATCGACGGTCACCGCGGTGCCGTGCGTGTAGCGGTAGTGGTTGACGGTCTGCCCGAGCAGCGTGATCTCCAGGGCGCCTGAATCGGCGAGCCGGCGGCACTCGTCCACGATGTGCTCGGGCGGGCGATGCACCTCAGCGCCGCGGGTGTGCGGGACCACGCAATACGTGCAGAACTTGTTGCAGCCGCGGGTGATCCGGACATACGCGCTCCACGGCGTCTCGCGCGCGGAGGGGTCGAAGGCGCGGGAGAGATCGAGCGACTCGAGGCCGTCCTCCGCGGCGGCGAGCGTGGACGAGCGGCGGGAGCGGTTGCCCGCGAGCGCCACGGCGCGGGGACGCGGGGCGGCGGGAGCCTCGTCCGCCTGCGACGCGGCGCGTGCTCTGCGCACGTTGTCGATGAGCTGGGGCAGCCGATCGAGGTCGGACGGCCCGCACAGCAAGTCCACCTGCGGATGCCGCCGGAGGAGGTCCACCCCGTCACGCTCGGCCATGCAGCCGAGTACGCCCAGGATCAGGTCCTCGCCGGCACGCTTGCGCACGCCCACGGTGCCGACCCGGCTCAGCGCCTTCTGCTCGGCGAGCTCGCGGACCGAACACGTGTTGTAGAGCACCACCTGCGCGTCGGCATCGGTCTCCACGAAGCGGTAGCCGAGGGCCGACAGCTGGCCGCGGACGAGCTCGCTGTCGAGTTCGTTCATCTGGCAGCCGAAGGTCTCGAGATAGACGCGCATCGCGGGAGCCCCGCATTATGGCGGAGGGGGATTGGCAGGCGGAAAACGAACGAACTGAGGGGCGTCGCTCATTGTCCTATAATATGCGCCTTTGAACTAGTTGAGGGTCGTTTTAAACGCCTGAGCGATCGTTGGCATGGAACGGGCGTCTGGGCATCGACCCAGATTCTCACTCCGGCGACCTTGACTCCCTTGGGAACGGGGCCATCTTCCCCCCGTCGGTGGAGAGGTTCCAGACGACCAGCAACAGGGCTGGGCCGTCTCGAGAGAGGGATCCCCCAACGATTTGTTCAAACGCCGCGCAAGCGGCCCACAGAGGGAAAAGGAAATGAAGACTCGTTCTATCGGTGTTCTTGGAGCAGCGTCGACCGCGGCCGCGATGTTCGTGGCCTCGGGTGCAAGCGCCGACTTCATCGGCTGGACCTCCTCCACGCGCGCC
>VEQS01000018.1 GCA_018883105.1 Phycisphaerales bacterium
AGTGCGGGAAAGGCACCGTCTTCATCGAGAAGGCCGACTGTGGAGGGAACTGCGCAAGCTGCAACGGTCGAGGGCCATGCCTAGATCCGACGAACAGCCAGACGGCCAGTGCGTTCACCGACTGCACCAGCGGATGGGGACCCTCAACGAACTGAGAATCGGCCCACGGCGCGGCGAAACGAGTCGCTTCAAGGCCCGCCTCGAAGTCGAGGCGGGCCTTTTCATTAACAGGCGGAAATGCTTGGATCTCCATAAACCACAGAGCGCGGTCAGGGCAGTTGAAATGAATTTTCCAAATCTGGCGGATTGCCCTGTCACATCGGGGCGGGTCAGACGGCCATAGGGGTGATGGAACGTGTACGTTCATCCTCCGCAAAGTCGCCCCCCATCTGGGCGGCTGCCTCGTATCCGATGAATCCTGGGAAATCTGGGCAGCTCGGACAACGGGTGGCGAAGGCTGCGGGCAAGTCACCAAATCCGACTCTCACGTTAAGAACGATCGCGAGAGTAACCCGGTCACCGACGGGCGCTCGCGAGTGGATTTAAATCAAGAAAAGAGAAACCGGGGATGCTCACTCTCATCACGACCATTGGTTTGTGGACTACCGCAATTTCGAGTGACGGTGGTCCGATTGGCCCCGGGCTGCTCTGCTATTCCCCGGTGCAGAAGGAATGTTGCGAACAGACGCGCGACCAGTTCGATGTGCGCTGTGGAGACACCATTTGCTACGGCACGGCAATCTCTACTGGCAACTACGTTGCCCATCAACCTGCGCCGATAGGCGTGTCGGGCTACACCGCTGTTGCCTGGCAGCTGACGCCAAATGGCAAGCGGTGCTACTACCACCATGCCTGGTGTGACGAGTACGGATTTTGCCACATTGATGAGCCGACCACCATATGGGATTGCCATGACGAGAAGCTGTCCGGCAAGTGCTTTGGAGGTGGATAATGAAATCCGCCATGACAGGCCATTGGTACTAAGGCAATTCTCCTTTCCCGTCCAAGCTTGAATAACGCAGGAGCCGCCTGTCATGACGCCCATCCGATTCACTTCTCCGTCAGCGAACATCAGTGTCGCCCTTGCCGCCATTGCAGTGTTCGCTGTGCTGTCAGTCTCGGCCGCCGATCCTCCCGAAACCACCACGCCACTTCCGATCGGCGAGGCGCCCTCTGCGCTGTCGCAGTTTGTCGGCGGACTGCGCGTAGACGTGCTTCCGCCGCGTGCGATCGATCGGCGAGAGGCTGACTATCTTGTGTGGATCTCGGGAGCCGACGGCAATGACGCGGACCTGTTGCGACAGTGGGCGACTGCGATCGCCGATTTCGGTCCACAGTGGATTGCCGAAGCATTCGCAGAGTTGGATCCCGCTGCATCCAGTTACGCGAGCCTGGCTGCATCTGGACCTACTACAGAATCAGCCGAGGCGCTTCAAGCTCTCTTCGCCAGACGTGATCAGCTTGCGCAAATAGTTCTGCAGCGTGAAGCGGACTACCTTCGCACCATGCTCCCCGATTTGGGTGACGGCGGTCTGTCCATGGAGACGGTTGTAAGTCGTGCATTGATGGCGCGGGCGTGCGAAGCCGTTACCCTCGGCCCAGATGTCTCTGGTCATCTTGTGCCTTCAGTGCTCGGGCTCATGCACCAAGCGGCCGTAGATTCCCGCACCAGTCCAAGCCAGGCGGCCGCAGTGCGTCAATTCGCGCTCGATAGTGCTCCACGGATTCTCGAGCAGCGACGGATGACGGTCCAAGCGTATGTGAGACTGGTCTGTCGAAGCGTCGCTGCGCATGCCTCGGCACGGCAGCGTGGCGTTGATCCCAATCCACCGCTCCGGGCCCTTTACCGCCCGGTGGCACTCGCGTTTCAGCGAACTGCCGCCATCAACCGGGAAACGATTGCTGCACTCGCAGACCTCGTTCCTCCGGAGGTCGCTGCGGAAGTCGACCGGGCCTATCGCGAAGTCGCGTACGGCGACATGGGGGTCGATCTCTTCGACTATTCCGGTGCTGCCGCGATCGCAACGGGGTCGCTCCGGGATGATGAACTCGCAAAGGCAGTAACACTGATGCACACGGATGTTCAGAGGCGTCAGCGCATCATTGATGAAGTGTGCCGCGACTTCGACACCGCAGCCGTCCACTGCTTTGAGAGAGCACGATCGCGTGACCGCGACGAAGGAGACCGATTCCTTCGCAGATTAGTGCGTGCACACGAGCGTCAACTTCGCGATGCGAGTGAAACATTGGCGCAGCTCCGGGACCTGACGCTTCATGCGGATGCAGACTGGTCTCCAGATGCGTTTGACGTTGCCGTCGACGCGTGGCGTAAGGAAGTGCAACTGCGAGTGCGCCGAATGGTCGGATCCGGCATCCTCTGGTTGATTGTCACGCCCGACCAAGTCGCCGAGGCGGACCCGACGCGTTCTGGAACTGGATCGCTTCCTTGAACGTGCCCGACCAAGACAAACGCTCGTTTGGCCGTGAACCGGAGAGCGTGATCGGGGGAGTTGGGAGAAAAATCGGAAATCTGGCGGCCGGGCCGGTCACGTCGGGGCGGGTCGGACGGTGATGGAGGCGGCAACTTGAAGCCCATGCCGCACTGCCGGTAGCGCAAGTAGGGTCGACTCGATTCGCACCTAGCGAAAGTAAGTCCGCTGCTCTAGTTGCTGCACGCGACGCCATCAGGCAAGACTTCACGAAACAACTCACGAGTACTCGAACACTGCACGCTGGCCGGCGTCAGACAACCAGCTGGACTTGCACGAGATCCAAACTCAATCATCACCAAAAGCACCCGAAACAACCGCCATGGCCAAGACCAGAAAAGTCCGCGATCCGCAACCCGGAACCCGCAATCACTACATCGTTGATGCTTGCTTCCTAGCGAACTGGGCGATCCCGCCGACTGTCGTGCCGCATAAAGAACAGTACAGGCATGAATCATGTATGAAGTGGTGGGCGATGATTGAGCACCAGGTTAAGACGGGCAAGGCTCGTATTTACGCTCCGGACATCTGCATTGCCGAAGCCTTCAAAGTGCTTGCGAAGAAATACTTGGTGCGCTGCACGGTTTCCTGAGACACCCGTCTGGGACTCGAGGGCACAATGCACGACACCATGAAGAAGCCACGACACAAGACGCCTTCGGCGGCGAAGCGAGCGCGGAGCGCGAGCGGAGCCGACGAAGGCGACCGCCAGGACAAGGGACGCTGGTCCAGCCGCCGCAAGACCGAGGTCGTCCTGCGGCTCTTCCGCGGAGAGACGCTCGACGCGCTAAGCCGCGAGCTCGGCGTCACGCCCGGCAAGCTCGCCGAGTGGCGTGACGAGGCGCTCGCCGGCATGCAGGCCGGGCTCCAGTCGCGCGAGCCCGACCACCGGGACGGCTTCATCCACGACCTCAAGGCCAAGGTCGGCGACCAGGCCATGCAGATCGAGCTCCTCGAGAAGAAGATCGAGATCCTGGAGGACGGACTCCGCCCTCCGCCGCGGAGGCCGTCGCTTTGAGCCAGGCGATGTCACCCTCCGCGAAGAAGCCCTACGGCATCCTGCGTGTCTGCCGCGCGTGGCGGCTCGCCCGCGCCACCGTCCAGCGCCACAAGGCGCTGGCGGATGATGCGCCGAGGATCCCCGCGAAACGCGGCCCGAAGACATCCCTCTCCGACGAGCAGATCCTCGCCGAGATCCGCGCCGTCCTCGCATCCACGCTCTTCGTCGGCGAAGGCCACCGCAAGGTCTGGGCGCGGCTCCGCCAGGAGCACGGCATCCGCACCTCGATGCGCCGGGTCCTCAGGATCATGCGCGAGCACGGCATCCTCGCCTGCGACCGCCCGACCGGCGTGCGCGGGCCCGACACCCACGACCGCACGATCACGACAGAGACGCCCGACGAGATGTGGGCCATCGACGCGACCGGATGCCTCACCGACGAGGGAAACGCCGCGGTCTTCGTGGTCATCGACCACTGCACGGGCGAGTGCCTCGGAGTGCGCGCCGCGCGGCGCGGCACGCGACTCGAGGCAGTCGAGTGCCTGCGCGAGGCGATCCACTTCACGAAGGGGCGGTACGAGGACAAGATCGCGGAGGGCACGAAACTCCGCCACGACCATGGCAGCCAGTTCATCTCGCACGCCTTCCAGGACGAGCTCAAGACCCTCGGCATCGAGTCGAGCCCGTCCTTCGTCCGCCAGCCGGAGGGCAACGGATGCGTCGAGCGATTCATCCGGACCCTGAAGGAGCAGCTGCTCTGGCTCCACCGATTCCGGACCGTCGAGGAGCTCAACCAGGCGCTCCGCGACTTCGCCCGCCGCTTCAACAACCACTGGATCATCGGGCGGATCGGCTACCGAACGCCCGCAGCGCACCGACGCATCCTCCTCGGGGAGGCCGCGTGAATACCAACTTCAACTTGTCTCAGAAACTGGATGCGGTACATACTACGTGGAACGCTGGTTCACGAATCCGCTCCACTTCAACCGCGCCAAACGAAAACTCAGGAATTTCGTCACGACGCCAACATCGACGCTCAAGCGCGCAAACCGCAAAATCTCCTTCCATGATGTTGCGACGACACGCGACATCACGGTGTCCATTGATCGCTTCCACGAGCTGTTTCACAAAAATGGGCTACATCGAGTTTCAGTTCCAGACTTGATAATAGTGTCAACAGCCAAGTACTTGATCGACTTCTTTGACCTACCCAAGCACCAACTGCACATCATTACCCTTGACAAGGAACTTCGGAAGGGATCGAAAGTGATACAAGAATTACCGAACGCGTACGACCCTGCCGAACCAGCGGATGCGGCCTCGAAAGTCTTTGCCTGACAGACCATTGCTTGAATCAGCCACTCGTCCATCGGACCTGGTTGCTGATTCGCAGCGATCACCGACCAGCGGGTCGATATGGCAGCTAATGGACATTCGCTTGCTTGATGAAGGTGCGATATCCGAAGAGCACGTACAACTCCCACGGTTCGATTGTCGCATCAACAGCAGCCAGACGACAGTCGGCTGACAGAAGCCAACGCGGGCGGATCGAAATCCGGCAAATCAATATGCGCAATACGGCGCTCTCGCAGCAGGTGAAATGCTCGGGGATGTCCGCTCACTTGCCCTGGGGGGGACCCATGCCGGCGTCCTCCGGTCGCGGAGTGATCCCGCCGACGGTATCTGGGAACGCCTCCGAATCAACCAAAGAACTCACCACTCCGGAGTTTGCCAGGCTGAAAAGGCGTTGCTGGACGCGCTTCCGCCAATCTTCGCGCTGCCGCTCAAACCACTGCTCGTTCCAGAGCTCCGACTCACGCGCGAGCGATGCCATCGACGCGACCGTGTTCTCCGAGCTTCGGTGCGCAGCCTCGTGGTACGCCAGCAGCGCCTTTAGGAATTGCTCAGACTCTGCCGCGTCCCGAACTCTGCCCCGCTGGAGGTACCGCAGATAGCTTCGGTCAAATAGTTCGATCACGTTCTGAAGCAGTCTCTCACGAAAGGAGGCGTCGGTGGCGATCAACTCATCGACGCGAACCATTGAGTCCGGCGGAGTCGCCGTTCTCAACTGTTCCGCGAGATCGTTGAACTCAAAGACGTCTTCCCCAAGGGAGCCATATGCCTGCTCCCGAAATGCGACCTTGACTTCTCGGGCGACCGGGGCGGGCAAGAGTTCCAGCCCAAGCGCCAGAATCTCTGCGTTGAGCGCCGCGGTACGAGCCGCGGCAAATGCGATCGGTCTATAGACCGGCGCAGCGGCGGCTGCCTGCCTCTCGCCCCGAGAAGCAGCACGCGCACGCGCCGCGTGGCCACGGTAAGCGGCCTTCAGGCATGCATCAGTGGAGGCGCGGCGCAATTCGAAGACGCGAGGAGCATTGTCTAGCGCCAGTTGACGCAGCGCTACCGCGGATTCCGGTGACGTCCTTGGATCCTTGGAGGCTGCAAACAGGAGCCGGATGACGTTCGGCGAGAACTGTCCGGAGGATGAGGCGCCCAAATCGACGGATGTTGCAATTCTTGACAGCATAATGCGCTCTACGAGCGAATCGCGATCGCCTAAGTCCTCAGATTGCTCCACGAGGTATGTCCGGAGGTATGCGCGCTCCTTCTCGAATAGTTCGGTAGCAGCTACGTCACGCCGCCGCATCAGCTGTTGAAGGTCAGCAGCACGCTGGTCTGTGGACGGCATCCCCGCGTGCTTCAGCAGATGCTGGCTTGCCTCCTGGCGCACCTGCGCAAAGCGGGAGGCAATCCACACAGGATCTAGGTCTGCAACTGCGAACGTCCACTGCCTCACCAATTCTGCGTCCGCTCCCTCAGCCCCCGAGAGCCAGACAAAGAGCTCTGCATCTGCCTTGTCGATCGGCTGTGGAGGGTAATACTCCGCCCTCGCGCTCTCCGGAAGCACCTCGATCACGGACGGCAATTGCCCCGCCAGATACCCAGGACCGAGTCCGTTTCCAGATGGATCAACCGGCAAACTCTGCGCACTTGCAGGCTGATGCAACCAGATAGCCACGAAGATGAGATTGGTTGGGATACGAGCGTATTTGTGCATGAATAGCCCTCAGCACGCTAACAAGGTCCTTGTGTGGGACTCCGCTAGCGATCGATAAGCGTCAACCCGAACACTCCGCGCCATACTGCTCTTCGTCATGGCAGTCCGCGGAGACATAATCGCCTGTGTGAACACACTCAAGAGTTACGGGATCACAGAAGACAACTTCGAACTTGCAGGAATGTCCGTTCGGCTTCAGATAGGTCCTGATGAGTGTGTGTCCAGCCTGCCCGGGATCCGCCTGCACGCTGCCTATGTAGGGGCCGTTGGCCGTATGGTCTCCGACGCACGCCACACCGTTGCAGAAGATCTTCCACTGGTTCAAGTGCTGAATGCAGCAGGAGTATTTCCAAGGGACATAGCAAAGCACTCCGGGGCCCGTTTGTGGCGCTGTTAGTGCGATGGCAAGCGAGGCAACGGAAGATAGAACGATCATCGTGATCTCCTAACTGTGATCTCGAACCGGGTCCGCATGTTGATCTGCGCTAACAGCGAAACTTGCGCCGCTCCACCCCGGACTGTCCGCGGTGACTCGATCGGCGTGCGGAACTCCGCTGTTGGGCCATTACCACCATCCCCCTCATCACCGTCCGATGCGCCCAATCGTGACTGGCTACTCCTCTAAAATCTCGAATCTTTTGTTCCGATGGCTCCAAACACAATCATGAGCCAGCCCCGCCCGCGGCGCACCGCTCGTGAGAGAGGTTGCCAAACCATGGGCACCGCAGCACGCCTGCGCCGGATTGTTGTAATTCCATGCAGAACATGTATTTAAGTTCGTCCTTCGCAGCCCGCTTCGCCCACTTGCCGACACCGCAACCCGGTCCCGCGCGCCCCAGTGCGCCGCTAGCGCACCCCCCTCGTGCCAATCGCCCGAGCGTGACCCTACGCCGCCCCGCGCCCAAATCAGGAATTCCGCACATTCCCGCCACTTGCCCGGTCACACCTCTGCCAGTCAGACGGTGACGGGGTGGAGGCTCATCCGGCCGCGAGGGCAGCTCGCGTTCCCCGGGGGGCCCGTCGGTCTCGCGGTTGGCGGAATCCTCGTACCGGGCGCCGTGCCCGGCACGTCCGTCCTGCGGCGCCGCCGGGTCACGATGACCTCCATGCATGGAGGCTTCGACGATGGACCACTCCGGAAACGTGCGCCCTGGCCAGAGCTCCGTTCCTGCTGGGGCACGCCTCGCGGCGTGCGTCGCGCTGCTGACCGCCTGTTCCGCACTCGCGATCGCGGCAATGGACCCGCGTCCAGCGCGCCAGCCGAGCCCGCTTCCATTCGGTCCGGTTCTGCTGCTGCCCGCGCCGGAGTTCACCGAACAGCCTGCGACCACGCCAACCGCTCCGCTTGCTTACTGCGCGGGGCTGAACTGCGCACCGCCGATCAACTACCCGCCGATGGAGCCGGTGAAGCCGGCGGTCCACTGCGCGGGCCTAGGCTGCGGCGACCTGACGCCGGCGATCACGCCCGCGCCGAGCGCGCCCGCGGGACCGCCGATGTGTGCGGGGTTGAGCTGCGGACTCCTGCTCGACCCGATCGCGCCCTCGGGAGCAGGAACCTCTCCGGGCACGCCTTGCATGGGGCTCTTCTGCGGCGGAAGCCCGAGTTTCCCGCCGAGCCCGCCGGGACCCGTGCCGAGCGACCCCATCTGTGCCGGGATGGGATGCGGACTGTCCTCGGACCTGCCGGTCGGCGGAATACCGCCATCCAATCCGGGACCGCCGCCGTGCATGGGGCTCAATTGCCCCGGCTACTCCTCCGGCGCCGGGAACTGGTCGATGCTTCCTGGGGCCGGCGGCGCGGGCCAGGGATCCTGCGGCGCCTCCGGATACAAGGACATCACCTGCGGCCCCGGCGTGCCGACCACGACCAGCCACCCGGTGGACCTGTCGACGGGATACAAGCTCGAGTCCGCAACCGACCTCGTGGTGCCGCTGCCCGGTCCCGACTTCATGCTGAGCCGGAGCTACTCGAGCCAGGTCTCGACCTCCTCGGCCGGCACTGACACAAACCTGGGGCTTCCCCGGTTCTCCGGCTGGCACTGGGCCCTCAACGTCACGCAGTGCCTCTACATCGACGGATACCAGGACCAGGGCACGACACCACCGCCATTCATCGCGCTCAGCACCCCGGCCGGCACGACCCGATTCGACTACGACAACGCGGGCACGTGGAAGCCGAGCGGGGGCACCGCGCAGTTCATCACGAGCACCACGCTCCAGATCGGCGGGGACAGCATCGACGTCTGGCGCCTGACGGATCCCGGGATCGGCTCGACGGACTACGACCGACGCATGAGCAACCAGCTCGGCACCATGGGCCTTCCGCTTGAGCAGCGCGATCTCTACGGACACATCCGGCACTTCGTCTGGCAGGTGGACACGGCGCTTCAGCGACCGAAACTCACGAAGATCCTCGTCGACTCGCAGAGCGAGTCCACCGCCGCGACCGTCATCGACTTTGCGTGGACCAGTGCCGGCCAGGTCGCAACGGTCGACGTGAAGCGCAGGGGCTCCGGCGGGACGCTGCAGACCGTCTCGCGCGTCTCCTACACCTACTTCACCCCCGGTGCGGGCCACTCCTCGGACGTGGGCACGGACGGTGACCTGATCCAGGTGCAGGTCTGGCAACCCGTCGACCGGAGCGAGGACCAGTCCGCGACCAACCAGCTCTGGCACATCGTCGCAACGCAGTACCGCTACCACAGCGGCGAATCAGGATCCCTCGGCAAGGCGCACCAGCTGAAGGCCGTGATTGCCCCGCAGCAGATCGAGTTCGCGGCGCAGCGGAACAACTCCACCAGCACGCCCGCCTGGAACACGGTCAAGAACTACGCGGACAGCCTGCTGTCGATGGCCGATGCGGCCGTCTGCTTCACAGACGGCGGGACCAACGTCACGGTCCGAGACCTTGCGACCAAATTCATCGCGTCATACGACGCATCCGACCGCGTGACGGCCCAGGAACTGCTCACGGGCTGCGGCTGCTCCGGCGGCGGCGCGACGCTCGGGATGCGCGAGACCTACGAGTACCTGCAGTGGCCGTCTGGACCGACCGCGACCGGCCGCACCATGGTGGTACGCGAGGAGGTCAAGGACTCCTCGGGAACGTGGTCGCCGGTCCGCACCCGCTTCCATGACCTGAAGCCGTTCCAGATCTCCCAGACCGTCCGCGTCTACAAGCAGGTCCACGACGCGATTGGCCTCGGCAACGGAGCCTCGGGGCCGTACTGGGTCACCCGCTACGACTACAGCACCACGAACACCCCGCCCCGCGCGATGACGGCGACGTACGGGCCCGATGCGATCAGTGCCTACACCCCGGCGGCGGGCGGATCTACTCCCACGCCACCCACCTCGACCATCTCGACGAGCGGCGGCGCGCACTTCGAATACACGTACACGCCGGACGGACGGCTCGCAACCGTATCGATCGTCCGGCAGGGGACGACGCCTGCCACGAGCATCCTCCTTCGCAACACCTACGACGGCACGCGGCCGTGGCTGGCGACGCGGAGCGAACTCGCGACCGCCGAGGGAATGACCGCGGCCGACATGAGCAGCACGGCGTTCGCCGACCGCGTGCAGAAGACGGAATTCTCGTACGGCTTCCGCACGACTGGCAACCCGGATGCGGTCGCATGGATGCAGGCCCGCTTCGAGGCCGAGACCACGGCCGAGAACGGTCCGGGGGGCGACTACTTCTCCCACACGCTGTTCGATGCGAGCGGCTTTCCCGTCTTCCAGCGGCTCGCGGACGACTCCCTCGTCAAGCGCACGTTCGACCCCGCCACCGGTGCGACACGGAGCATCCAGTCGAACGCGCCGAGCACCGGCATCTCGTCCATGGAGCGCCCCATCCCCTCGGGCGGCGAATTCTCCTGGAACGGCCGCAACGCCAGCGGCGGCTCCATGACCTGGACGATGACCCACGACGCGGCGGGCCGGGTTCGCACCCTCACCATGCCCGGCGGCGCGGTCAACCGTTACACCCGCGAGCTGCGGGCGTTCAACAGCCACCTGTCCTCGGGCGACGGGCGCCCGGGCATCCTGTACTTCACGCTCGTCGGGCTGCCGTACGAATTCCTGGACAAGGGCGACGTCCAGGTCTTCGTGAGCCCCGCGAGCGTGACGTGGTCGGACGCGGCAGGCGTTCTCGTCGGCGCCTGCGACTACCGAGCGTCGGCCAAGGAGGACCAGTACGGGCAGATCTTCAAGGGCTGGCCATACGGGATGGCCTCGACACCCGTCGCCCGACGCGCCGTCGAGACCGCCGTCACGGGCCAGGTGAAGTCCACCACGGTGTGGCACGACATGGCCGGCAATGGCGACGGCGCCGGCCGCTACACGACGACCTACGCCTATGATTCCGAGGGACGCCTGCGGCAGACGGTCGCACCCAACCGGACGATCCGCCGGACCACCTACGACGCGCTTGGAAGGGTCAGCGAGACGAGCGAGGGCTCGTTCGCCCTCGGCGGCGATCCCGACGCCGCGACCACGTACACCACGTCGCTGGTCCGCTACGACGGCGCCACCGGTTCCACGCTCACGGTCGGCAACGGACTCGTCACGACGACCATCGCGTACACGGGCGAGACCTCCCCGGCGTCGCGCACGACCAACTACCTCTACGACTGGCGTGGCAGGCTTGCAGCCGTCAACGGCCCCGTCGCGCCCTACGCGGTCGTGGGATACGACAACCTCGGCCGGGTCACCGAGGCGGCATCCCTGAACGCGCCGATCTCGGCGCCAGTCGCCCCGAGCGCGGACAGCATCGCGGCCACCCGCCTCTCGTTCGCGTCCAGCGCCTACAGCCAGCGCGGCATGCGGTACCGCACGCGGATCGCCCTCGTGCCGACCTCGACCGATCTCGACAGCCCAACCTACAACGACTTCGTCGAGTCGCACGAGTGGTACGACCCCGCCGGGCGCATCGTCGGGTCCTGGAGCCCCAGTGGCCCCATGGTGAAGAACTCGATCGACGGGCTTGGTCGTGCCATTGCCACGTACGTCGTCGACCGCGGGACCGACCCGCTTCCCGGCGCATCCGGAAACTACGCGGCGGTCTTCGACCGGACCACGTTCACTGCGGTACTCACGAACAACGTGGTGCTCGAGCAGACGTTCCCGCAGTACCGCTCCGGCAGTGGTTTCCTCGACCTCGTGAAGCACCAGGCTCGCGTCCACACGCTGGCCGATACCGTCACGGGGAGCATCGACGGCGCCACGAAGTCGGTCACGACCTGGACCGCCGTCGAGTACGACACGGCGGGCCGCACGGTCCGCCACCTCGACTTTGGCACCAACCTCACCGCCGGCTTCAACGGCGGAGGCCTGGCACCGACCGCGAGCGGCACGCCGCTCACCTGGTCGGGCAACGTGGTACCGCTCGTCGAGGGCGTGGAATACGAGGAGCTGGGCCGCGCCTACCTCACGGTGGTGCCGCGCGACTCTGGAACCCCGCTCCGAACCCGGAACTACTTCGACGCCACCGGCGCCATCGTCGGCACGATCGCAAACTGGGACGGGACAGCTTCGCTGCAGTGGAACGCATCGACCGGTCGGCTCGAGTTGCAGGGGGCCGACCCGAAGATGCCCGACCAGAACCAGGCCGAAAGCGTACGGGCCCGGATCACCGAAGCGACGCCCGCGATCGACCAGATCGCCTACACGTTCGCGCAGGTCGGGGGAGTGTGGACGCAGAAGTTCCAGACCACGCGCACCCTGTTCGGCGTCTCCAACGGGACCGGCAGCGGCGACTCGCGCATTTCATCCAACGACCTCGTTGCGGCACTCGCCTACCCGGATGCGACGACCGGTGCGCCAAGCGCGACGGACCGGCACATCTTTGCATACGACCGCCAGGGCATGATGCGCTGGAAGAAGGACCAGCGCGGCGTCGAGCACACCTTCACCTTCGACGCAGGCGGCAGGATCGTCAACGACGAAGCGACCGGAGGGGACACCGCGACCGACGACTGGGCGGATGCCGTGGCAATCGCCTACGACGCCAACGGACGCCTTGCGACGATCAAGACCATCAAGCGCGGGATCCCGGCGATACCGGACGAGATCGGTACCGAAGCCGGGATCCCCCGCTCCACGGTCACCCCTCCGGCGACGACGGACACCATCCTGAACGCGGTCGGGCTTCGCTACTCGGCGATTGGACTGCCCGAGGCCTTCGACCAGAATCCACTCGGCGAGCTCACGTACAGCGGCACCACGCCGGTCGGCACGACCAAGCGAGTCGGATCGAGCTACTCGCTCGCGAAGCTCGCCGACGGCAACTGGGTGCGCGGGACCGGCACCACCTACCCGGGCGGGCAAGTGCTCAACGTCGGCTACGGCACCGCTGGCGTCGGCTACCGGATCAGCCGCCCGCAGAGCCTGGGATTCGCCGGGGCGACCGCCGCGGCCGAGTCCCAGTTCCTCGGGCTGGCAACCCCGGTGGTCACGTCGTATCCCGGGCCGGGCGTGCGCCTGGACCGCTCCATGGGCCAGGCCGGGGTGCAGGCCGATGGCCAGTACCCGAGCATGGACGCGTTCGGGCGGGTGACCCGCCAGCTCTGGATCGATTCGGGCTACGCGCCCGGCTCGGTGAGCGGCTTCGCGAACAAGCCTGCCATCGTCGACACGACCTACGCCTACACGCGTCTGGGTGGCCTCACCGGCAAGCTGGACGCCCGGCCCGGTGCGACGATGCTCGCCCAGCACGCGTACACCCTCGACGGACTGCTTCGCCTGCTCGGCGACCAGCGCGGTTCAGCGGCCTTCCCCAGCACGCAGGCGAAGCCCGGATCGGAGGACTTCACCTACGACTTCATCGGGAACATCCCGTCGACCCGCACCGATACGTCCACGGCCGGGACCTTTGCCACGGGATCGACGGACGCAAGCACCTCCACCTTCGACCTGGTGAACCAGGTCACCGGCGGCTCCTTCATCCCGCTCGGCGGCACGCCGCAGTCGATCGGGTTCACCTGGGATGCGGGCGGGAATCTCCGTGAGCGCGGCATCGCGGGCGCGCCCGGCACCACGTGGCGCTACAAGCACGACCGCTGGGGACGCCTGACGCAGGTCGATCTGGTCAACGGCACGACGGTACAGCCCGCGCTTCGGGCGCAGTACTCGGGGCTCGGCATGCGCTGCGTGGTCGACCGAGCACCCGACAGCTGGGTGCCGCCGGCGGCGCCGACGATCAGCCAGCGACGGATCGGATACTTCAACGAGAATTGGCAGCTGCTCGAGGAGTACATCGACAACGACCTGCCACTGGCGACGTCGATCACGGATATCGACCAGGTGGAGCAGCTCGTCTGGGGGATGCGCTACGTCGACGACCTGGTGCTACGGCGTGTGAACGCGAACTTCGCCGGAGGCACCGATACGGACTTCACCGACGCGGGTGACCGCGCCGGCGACCAGTTCCTGAACGACACGCAGTTCAGCGTGGTGGCGGTCATCGACAACGCCGGTGCGCTCCTCGAGCGCGTCGAATACGACCCATACGGCCAAGCGCAGCACCACTGGCCCGAGGGGATCACCGGTGCCGTGGGCGGCGGCGTGACGAGCGCGGACGCCACGGCGGCCTCCGGCGCGGTGGGCAAGTCCATCGGCCAGACGGGCTATCTCGCAGACGCGGATCTCGACCGCGACGGGACCGTCTCGCTACCGGAGGCGAACGCCATCGGCGCGAAGGTTGGCACCGCGGGAATTCCTGCGGGACGGATCAGCGCGTATGGCAACACTGTCGGGTGGTGCGGGTACCGGTTCAACGCGGGTCCGAACATCTGCACGGTGAGGTTCCGGCACTTCGACCCGACACCCGGGGTACAGCGCTGGCTCGAGCGGGATCCGGCGGGGTACATGGATGGGGCGAGCTTGTACTCCTATCTGGAACAGCGTCCGACGATGGGCGCCGACCCACGTGGATTGTTCGGCAATGTGGCTGCAGGAGCCCTCGTCGGCGGACTGATTGGGGGAATCGCTGCCGCGATCAATGGCGAAGACATCCTGGTCGGCGCTGCGCGCGGCGGCGTCGTAGGCGCAATTGCCGGAGCGACCTTCGGGGCTTCGATCGCGATTGCCGGAGGTGTCGAGTCGACTTCAGCCTTGATCGCTGCGGGGGTGATTTCCGGCATGGCTGGTACGGGAGCCGACACCTTGGTGACTGAAGGGCGAGTTCCAACAGCGAGGGAACTTGCGGTAGGTGGAGCAGTCGGCGGCGTTCTCGGCGGCGCCTTCGGCGTGGCTTCAAAGTTGGTCGGGCGAATTGGGCGAAACTCGGGTGGCGTACGGGGCGGAGCTGCCTGTTTCCTCGCCGGCACGCTCGTACTTACCGCGTCGCCCGAGATCGCGGTTCCGATTGAGTCGCTCCGAGCGGGTGACGTCGTTGCGAGCGTCGACCCGGTGACCGGCGAAGCAACGACAGCAGTCGTCGACGCGACATGCGTGCATCCGTTCGAGGGCACGGTCTACGACATCACCGTAGCGACCGGAGAAGCCGCTGGAGCCGACGAGACCAGAGTTTCGGTCACGGGCGAGCACCCGTTCCTCGTCGCGCGGGCGGGAGCGCACGCGGCGAGCCTGGACTCCCGCGCAGCCCCAGAGGCCGTATCGCGCGCCGAGCGGTTCGAGACAATTGACGGTTGCTGGGTCGCAGCACGCGACCTCGCCGAGGGCGACACGGTTCGCACAATGTCCGCCGCAGGCGTCGCCGGCACGGCCACGATTACGCAGATCGGTAGCCGCCACGCGGTCGCGCCCGTCTACAACCTCACCGTCCGAGGCACCAGCCGCTACCTCGTCGGCGCGTGCGGGGTGGTGGTGCACAACAAGGGCGAGGGGGCGGGAAGCCTCACCTCTCTACGGCAGCAGTACGTCGACGAGGTTCTCCTGCTTGAGGACGTCGGACTCAACGCCCGTGCGGCTGGCATGAGCGTTGACGACACCGCGCGCATGCTGCACGGAATGCGTCGGGAACTTGGCCGCAAGTTCAAGGAGTTGACGCCCGCACTCGAGCGCGAGAGGATCCGAGTCCGCAACTTGGAGAAGTACGGAGACGAACTCGGACCGACGATCGAGTACTTCCGGGAAAGAGGACGTTCCTGGCAGGACATTCTCGACAGCGCCTGCCGACCGGGTGGTCGCGACTTAGGCTACTGACATGCAACATGGCTATCTTCAATCGCAGGATCGTTTCGACGAGTGCATGCTCACGGGAGACTCGGAGGGCGAATTCCAGACAGTCTCGAAGTCCCTCCATGCCGCTGCGCTCGAGACGCGCCCGCTCATCGGAATGTATGGGGTCGCAGGCCCGCACAGGGCTTTCCTGTACCGCTGGGCAGGACAACTCAAGATCCGCATCGACGACGGCGCGCCGATCTCGGTCGGAGCAGGCCTCTCCTCATCGTGGGAACTTAATGGAGATCAGGCGAGATTCTCCCTGTCTAGAGATGGCAGCACGACTTCGACCTTCAGGTATGCAGCTTCGCGCGATCTACTCAACATCCAGCACGACCCAACGCCATTCGCCGAGCCAGATCACTTCGATTTTTTCCTGTTCATACACCGCGTACTGCAGGATGCGCCTCGGCAGGATCGCATTTTCCGATAGCAGGCCAATACCGTGACGCGACTTGATTCCACGCTCACGCATGACCACCTCGCATGCCTGCACTCCTTCGTGGCAAGAGAAGTAGAGACTGTCAGGCACTCCAACCGCGCGACCGCGGAGGCGGCGGCTTCGGAGCATTGCCCTCGCAGTGTTGCGCCCAGAACACAGCCTGTCTCAGGAGATTCTCGGAGTTTGCTCTGTTGATTCTCGACATGGCGGGGCGCACGCGGCAGCCCGCCGCCCTGACACCTAAGAAGAAGCGCCCGCCGAGGGCGCTTCTTCCTTGCCGCGCGCGCTCTTACGAGCAGCCGCGCAGCAGTGCGAACAGGGCGAACGCGAGCACGACCATGGTGATGCAGCCGGCAGCAGCACCAGCCCCTCCCATGCCGCAACCCCACCCCCGCCGTCGTCACCGCGACGCCAGCGAGGCTCTTTGAGGGCACCATCTACGACATCACCGTCGACCCGGGCGAACCGGGCGGCGGCGACGAGACCACCATCTCCGCGACTGGCGAGCACCCGTTCCTCGTCGCGCGGGCGGGAGCGCACGCGGCGAGCCTGGACTCCCGCGCAGCCCCAGAGGCCGTATCGCGCGCCGAACTGCTCGAGACAATTGACGGTCGCTGGGTCGCAGCACGCGACCTCGCCGAGGGGGACGCCGTCCGCACGATGTCCTCCCAAGGCGTCGCCGGCACCGCGACCGTCGCCAAGGTCCGCGCCCGCCACGCGGTCGCACCCGTCTACAACCTCACCGTCCGAGGCACGAGCCGCTACCTCGTCGGTGGGTGCGGGGTGGTGGTGCACAACAAGGAGAGCGGTGGGAAGCAGGGAACCAGTTTCTTCGAAGGGACACGGTACTCACCCGAGGTCATCAAGAAGATGAACCGAGGCGTCGGAGAGTTCCACTCCTTCCCAGAGAGCGTCCGATCCTTTGAGTCCCTTGGAACAGTACGATCGTTCAAGGGAGGAGACGGTGTTGTCCGTCAAATCCTTGAGATCCGGGGCTCCTACCCGAACCCCAGCGGGATTTGGAGGGATGGCGTGTTTGAGTTCATCAAGGAATCGGACGGCCTGATTACACATCGCTTCTTCCGTCCCGCTTGCTCCCAAGGCCCGTGAAAGCTGGTTCACGCAATGGATAGATTCGCAGCGTACGACTCATTCCTCGCCGAGCGGGGTATCCCGCTTGGTCCGATGATCGATCCCGATGGGGTGTTCGATGTCGCGTTCACGATCGAAGATGCCGTTAAGGCCGTCGACATCGCGAAGTCCTGCCAGCTGCCGATACTCGGCGTTGACCTGTGGGTTCGTTCCCGCGGACGGGTGTCGCCCGCCTACGCGATGTGTCACCTCGAGCGGGGGATCGGCGAGAACGATGAACAGTATCTCGAGCGAGCAGCCTGCGCGGTCATCCGCTATCTGACCGCAATCAGCCCGCCAGTAAGCGGCGAGTTCCTCGTAGAGATAGGGACGAATCCATCCCGATACGGACGACCTCAACGCCCGCCCGATCGTTGAGATCGCCTACGCCTTCGACCACGCCTCGAACCTCGTCGCGAAGGCCGACGCGCGTGACCGGGTCGCTCTCAACGCCCACCCCTCATGAGAGTTGGTCGTAGTACGTGGACGTAATTGCGCTGCGACGATGCAGCGCAGGCGAGCGTAGCGATCCCGAGCGGCGGCAGGACCTGCTACGTCGCGAAGAGACGGGCGGCCGTCACGCTGGCGAGCAATCGGTGGATTCAGAGATGCTTGTATTGGGCCGACCGCCAGACAGAGATCGGCACGTGATACACGCGCATTCCCGGATAATGGGTGTGCATATGCGTCCGTATCGACGGCAACATATACACCTCAACTACGTAGATCATTTCCAGCAAACGGAAGATTCCAAAGCCCGACGATGCAGTCCAGCAGCATTCGGCGGATTTCCGCCTGCCGACCCAACCGCGATTCCGACTCATGCCCTCTCCGAAGAGCTCTCAGGCACGACGAAGATCATCAGCCACGCCTTCGCGGGAATGATCCCGTTTGACTCACGGTTCACTGTCTTCCCACCCTCTGGCCTCCACGGCTCAATCCAGGACGGTGTCTCGTTGCGACGTTCCACCACGTAGCGGCTCAATCGTGGCTCAATGCCGTTCGGGTCACCGACGCGACTTGGCTTTCCAATCTGGCACGCCAGCCACTTGCAGATCCACTCGCCGAGCGTGTCCCAATCATGGCAAGTCTGCGACGATCTCTCTGCGCCGGACTTGAAGTTTGCAAGCACCGCATCAGCTTGCTTTACACGCGTTCGCAGGCGAACTCGATCGAAAACGCACACGAAAGCGCGCTCACGAATCTGCTGGTCCGAGGTCGCGTCCTCGAGTTGCGACCGTGCGAATGATCCCGTGAGTGCATCGCCGACCTTCACCTGGAACAGAGCCGTCTTCAGCAAAATCCCATCGGCAATCGACAGCGTCACCGCCAGATCAGCGCCGAACTTGTCGGTGTTGCCGTCGCCCTTGCGATGGAGCAGCGCGATCTGGTTGACCACACGACTTGCGGTGGGTCCACCGATATCGCAGCTGCGCCGCTTTCGCGAAAGCTCGCCAATGAGGTGGTTCAGGAGCGGTTCTTCGGTCTGAAGTCCACCTTCGGACCACGACTGCATCGCGCGATGCACGGCAACGAGCGCTGCCTCCAGCACTCGGTCAAGGTCCAGGGTTGCAGGAACTTTCATTCAATCCCCTCGAGCTTTCGGGTGCGCTGCCCCACTGATCTTGCGGCAATCCGGGTGCGTGCGCGCAGCGATGATCCTCTCGAGATCGTCCTTTGACATGATCGCTGCCGTCCCAACGCACTTTGAGCGAACGCTCCGCCAGACCACGAGCATGCGCTCATACATTTGCAAGCACGGGCTATGAGAGTTCAAGTCACCCTTCCCCAGTGACTCCGTCCATCGGTTGCCCGTCGCTTGCAGCACCTTCGCGACAGCGAGATGGTCCGTTTCGTTGTTGCCATCGAAGCCCTCGAACCGTGCGGCACCGTCCGGCAGCGAATCCGCGTCGATCCCGTGATGCTGGGCCGCCATGTTCAGCACGCGGTACATGTCCAGCACGTCGAAGACAAACCTCACTACTTCCTCCGAGACCTGGGGCTGTGGGAGCTCGATCTCTCCCAAGGCCTCAAGTGCCCACGTATGCCCCTCGAGCAGCATCCGCTCCGCGCGCTCATAGGCGTCGGCGCGGTTGGGCTCGAGATGTGCCAGAATCCGGTACTGGTTCGCCAGGATCAGTCGTTCCGTGTCGGTCGGGAGAAGCTTCATTCGGTACCTCGATCGGGGTTCGCTGGCTAAGCGGCAAGCGCCGCCAGCCGGCTCACCCCCATCACCGTTCGAGACCGTCCGGCGTGACCGGGGATCGTTGAAGAATTGAAAGATCTCTCCGGAGGGGCACGTGCGCCAAGCGCCCGTCAACTTCTCGAAGAAAGTGCCCACAATTCTCCCCGAAAGCGGAGGACTTTGATTTCCACCGCGGAAATACAGGGGTAGAGGATCTCACCTTTGCCCATGCCACTTCACCCCGTATCCGTCTCGCCCCCAGCAAGCCCACCGCTGCGACCGACCGAGCCCGGCGCCCGAACTTTCTTCGTGAACCTTCGGGATTTCCCGCCCGCTCGACCCGGACTCGTGTCGGTACAGGGTGAACACCATGCGACACCGACCAGCAGGAGGGCCGTGAACGGAAGGAACTGAGCGAAATCCGCCACGTGGGCGGAGCACTGCCGCGCAGACGTCATAAGTCATCTCGGAGGGACCGCTCCCTCCAGTCACCGAGGAACACGATGAAGACCCAGCAGCGGGTCGCGGCGAGGCCGCGGCCGTGGACATCACTCGCACTCTCCGGCCCCGGATCGAACCGGCGGCGTGAGGTGGTCACGCTGCTCGGGGCCGCCGTGGCGCGGCTCGTCGCATCGCGCATCGGAGCGCACGCTACGCATCGGGAGCCGGGGCGACTTGCCATCTTCGGCGCGAGTGGGCTCACTGTGGCGCCCGGCGACGGTGCCGGCGATGCGCTGCCCGAGGAGACGACCCGATGACGACGACCGCCCGCACCCTGCCCCACGCTTGCGCCCCCCGCGCCCTTGCCGAGGAGCTGCGCACCCTGGCCACGCTCACGCCGACGGAGCTCCGCCAGCGCTACGCGGAGGTCTTCGGGGAAGCCTCGCGCTCGGGGAACCGCCAGTGGCTCCTGCGGCGGATCGCCTGGCGCCTGCAGGCCCTTGCCGAGGGCAGCGCGGCCGATCGCGCGATCGACGCCGTGCGGCTGCGTGCGCGCGACCTAGCCCGCGAGGCGGACCTGCGGACCCGTGCACCCGCGGCGCCGCCCATGGCTGCGCCCGGCGCACCGATCGCGACCGGCACAATCGCGAGCCCCCGCGATGGGCGCATCCCGCCGCCCGGCAGCGTGATCGTCCGGCGCTTCAAGGGCCACGACTACCGGGTGGCGGTGATGCCGGTCGGCTTCGAGTTCGACGGCGGGCACTACCGGTCGCTGAGCGCGGTGGCCCACGCGATCACGGGCGGCCACTGGAACGGCATGCACTTCTTCAGGCTCGGGACCCAGGACGGGGAAAGGACGGAAGGATGACGCGCGACACCAAGGAATCGAAGCGGCCGATCCGCTGCGCGATCTACACCAGGAAGTCGAGCGACGAGGGGCTCGACCAGGACTTCAACTCGCTCGATGCGCAGCGCGAGGCGGGCGAGGCGTTCATCGCGAGCCAGCGGGCCGAAGGTTGGATCTGCCTGCCGACGCGGTACGACGACGGGGGGTTCTCGGGCGGGTCGCTCGATCGCCCAGCGGTGAAGCGGCTCCTCGAGGACATCGAGGCGGGCCTGGTCGATTGCGTGGTGGTCTACAAGGTCGACCGCCTCAGCCGGTCGCTCATGGACTTCGCGCGCATGATGCAGACCTTCGAGCGTCGGCGGGTCTCCTTCGTGTCGGTCACGCAGCAGTTCAACACGACCCACTCGATGGGCAGGCTCACCCTGAACATCCTGCTCTCCTTCGCCCAGTTCGAGCGCGAGATCATCAGCGAGCGCACCCGCGACAAGATCGCCGCGGCCCGGCGCAAGGGGCTCTGGGGCGGCGGACGGCCGATCCTCGGCTACGACATCGAGCGCAGGCCCGGCGGCAACCGCCTGGCGGTCAACCCAGACGAGGCCGAGCGCGTGCGGACGATCTTCCGCACCTACCTCGAGTGCGGCTCGCTGCTGCGGCTCGTGGCGCGCCTGCGCGAGCTCGGCTGGGGGACCAAGTCCTGGACCGCCCGGGACGGACGCCCGCGCGGGGGTCGGCCCTTCGACAAGTGCCGCCTCCTCAGCCTCCTCACGAACCACGCCTACCTCGGGAAGGTGCGGCACAAGGACGACCTCCACGACGGCGCGCACGAGGCGATCGTGCCCGAGGACCTCTTCGCCGAGGTGCAGCGCCGGCTGCGCGCCAACCGCAGCGCCGACGGACGCGGGTCGAGCAACAGCCGGGGCGCCCTGCTCCGCGGGCTCGTGCGGTGCACGGCCTGCGGCTGCGCGATGGTGCACCACCACACGACCGGCCGCACGCGGTCGGGGTCGGTGCGCGAGTACCGCTACTACGTCTGCAGCCGCGCCCAGAAGGAGGGATGGTCCGCGTGCCCGGGGCCGTCGGTCCCTGCGCCGGAGCTCGAGCGCTTCGTGGTGGGCCAGCTGCGCGAGGTGGGCCAGGACGGGACCCTCGTCGCCGAGGTGGTGAGCGAGGCGCGGAGGAGGCTCCGCGAGCAGGCCGATGCCCGCCGGGAAGCCGGGGAGCCCGAGCGAGCCGACGCCATTGAGGCACGGCTCGGCGAGGAAGACGAGCTCTCGGGAGCGGTCGAGGGGTTCGACGCGCTCTGGGACTCGATGCGCGCCGAGGAGCGCGAGCGCCTGGTGCGGCTCCTGGTCGGGACGATCGAGTACGACGGCGCGAACGAGCGCGTGAGCATCGCCTTCCGCACCGATGTGCCGGCCCCCGGCGAGGTGGCGGCATGAGCGGGCAGGAGGTGATGCGCCAGTTCCACTTCGCCGTCCGCGCGCGCGGCCGCCGCGAGGTCGTGCCCGGCCCGAAGCCCGTCGAGCCCGTGACGGGCGACGGACGCGTGCCGCGCGTGGTGCGGCTGATGGCGCTTGCCGTCCACTTCGACGGCCTGATCCGCGCGGGCGCGATCAGGGACCAGGCGGAGGCGGCGCGCCTTGGCCACGTGAGCCGGGCGCGCATGACGCAGGTCATGAACCTGCTCCACCTGGCGCCCGACCTGCAGCTGGCGCTCCTGGAGCTGCCCCGCGTCCACGCCGGGCGCGACCCCCTCACCGAGACCGCGCTGCGGCGCATCGTCGCCGAGCCCGACTGGCACGTCCAGCGCTCGCTCTGGCGCGACGCCGTGGGAAGCGCGCCCGCCCGCATCGATTCCTGACATCCGCCCTTCGGGCTGCGCCAGGCGCGGTCCGTTCCCGATCTCCCAGCACAGGCACGACCATGGAAGACCAGCCGACTGTCCCCGTCCCCAACCCGCTCCTCGAGGAGGCGCTCGCCTGTGCGGGCACGGGGCTGTGCGTCCTTCCCGCCGTGCGAACCGGCGACGAGAAGCGCGTCGCGCTCGCGTCGTGGAAGCCCTTCCAGTCGAGGCGGCCGAGCGAGGACGAGATCCGCTCGTGGTTCGCCGCCGATGGCGGCGCCATGTGCCTCGTCTGCGGCGCGGTCTCGGGGAACCTGGAGATGATCGACTTCGACCTCGGCGGCGAGGCGTTCGACGCATGGCGCCATGCCGTCGAGGCCGCGGCGCCCGGGCTCGTCGCGAAGCTCGTCGTCGAGAGCACGCCCTCGGGCGGCAGGCACGTGGTCTACCGCTCCATGTCGGCGGTGTCGGGCAACCTGAAGCTCGCGCAGCGGCGGATCGAGGCCGACGGCCCGGAGCCGATCGTGGTCGGCGCCAAGTCCTACGTGCCGCGCCAGGACGCGTCGGGCGCATGGGCGATCACGGTGACGATGATCGAGACGCGCGGCGAGGGCGGGCTCTTCCTCTGCGCACCGAGCGAGGGCTACGTCGTGCTGCAGGGCGACCTGAGGAACCCGCCGGTGGTGACGGCCGACGAGCGCGACCTGCTGCTCGGGTCCGCGTGGGCGCTCAACGAGGTGCCGGAGCCCGTCGTCGGCCGCTCGGAGCCGACGCACTCCACGGGCGCGGCCGTCCGGCCAGGCGACGACTTCAACCGCCGGGGCGACGTGGGTGAACTGCTCGGCCGCCATGGGTGGTGCCGCGTGCGTGGGGGCGAGAACGAGCACTGGTGCAGGCCGGGCAAGTCCTCGGGGACGAGTGCAACGCTGAAGGACCGGGTCTTCTACGTCTTCAGCTCGAACGCGGCGCCGTTCGAGCCACAGAAGGGCTACTCGCCGTTCGCCGTCTACGCGCTGCTCGAGCACGGCGGCGACTTCTCGGCCGCGGCATCCAGGCTTGCCGCCGAGGGCTACGGCACCCCGGCCGAGCGCCGCACCGTGTCGCATGGCGCGTCCCCCACATCGCCTGCGCTGCGGCTCGTTGGCCACGAGCGGGACCAGCCGATGATCCTCACGGTCCGTCACCTCCGGGATCGCTACCCGAAGATGCGCAATCCCGTCATCCACGGGCTGCTTCGCGAGGGGGAGACCATGAACGTGATCGCGAGCCCGAAGACGGGCAAGAGCTGGCTGACGATCGACCTCGCCATCGCGGTGGCCACCGGGGAGCTCTGGCTCGGCACCTTCGAGACCGTCGCGGGCGACGTGCTCATCATCGACAACGAGTTGCACTGCGAGACGAGCGCGGACCGCATCCCGAGGGTTGCCGAGGCACGCGGGATCCCGCTCGAGCGATTCCAGGACCGGATCGGCATCGACAACCTCCGCGGACGGCTCAAGTCGATCGACGATCTTGTGGAGTACTTCGCCTCGATCGAGCCGGGTCGGTATCGCCTGATCATCCTGGACGCCTTCTACCGATTCATGCCCGCCGGGGGCGACGAGAACGACAACGGCACCATGGCCCGGATCTACAACACGATCGACGCCATCGCCAAGCGGTTGAGGGCGAGCTTCGTCCTGATCCACCATTCGACGAAGGGGAGCCAGTCGGGGAAGTCTGTGACTGACATGGGCGCGGGCGCAGGCGCACAGAGCCGTGCGACGGACACGCACCTGGTCCTCCGGCCCCACGAGGAGAACGGGGTGGTGGTGCTCGAGGCCGCGGTGCGGAGCTTCCCGCCGCCGGAACCCGTCTGCCTGCGGTGGAAGTTCCCCGTATGGAACGTCGACCGCATGCTCGACCCCGGCCTCCTCAAGAGCGACCGGCGCGGCCAGCGGCGCCTGGCGGCCCCGCGCGAGCGCGAGCCGCGGGAGGTGGAGCCGCCCGAGCCGTGGGACGCCGAACGCTTCGTCGAGGCGTTCATCGGCGACGAGCCGCTCGCAATCCCCGAGCTGCAGGAGATGACGACGGGCGTCTCGGGGCTCTCCTGGCGCCGGGCGAAGGGGTTCATCTGCACTGCGGAGCGGCTGGGTCTGGTCGAGCGCGTCAAGATGCGCGGTCGGGGCGGGCCCGTGGGCTTCCGCCGCACGGCCGAGCCGCAGGCGGGCGCGGCGACGGAACCGGACCCCATGGGCACCGAGGCCGACGACGCGACGTCCGGGGATGCCGAGGAAGGCACGCAGGTGGAGGACGCCGCGTGAGCGCACCCCGGGCATCACGCCCATCGGGCGGCCAACCAACTGCGCGCACCTGCTCGCGGTTCGTCGGTGACGACGGTTCGTGCCGCGCGGGCCTCGGCCTCAACCTTGATCGCCAACCAACTGCGCGCGCATTCCCCCCACACCCCCCATGCAGGTGTGCCGCCAGTTGGCGGCACCCTGCTGAACTAACTGCGCGCGCGCTCGAGGTTCGTTCGAGTGATCGAGGTTCGCGGCACAGGAGTGTGGGCCAGGAGGAGCAACGCCGCGGAGATCCTTCAGATCTTTCATTCCTTCAACGGCCTCGTGTGCGTGTACACGCGTGCGTACGGGGTGGAGAGGGAGAGAAAGAAGAATTGAAGTATCTCTCTCTTTTCTCAGAAACCCCTACAAACCAAGCCCTTCGCGCGCCCGAGATCCTTCAAGCAGCCGCCTGCAAGATCTCGGAAGTTTCTCGCCGCATGGGTCCTCCCGGGCGCCTGAAAGCCTCGCTTGGCCCGACGGAGGAGCAGGCGATCGCGACTGAGTTTGTTTCGCGTGGGTCGCGCCTCTCGCCTCTGGCCCACCGCTCGCGCCACGTTGCCCCAGGACGCGTCCGCCGCGCTCGTGGCGGTCACGGCGCCACCGAGGCGAGGAACGCCGCTGAAGCCAACGTAGCGCCTCCGTGCGCGTCGCCCGTTCACCATGTCAACCGAGGAGAAGGTCATGTCGCCTGAAGCAACCGCGCCCATGTCGGCGCCCATGTCGGTCGAGCTCCGCCCGCTCGATGCCGTCCGCCCCTACGCCAACAACCCGCGGCAGAACGACGACGCGGTCGAGGCCGTCGCTGAGAGCATCCGCCGGTTCGGATTCCGCCAGCCGATCGTCGTCGATGCTGACGGCGTCATCGTCGCCGGGCACACCCGCTTCCGCGCCGCCCAGCGCCTCGGCCTCGCGACCGTGCCGGTGCACGTGGCCACCGACCTGACCGCCGACGAGGTGCGCGCCTACCGCCTGGCCGACAACAAGACCGCCGAGCTCGCCTCCTGGGACACCTCGATGCTCTCGATCGAGCTCGACGCCCTCCGCGGCGCAGGGATCGACTGGACCCTCCTGGGCTTCGACGAGGAGGAGCTCGCGAAGCTCCTCGCGCCCGCAGGCACCGAGGGGCTCACCGATCCCGATGCCGTCCCCGAGAAGCCGGTCGACCCGGTCACGAAGCCGGGAGACCTTTGGCTGCTCGGCAAGCACCGCCTCCTCTGCGGCGACTCGACGAGCGCGCCGGACGTCGCCCGGCTCCTCGACGGCGCCGTGCCCACGCTCATGGTCACCGACCCGCCCTACGGCGTGGAGTACGACCCCGAGTGGCGCATGGACGCCGGGCTCACCGGGAACACCGCCCGCATGGGCAAGGTCATGAACGACGACCGCGCCGACTGGACCGAGGCATGGAAGCTCTTCCCCGGCGACGTGGCCTACGTCTACCACGCAGGCGTCTTCGCCTCGACCGTGCAGCAGTCGCTCGAGCGGGCGGGCTTCGCGATCCGGGCGCAGATCATCTGGGCGAAGGACCGCCTCGCCCTGAGCCGCGGCGACTACCACTGGCAGCACGAGCCATGCTGGTACGCCGTGCGCGAGGGCGGCAAGGGCCACCGCACCGACGACCGCACGCAGACGACGCTCTGGTCGATCCCCGCGCGCGACGACGCGGGCCACGGGCACGGGACGCAGAAGCCGGTCGAGTGCATGGAGCGGCCGGTGCGCAACC
>VEQS01000151.1 GCA_018883105.1 Phycisphaerales bacterium
CGGCGGCACCGAGCCACAGCGGCCAGTCGACGTTCGCGGGCGGCGGCGTCGGGTCCTTCAGCCCGCCGTACCAGAAGTAGCCGTCTCCGTGGTCGGGAGGACCGGCCACCCAGACATGCGCCTCGATCGCCTTGCCCAGCAGGCCACGGCGCAGGATGTCGACCGCATGCTGCCGGCCGGGCGGCCCCATCCGCTGGTTGCCCACCTGCGTCACGAGGCGTGGCCTCGCGTTGGCGGCCGCGAGGATCGCGGGCACCTCGGCAAGCTGCTGCACGAGCGGCTTCTGCCCGTAGACGTGCTTTCCCGCGCGCAGCGCCCACATCATGATCACGGCGTGGTTGTGGTCGGGCGTGCACACCACCACCGCGTCGAAGCGGTCGCCGTGGCGGTCGAACGCCTCGCGGAAGTCGCGGCACGTGAAGGCATCCGGGTGCTCCGCCGACACCTGCGCCAGCGCGTCGGAGTCGACGTCGCAGAACCCGGCGAAGACGACGTCCGGGTGGCGCTTGAGCTCGTGCCGGTCCGCCGGCGCGATGCTGCCGCCCACGCCGACCTGGAGGAGCTGCAGCTTCCCGAGGCGTCCGGCGCGGGCGCGGCGGGGCGCCGCTGCGGAGGCGACGCGGCCGAGCAGCGACTCCGCCGCCAGCCCGCCGGCGGCGAGCGCGGTGGCGGCGAGCATCGTGCGGCGGTCGATCATCGGGACGGCGTCAGTCGTGCAGCTCGACGGCGACGATCTTGTCGCCCTGCTTGATCTTGTCCACCACCTCGACGTTCTGGATCACCTTGCCGAAGCACGTGTGCTTGCGGTCGAGGTGCGCGGTGTTGTCGCGCGAGTGGCAGATGAAGAACTGCGAGCCGCCGGTGTCCTTGCCGGCATGGGCCATCGACAGCACGCCGCGGTCGTGGCGCTGGTTGCCGCCCGAGGTCTCGCAGGCGATGTGGTAGCCGGGGCCGCCGCTGCCGGTTCCCTTCGGGCACCCGCCCTGGATCACGAAGTCCGGGATCACGCGGTGGAACGTGAGCCCGTCGTAGAAGCCCTTGGAGGCGAGGGTACGGAAGTTGGCGACGGTGTTGGGCGCGTCCTGGTCGTAGAACTCGATGACCATGTCGCCCTTGGCGGTCTTGATGGTGGCCTTGGACATGGGCGGCGAGGATAGCTGCGGCGGCGGGGCGCGGTGCGGTGCGCCCTACAATGGTCCCCCTTCGGCGCGTCCGGCGCCTGCACCCACGAACCACTTCGAGGATCCGCGATGTCCCAGGCCCCCACCATCATCTGGACGCATACCGACGAGGCCCCCGCGCTGGCGAGCTGCTCGCTGCTGCCGATCATCCGGTCGTTCGCGGGGCCTGCGGGCATCCGGGTCGAGACGCGCGACATCTCGCTCTCGGGGCGCATCCTGGCCGCGTTCCCGGAGTGCCTGCGCCCGGAGCAGCGCATCCCCGACGCGCTCGCCGAGCTCGGCCGCATGTGCCTGACGCCCGAGGCGAACATCATCAAGCTGCCGAACATCAGCGCGTCCGTGCCCCAGCTGAAGGCGGCGATCGCCGAGCTGCAGAAGCAGGGCTTCGCCGTGCCGGGCTACGCCGACGAGCCGAAGACCGATGTCGAGCGCGACGCCAAGTCGCGCTACGACAAGGTCAAGGGCAGCGCCGTCAACCCGGTGATCCGCGAGGGCAACTCCGACCGCCGCGCGCCGAAGGCGGTGAAGGACTACGCCCGCGCCAACCCGCACAAGATGGGTGCGTGGTCGCCGGAGGCGAAGTCCCGCGTCGCATCGATGGACGCCGGCGACTTCTTCGGCAACGAGCGGTCGGTGACCGTGCCGGCCGACACCTCGGTGCGCATCGAGTTCGTGCCCGCGGCCGGCGGCGCGCCCACGGTGCTGAAGGACGGCATCAAGCTCGGCGCGGGCGACGTGATCGACGGCACCTGCATGTCCAGGCGCGCCCTGGTCGAGTTCCTGGAGCGCACGGTGGCCGACGCGCGTGCGTCCGGGCTGCTGTGGTCGGTGCACCTGAAGGCCACGATGATGAAGGTCTCCGACCCGATCATCTTCGGCCACGCGGTGCGCGCCTTCTTCAAGCCGGTCTTCGAGCGCCACGGGGCGGCGCTGGCCCGCGCGGGGGCTGACCCGAACAACGGGTTCGGCGACGTCGTCGCGAAGGTTGCCGCGCTTCCCGCGGCGGAGCGCGCGGCGATCGAGGCCGACGTTGCGGCGGTGCATGCCGCGGGGCCGGCCATCGCCATGGTCGACTCCGACCGCGGCATCACCAACCTGCACGTGCCGAGCGACGTGATCATCGACGCCTCGATGCCCGCGATGCTGCGCGAGGGCGGCAAGATGTGGAACGCCCAGGGCAAGGTTCAGGAGGCGCTCGCGGTCATCCCCGACCGCTGCTACGCCGGCGTCTACCAGGCGGTCGTCGACTTCTGCCGCACGAACGGCGCCTTCGACCCGCGCACCATGGGCAGCGTGCCGAACGTCGGCCTGATGGCGCAGGCCGCCGAGGAGTACGGCAGCCACGACAAGACCTTCGAGATGAAGGCCGCCGGCACCGTGCGCGTCGTGGACGCCGCGGGCGCGGTGCTGATGGAGCACCGCGTGGAGGCAGGCGACATCTGGCGCGCCTGCCGGACCCGTGACGCGGCGATCCGCGACTGGGTGAAGCTCGCGGTGGTGCGCGCGCGCGCGACCGGCACGCCGGCGGTGTTCTGGCTCGACGAAAGGCGCCCGCACGACGCCCAGGTGCTGGCCAAGGTGCGGCCTGCGCTCGCCGGGATGGACACGGCGGGACTGGAGATCAAGGTCATGGCCCCCGCCGACGCGTGCCGCTGGTCGCTCGAGCGCATGAAGCAGGGCAAGGACACCATCTCGGTGACCGGCAACGTCCTGCGCGACTACCTGACGGACCTCTTCCCGATCCTCGAGCTCGGCACCAGCGCCAAGATGCTCTCGGTCGTGCCGCTCATGAACGGCGGCGGCCTGTTCGAGACGGGCGCGGGCGGCTCGGCGCCGAAGCACGTGCAGCAGTTCATGGCGGAGAACAGCCTGCGCTGGGACTCGCTCGGCGAGTTCATGGCGCTCGCGGCGAGCCTCGAGCACCTGGCGGCGCGCACCGGCAACGCGAAGGCGGCGGTGCTGGCCGAGACGCTCGACGAGGCGACCGGCGAGTACCTGCGCAACAACCGCGGCCCGGCGCGCAAGGTCGGCGACCTCGACAACCGCGGCAGCCACTTCTACCTGGCGCTCTACTGGGCGCAGGCGCTCGCGCGCCAGTCGAAGGACCGTGCGCTTGCGGGGCACTTCGCCCCCATCGCGGCGGAGCTGTCGGCGAACGAGGCGACCATCGTGTCGGAGCTCAACGGGGCGCAGGGCCGCCCGGTCGACGTCGGTGGCTACTACCGGCCGGATCCGGCGCGGGCGTCGGAGGCGATGCGGCCGAGCGCGACCCTCAACGCGATCGTCGGGCAGGGCGCCGCGGTCCCGGCCTGAGCGGCAGGCGCCAAAAACGAAGCAGGCTCCGATTTCTCGGAGCCACACTTCAAGTGCCTGTCGTTGGAAGGCTCGGTTCCCGTCGAGCCCGCCGTCAGGCGGTCGGGGGTGCTGGGTTTCCCGTCCAGCGTCCCCGAGTTGTCTGCCCAGCGACCGGTTTCCCGTCGGTCGTCAGGCTGTCAGTTCCGTCGGCGGGTTCCCGTCCGCCAGCAGATCTGTCCCCGTTGCCCCTAGGAACGCAAACCGTGGGTGCAACCCATCACGCACCGTCGGATTTTTCTGCCGAAATGCGAGCGCGGGCGTCGGCGGCTGTCCTGGACGTCAGAGACATGGTTTTATAGGGCGTCATGGGAAGGTCCGCACGGTCAGCTCGATCTCGGGCATTCGGTAGCCTCGGCCGGATGCCCGATTCCCCGTCGAACGAAGTCGCCTTGGAGGGGGTCCGCAAGTCCTTCGGGGACAAGCCGGTCCTGCAGGGAGTTGATCTCGCCATCCCGCCGGGCCAGCTCATGGCGATCGTCGGCGGGTCCGGCTGCGGCAAGACGGTGCTGCTGAAGCTCGTCATGGCGCACTACCCCCCGGACGCCGGGAAGGTCCTGGTGGCCGACCACGAGGCCGATCCCGGGCCCGGCGGCGAGGCGCCGCTTCGCGACCTGGCCACCCTCGACGAGGCGGGCCTCGACCGCATCCGCACGCACTGGTCGATCGTCTTCCAGCGCAACGCCCTCGTCACCGGCGACGTCTTCGAGAACCTGGCGATCCTCCCGCGCGAGGTGAAGGGCATGTCCAGCGAGGCCATCATGCCGCTCGCGCGCAAGGCACTGGTCGACGTGGGGCTCGACCCCGACGCCGTCATGCACCGCGACCGCGAGGAGCTCTCCGGCGGCATGGCCAAGCGCGTGGCGGTGGCGCGCGCGCTGGTCATGGATCCCGTCGTGGTGATGTACGACGAGCCGACCGCCGGGCTCGACCCGGAGATGTCCGCGCAGATCGCCGGCCTGATCGGCGCGAGCCACGCGGCACAGCCGGGGATGGCCGCCATGCGCCCGGGCCTGCGGCGCACCAGCATCGTGGTGACGCACGACACCGGCCTGCTGCAGCGGCTTCGCCCGCGGATCGTGATGCTGCATGGCGGACGCGTCCACTTCGACGGGTCGTTCGAGGCATTCGCGGCAAGCGACGACGCGCACATCCGCCCGTACCGCGCGCAGATGGGGCTGCTGCACCTCAACGGCGCGCAGTGAGCGGCATCGCCGCCCGTCAGCGGGCGGGAGCCGCGCGCAGCATCGGGGCCACGTCGTCGGCGATCCGCTCGCCGACGATCGATTCCTCGTCGACGACGCGGTCCGCGCCCGCCACCGCCATGTCCTGCACCGTGGCCGCGTAGCGGGCGCGCGCCACGATGCGCGCTCGCGGCGCGATCGAGCGCACCAGCGCGGTGACGTGGCGCACCGCATCGAGGTCTGCCGTGGTCACCGCCACCACGTCGGCCCCGCGGATCCCCACGTGCTCGAGCACGTCGAGCCGCCCCGCGTCGCCGACGTGCGTGCGTGCCCCGTCGGTGACCGCGACGGCGGCGAGCGCCGGGTTCGACTCGATGACGTCGACCTGCCCGCATCCGAGCGCGCGCAGGCGCTCGAAGGCGCGTCGCCCGGCAGGTCCGTAGCCGACGAGCACGACCCGCGGCGCGCCGGCGGCCGCGTCGGCGTCCCCGGAGCGCATGGCGCCCGGCGGCGGCCGCATGCGCGCGATCCGGCGCGCCGCCGACACCAGGAACGGCGAGAGCGCGAGCGATCCGATCGTCGCCGTGACGACCAGCCGGTGCGCCGTCCCGTCGAGCAGCCCGCCGGCACGCGCGACCTCGGCGATCACGAAGCTGAACTCGCCGATCTGCGCCAGGCACAGCCCGGCGGCGAGCGCGACGGGCGAGGGCATGCCGACCGCGCGGCAGACCAGGGCGGCGACAAGCGCCTTCCCGCAGACGATCGCCGCCACCGCGCCCGACACCATGCCCGCGTTGGCCCATGCCCAGCCGGGATCGCCCGCCAGGCCGACGGCCGCGAAGAAGAGCGTCAGCAGCAGGGTCTTGAGCGGCGCCACCTCGGCCCGCACCTGCGCGGCGAACGGCGAGCTGCCGAGCAGGACGCCCGCGACGAACGCGCCGAGTGCCGCGGAGAGCCCGACCGCCTCGGCGCCGAGGGCGCTTCCCACCGCGCAGACCGTGGCGAAGAGCGCGATGAGCTCGCGGTTTCGCACCATGGCCGCCCCGCGCATGATGCGCGGGAAGACGAGCCGTACGAGCAGCAGGAACCCGGTCACCAGGAGCACTGCGCCGCCGGCCGCGCGGGCGAGCTGCGTGACGGGTCCGTCGGGCGTCGAGCCTCCCGCCGCGATCGTCACCGCGATCACGAGCGGCACCACCGCCAGGTCCTGCGTCAGCAGCACGCCGAGCGAGAGCCGGCCGTGCGACGAATCGAGCGAGCGCTGCTCGATGAGGAGGCGCATCACGACGGCCGTGCTCGAGAGGCTGACGATCGCCCCCACCGCGAAGGCGCTGCGCGTGCCCAGTCCGAGGCCCATGCACAGCGCCATGGCGGCGCCCATCGTGGCCGCCACCTGCAGCACGCCGGCGACGAACGTCCGCGCTCCGAGCGCGCGGAGCCGGGCCACGCTGAACTCGGTGCCGATCGAGAACAGGAGCGTGGCCGCCCCGAGCTCCGCCAGCGCATCGATCGACTCGCCGCCGTGCACCCAGCCCAGCACGCCGGGACCGACCACCGTCCCGGCGACCAGGTAGCCCAGCACCGCGGTCTGGCGCAGCCGCTCGGCCA
>VEQS01000152.1 GCA_018883105.1 Phycisphaerales bacterium
GCGAGGCGCTCAACCTGATCTTCCAGGCGTTCCGCCTGAACGGCCTCGGCGTCGTCGAGACCGACGAGATGATCCTGATCGACAACCTGACCGAGCTGCCGCTGCTGCAGCCGGCGAAGGTGCTCGGGCCGGACGTCGACGTGATGGACCTGCCGGAGAACGGCAACATCGTCACCAAGGTGTTCCGGATCACCAACACCAAGGCCAGCCAGATCTACGACCGGATCGCCGACTCCATGCCCGGCTACGCCAAGCTGCAGCCGGACAACAACTCCAACCAGCTCATCCTGGAGGGCGACATCGCCCTGGCCAAGCGCGTGCAGCGGATGATCGACCTGCTCGACGTGCCCGCGTACGTGGACGTGCGGACGAAGACGATCCAGCTCAACTACCAGGACGCGCAGACGATCGCCAACATCGTCACCGAGCTCTTCTCGGCGCGCACCTCGGGATCGGGCGGGGGCGGCGGCGCGCAGCGCGCGCCCGCGGGCGGCCAGCCCCAGCAGCAGCGCGCGCCGCGTGCGCCGGGAGCCGCCGGAAGCGACCTGCTGGTGGGAACGAGCGAGCAGCTGATCGTGACCGTGCTCGCCGCCACGAACAGCATGACGATCCGGGCCGAGCCCGCGATCATGAAGGAGATCGAGTCGCTGATCTCGGTGCTTGACTCGCCGTCGTCGAACTCGGCCGACGGGATCTTCCGCCTCTATGACCTGAAGTTCACCGACCCGATCAAGGTGCAGGCCGTGCTGCAGTCGCTCCTGGAGGGAGGCGGAGGCGCGCGGCGCACCGGCGGCGGCGCGGGCGCCGCCCGGGGCAACACCGGGGCAGCGCGCGTGGCGGGCCTGGGCGGCGGGGCGGGCGGCGAGTCCGGCGCGGACGTGGCGATCGCGAACATCTTCCGGATCGAGGCCTACCCGGACTCGAACCGGTTGATCATCGTCAGCAAGACGCCCGACAACTTCAAGTGGCTCGACGCCCTCATCGAGGAGATCGACCAGCCGCTCGAGGCGGGCATGCCGCTCAACATCCCGCTCAAGCACGCGAGCGCGGTGGAGATGGCCGAGATCCTGAACGCACTGCTCGCCCAGTCGGGCGCCACGGCCACGATCCGTGCCCCCGAGGAAGGCCTCTCAGGCATCGACTTCAACGTTGCCAGCTCCAACGGCACGAGCAACACGGACGCCTTCACGAGCGGCAACAACAACCCCGCCGGCGGCGCGGCCGCGGGCCAGATCCAGTTCCCGTGGCAGTCGGGACGTGCGGCGGGCGAGGACGCAGCCGAGGTCAGCGCGCTCGTGGGCAAGAGCCGCGTGGTGCCGAACGCCGGCCAGAACTCCCTGCTGGTGCTGGCGCCCACGGAGATCCAGCAGAGCCTGTCGCAGATCATCGAGGACCTCGACAAGCCCGGCCGCCAGGTGATGATCAGCGTCGTCCTCGCCGAGGTGCAGCTCGGCGACGAGCTGGCCCTCGGCGTCAAGTGGGGCCCCGGCGTGGCGCCGACCAACCCGAACAACGCGGTCGCGGTCGCCGGCGGCAGCAACGGCCCGATCTTCTCCGGCACCAAGACCGGCATCTTCCCGCCGGACCTGACCACCTCGGTGCTGAACTTCGCGCTCAACGTGAACGTGGTCCTGCAGGCGCTGGCCGCGGAGACCAACGTGCGCATCCTGCAGCAGCCGCGCATCTTCACGAGCGACAACAAGGAGGCGAAGTTCTTCCAGGGGCAGGACATCCCCTTCCAGGCCTCCAGCCTGAGCAACCTGAACACCGGCGGCGGCGTCAACGCGACGTTCGAGCAGATCCCGGTCGGGATCGGCCTGAACGTGCGTCCGCGCATCACCAAGGATGCGAACGTCAACATGCAGATCGAGGTGCTGCTGTCCAACCAGAATCGGACCAGCCCGCAGGGCGTGGGCGGCAACCCGGTCATCGACCGCCGCCAGACCAACACCACGGTCACGGTCAAGAACGGCCAGACGATCGTGCTCTCCGGCATCCGCAAGGAAACCGAGAACAAGATCAAGAACAAGGTGCCGGGCCTCGGGGACGTGCCGGTGCTCGACTGGGTGTTCGCCAACACCGAGGAGGTCAAGGAGACGACCGAGCTCCTCGTCTTCGTGACGCCGACGGTGGTGGACAACCCCGACGACAACGACACGAACTACAACGCCGACGAGCGCGAGCGCCTGCGCATCCTGTCCAAGCCCCTCGCCGAGGCAGCCGAGGAGCTGGAGAAGAAGCGCGGCCTGCAGGGCGACGACAAGGTTCCGGCGGCGAAGAAGGACGAGCCGCTGAAGCCCATCGACATCCCCGCCGAACCGGCGGCGGCCCCGAAGGCCGCCGAGCCGGCGCCCTCCGGCGCGGCACCGGGCAACTGACGTGCGTCGCCGGGCGGGCAGGTGCAGCGCCGCCGCGGCCGCCGCGGCATGCGTCGCTGCCCTCGGCGCCTGCCGGGAGCGCGTCGCCTCCAACGAACGATTCACGCTCGATCCATCCCCGCCCATGCTCGAGGCGCGGGACTCCGGGACGGCAGCGGTCGTTCCAGCCCCCCCGGGGGTGGCGGTCCGGCTGGAGCCGATCGCCCGGGTCACGCAGGCGGCGGACGGCGTCCCGACCGTCTCACCCGACGGACGCAGCGTGGCGATCGAGGCATCGAGCGATGCCGGCTGGGCGGTGCGCGTGGGCGATCCGCTGCCGCCCGGGGGATTCACCGCGCGCATCGAGGCGCGTTCGCTCGAGCCGCGCCGGCGGGGACAGCTGCTTCGCACCGTGGAAGGTGCCTGGGTGCTCGGCCGCGGCGCCACGGACGACGGCTTCCTGCTGGAACGGCCCCGGGAGGACGGCGGGCGAGACATCGTGCTGGCGGGCTGGCAGGCGGGCATGCGGACGATCGCCGAGGACGGGTGGTGCAACGCGTTCGCGGCGGCTTCGGCCGACGGTGCGTTCGCGTGGAGCCGGCGGATGCCCGAGGGCGGGCCGTGGCAGATCGTGGTCCAGCGCGGCGGCATGCGGCGCGAGCTCGAGGTACCCGCAGGCACGAGCTGGCTGCTGCCCGCGTTCGCCGGCGACGGCACCGGCCTGTTCGCCCTGTGCCTGTCGGGGAACGCACTCAAGGCCGCGTGGCTGCCCTTCGGCCCCGACGGGCTGCCGGAGGCGCACTCCACCATCGCCCCGAGGCACGTCGCGGTCCTCTCGCTGCGTGGCACGCTCTCGTCGGCCGTGCGCGCGACCATGCCGGCCGGCGGCACCGCGGCATCCCCGCCGGGGCGCGCCGACCTGACGGTGTGGACGCCCGATGCGGGCACGATGGTGAACTGGCTGCCCGGCGGCCGGCCGGAGCCCCTCGGACGCGGCGCGGCGGCCGGCGTGATGATCGACGACGACAACGCGCTGGTGACCGACGGCCGCCGGCTGCTCAGGCACCGGCTGGGGGCTCCGGGAATCGCAGACGGCGTGATCTCAGACGGCGCCTGGGTAGTCCGTCCGACGACCCGGTCCCCGGTGTCGTTCGTGGCATTCCGGCTGCTCGGCGGTCAGGCCGAGTTCGCGACGCTGACGCTCGAGGCCGAGGGACGCTGACGAGGCTCAGTCCTCGTCTTCTTCTTCCTCGTCTTCGTCCTCGTCGTCGTCTTCTTCGTCTTCGTCGTCTTCGTCTTCTTCTTCCTCGTCGTCCTCTTCCTCGTCTTCCTCGTCTTCCTCGTCTTCCTCGTCTTCCTCGTCGTCCTCTTCTTCGTCTTCCTCGTCGTCTTCATCTTCGTCGTCTTCGTCTTCCTCGTCCTCGTCGTCCTCGTCATCGTCGTCGTCCTCGTCGTCGTCAAACGCGAAGTCGTCGTCGTCCTCGTCATCGCGGCCGGAAACAACCGACGAATGTGGACGCTCGGGACGGAGCCAGGGGGCCGTCGGATCGGCGTCGGAGGCGAGCCAGTCGGGCAACGTACGGGTGAGCGTCATGCGATGGGTCTCGTGGAGGTGCGTCTGCGGGTCGCAGCGGGGGCGGAGTGTAGTCAGCGACGAGGCGCGATTGTCAAGGGGACGCCGCCGCGCCGGGCGAGAAGATCACGGCCTGCAAGGTGGTCCCATTG
Organism: Phycisphaerales bacterium; assembly: GCA_018883105.1. GTDB lineage: Bacteria > Planctomycetota > Phycisphaerae > Phycisphaerales > SM1A02 > UBA966. The sequence continues at coordinate 4,083 of VEQS01000152.1, forward strand.
CCGACGACCGCCGCACCCTCGACGGCGACGATCGAACGGAGCGGCTGGCCGAGGCTTCGCAGGCGCACGGGCGGGTCGGCCTCGAGGCCCCCGCGGCGAACGTCGAGATCGCAGAGGAACGCCCCGAACCTGAGCGGGACCGGATCGCGGCCCGGCTCGACGGCGTCGAGCGCCAGCAGGCGCCGGGCCGACGCGGCGGACGCCACGAATGACCGCTCGCCTCCGGGCGCGTCGCGGCCGAGGTACGCCCCCTCGGCATCGAAGAAGTCGACGCGCGCGTCGCGCTGGAAGGCGTGCCACCCGGCGCCGGCGAGCACGTCGCGGAGCGGCCCGTCGGACGGAAGCAGGGACGGCACCGAGAACCGGCCCGGCTCGACCCGCCCGGAGTGCACGTCGACCGCGAACGCCTCCTCGAAGCGGTCGAGCACCACGAGCCACCGCCCGACCTCCCACGAGCGGAGCGTGCCCTGCGCCTCGACGGCGTCGATCCTCCAGCGTGGCCCGATCGGATCATCGGGCGCATGCGCCTCGACCGAGACGTCGGTGCCCGCCACCAGGAGCCCTCCCCCGACCGGGCGGATCCAGCGCACCTCGCCGCAGTCGTCGAGCGGCCGCGACATGGTGGGCACGCCGGTCTCCGGATCGATCGCCTCCAGTCGCACCGCGGCTCCCTCGTCGGCGGGAGCCTCCCGCGCGACGGCGACCATCATCGGGTCGCGCGCCCAGGCGAGGATCGCGCCGGCGTCGGGCTCGCGCACCCAGATCTCCGCCCCGCGGTCACGCGACCGGCCGACCATGGCGCCGTCGCGGCCGATGGTCACGACGGCCGTGGCGGTGGCCACCGTCGTGGTCGACGGCAGCGCCGCGCGCCCGTCGTCGTCGAACAGCGGCCGGTCACGGTCGAGCATGCGCTCGGGAAGCGGCGCCGACCACCGCGGGACGCCGTCGCGCCCGACGCAGGCGACGGCGCCGGAGCCGCCGGGCCCGTCGTCGACGACCACCAGGTCCGGGACCGAGGCGATGAGCGTGCCGTCGGCCATGCCGACCGGGACGCGCCAGGCAACCGTGAAGTCGGGGGCGCGGCGGAACGTCAGGTCCTGCCCCTGGAAGGAAATCACGCCGTCCGTGGGCGCCCGCATGCCGGAGGCCGTGCGCGGCAGCCGCCCCAGGAATTCGACGATCCGCCGCGGCGTGCCGTCGATCGCCGGGGGCGCCGCGGCCGGCGACAGCGCCGCGCGCACGCGCGGGTCGAGCGCATCGAGCAGGCGGTCGCACCGCGCCGGATCGGCGACGGCGGCGCGTGCCGCGCGCACCAGGCGCACCGCACGCCCACGGTCGAAGCCTGCGCGCCCGACGAGCGACTCCAGCGCGCGCATGCCCGACTGGCTCGCGGCGCCGACGATCGCCGCGCGCAGCTGCACGGACTCGAGCCGTGCGGGATCCGATCCCGCGGCGCGGATGGCCGCGTCGACGGCATCGGCCACGCCGGATGCCGCCGACGGATCGGCGGCCGTCGCCGCGCCGATCCGTCCGAGCGCCGCGGCGACGGCCGACGCCTCGGCCGGGCCCTCGCGCACCATGAGGCCGTCCGCCGCCTCGATGCCGGCCATGGCCGCCAGGCGCGCGGCCTCGCGCGGCTCGCGGCGGCGCAGCGCGCGGTCGGCGCGCACCAACGCGGCGCGCAGCGGATTGCCGGACGCGGCGGCGACGGCATCCACGGCGCGATCGATGGAGGCCCGCGCGCCGCCGTCGCCGAGGTCCGCGGCGTCGAGGGCGAGCATCGCCTCCAGCACGCCGGCGCGCGAGGCGGGATCGGCGTCGTCGCGCGAGGCGCGGCGCGCCGCCTCCTCAGCGGCCTCTGCACCGAGCCGCGCGGACCGAGTCTGCCGCGCCAGCTGCAGGAGCGGGAGCACCGCATCCGCCGCGGGCGATGCCGCGAGCGCCTCGCGCGCCCCGCGCTCGGCGGCGGCGGCCGGCATCCAGCTGCCGATGCGCACGCCGCCCACGGCGACCAGCTGGTTCCCCAGGAGGAGTGGATTGGCGCTGCCGGCGCCGGGCACGCGCAGGCGGTCGGTGCCGGAGCGCGCGTCGACCACCCCCAGGTCTTCGCCGCACGGGATCGCCACGACGGCCTGGGCCGGGTCGCCCGTCGACGCGACCGCCACGCGGCCGCGCAGGCGATCGGCCGGCGCCTCGCCCGCGGCGGCGCGCGACCATCGGACGATGCCCGGC
>VEQS01000153.1 GCA_018883105.1 Phycisphaerales bacterium
GGCACCTCGCGCGTCAACTTCCCGGTGACCGCCGGGGCCACCTACTGGGTGCGCGTCGGCGGCGCCACGGCGGGCGGGTCCGGCTCGCTCTTCGTGTCCTGCACGCAGACCTGCGTCGGCGACTTCAACGGCGACAACGCCGTGGACGGCAACGACCTGGGAACGATGCTGGGGGCATGGGGCACGGCCGGCGGACCGACCGACCTCAACGCGGACGGCGTCACCGACGGCAACGACCTTGGCCAGTTGCTGGCGCGCTGGGGCGGCTGCGGCGGCTAAGCGGCCGACCGCGCCCGTCGCCGGGCGATCCACCGTCGCACCAGCTCGTCGGCGGCCACGCCGACCAGGAGCACCGCGCCGATCACCGCGAACTCGAGCTGTGACCCAAGGTCGGAGAGGGTCACCGCCGTGCGCAGCACCTGCAGCGTGGCGGCGCCGAGCAGGACGCCCACCACGTGCACCTCGCCGCCGCGCAGGCTGCAGCCGCCGAGCACCGCGGCCGCGATGGCGTAGAGCTCGTAGAAGTTGCCGAAGTCGCTCGGCTGGGCGCTGCCGATGTCGAAGATGAAGAGCATGCCCCCGAGGCCGGCGAGCGCGCTGCAGGCGACGTAGGCGAGCGTCACGATGCGCTCGGTGGGCACGCCGCTGTGGCGCGCAGCCGACTCGTTTCGGCCGGTGGCGAGGAGCCAGCGGCCCCACACCGTGCGCGAGACCACGAACGCGATCGCGAGGGCGATGACCGCGAGCGGGATCACGGTGGCCGGCAGGCGGAATCCCTCCAGGCCGGGGACGTCGAACTTCGCGAGCGCCATCGAGCGCAGGCCCGCGAAGTCTCCTCCGAATCCCTGCGAGGCGTCGGACGTCATCCACCGAGCGATGCCGCGGTAGAGGAGCAGGCCGCAGAGCGTGACCAGGAAGGGCTGGAGGCGCAGGCGCGTCACCAGGAGCCCGTGCGCAAGCCCGATGAGCGCGCTGCCCGAGAGCACCACCGGCACCACGAGCCACGGCGACCACCCGTGCTCGACGAGGAGCCACGGCACGGCGATCCCTGCCAGGCATACCACCGAGCCGATCGAGAGGTCGATGCCGCCGGTGGCGATGACGATCGCTGCGCCGAGGGCGATGATCGACTGCAGTGCCGACCGCTGGGTGAGGTTCGAGAGGTTGTAGCCGGTGAGGAACCCGGGGCCGGAGAACGACGCGAACGTGAAGACCGCGACCAGGATGCCGAGGATGCCGAGGACCTTCCTCATGCCGCGCGCCCCGCGTGCACGCCACGGCCGCCGCCGGTCGCCAGGCGCATGACCTCCACCTCGCCGCATCCGGCGGGCAGTTCGCCGGCAGGCGATCCGTCATGCATCACCACCACGCGGTCGGCGAGGAGGAGCACTTCCTCGAGCTCGCTCGAGGCGAAGAGCACGGCGGTGCCGGTCTCGGCGAGGCGGCGGATCTCGGCGTGGATGTCGGCCCGCGCACCGACGTCGACGCCGCGGGGGGGTTCGTCGAGGAGCAGGACCGCGGGGGCCACCGCGGTCCAGCGCCCGACGAGCGTCTTCTGCTGGTTGCCGCCGGAGAGCGTGCCTGCCGCGCGGCTGGGTTCCGGCGGCCGCAGGCCGACCCGCACGATCGCATCGCCCACCGCGGCGCGCTCGGCGATGCGGTCGATCACGGCGGCGCCGCGGCCGATCCACGCGGCCGAGACGTTGGTCGACACGGGGTCCGGCAGGAACAGCCCGTCGCGCGCACGGTCCTCGGGCACGATGCCGACGCCGCGCGCGATGCGCACGGAGGCCGGCCCGACGAGCGGCGTGCCGTCGAGCTCCACCGTGCCACCATGGGACGTGAGCCCCGCGATGGCCTCCAGGAGTTCCGTGCGGCCGCTGCCCACGAGCCCGGCAAGCGCGACGATCTCGCCGCCGCGCACCTCGAGCGAGGCAGGCCGCGCACGGCGATGCGCGGATACCACGCCCCGCAGGCGAAGGCGCACGGCGGCATGTGCCGTGGGTGGACGGTCGGCATGCGGCTCGATCGCGCGCCCGACCATCGTGCGCTCGAGCCACGCGCGGTCGAACGAGCCGCGCGCGGCATGGCCCGCCATCCGGCCGTCGCGCAGCACGGTCACGCGGTCGGCGAGGCGCAGCACCTCGTCGAGGTGGTGCGAGACGAACGCGATGGCCGTCCCGCGGGCACGCAGCCCATCGATGATCCGCTCCAGGCACTGGACCTCGGGCGCCGAAAGGCTGGACGTCGGCTCGTCGAGCACCAGCACGCGCGCGTCGCAGGCGAGCGCGCGGGCGATCTCGACCAGCTGGCGCCTGGCGATCGGCAGCTCCTCGCACGTCGTGCCGGCGTCCTCCGAGATCCCGACAAGGTCGAGCCAGCGCCGCGCCTCGCGGCGCATCCGTGCGCGGTCGAGGATGCCCCAGCGCGCCGGCTCGCGGCCCAGGAAGATCGCCCCGGCCAGGTCGAGGTTCTCCGCGAGGCTGAGCTCCTGGTGGACCAGCGCGATGCCCGCCCTCTGCGCCGCGCGCACGCCGCGCAGCGTGACGGGCTTCGGCGCATCGCCAAGGCATGCGATCTCGATCGACCCGGCGTCCGGCGCGTGAACGCCGCCCAGGATCCGCAGCAACGTGCTCTTGCCGGCGCCGTTCTCGCCGACCACCGCATGAACCTCGCCGGCACGCAGTTCGAGGTCGACCGACGAGAGCGCCTCGACGCCGCCGTAGCGCTTGGAGAGCCCGCGGGCACGGAGGACCGCCGCGTGCGGGGCATTCATGCGGCCGGCGCCTGCGTCACGCGGGTGCCCTGCCCGCCTTGCCGGCCTCGAGCTTCGCCTTCAGGTCCTTCCAGAACGCATCGGCAGTGTCCTTGCGGATGACGCGCCCGGGGATGGACACGATGCCGTCCTTCGGCAGCACGGCCGCGTCGCCGCGGTTCAGGGCCTGCAGGATGCGCACGCTCTCGAAGCCGTACATGAACGGGTCCTGCACCACGGTGCCGAGGACGTAGCCATCACGGATGCCGGCGATGACGTCGGCGCCCTCGTCGAAGGCGGCCAGCAGCACCTTGCCCTGCTTGCCCGACTGGCGGATCACCTCGACGGCGAGCGTCGAGTTGTATTCGAACAGCCCCGTCACCAGCGCGAGGTCCGGGTGGCGGATCATCACGTCCTCGATGTTGGCCTTTGCCTTGGCGCGGTCGAAGGAATCCGTCCAGGTGCCGACGATCGCGTAGCCCCCCTCGGTGATCGGCTTGGTGGGATCGTCGGCGCGCGACGGGTCGTTGGTGCGCCCGAGCAGCCCGTCGACGAACCCCTGCCAGCGGCGGCGCGCGTTGTCCTGCTCGAGCCGGCCGATGAAGATCGCCACCTTGCCGCCCTTCGGCAGCCCCTCGCGCGCCAGCTCGCCGCACAGGCGGCCCGCGGCGTAGTTGTCCATGCCGACGTAGCAGAGACGCGGCGACTTCGGCGCGTCGGAGTCATTGGTGATCAGGAACGACCGCTCGGCGACGAGCGACAGCACCTCGCCCTGGTTGGCGGGGTCGATCGGGCTGACCGAGATGCCGTCGATCCCCCGGGTGACCAGGTCCTCGAGCATGCGCTTCTGGTCGCTGAGGCCGGCACCCGGGAACTCGACCGTGACCTTGCACCCGAGCTGCTTGCCGGCCGCCAGGGCGCCGGCCTTCGCGATGGTCCAGAAGTCGGCGACGCCGTTGGAGACGAAGGCGACGTGCGCGGGGTTGCGCGGCGACTTTGCGCGCTCGGCGATGCGCGCCCGCTGCGCGGCAACGAGGTCCTGGGCCGGCACGCCCGACGCCCCGACTGCGACCGAGGCGAGGAGCATCGCGGAGATCAGGCCCTGAATCATGCGGCGAATCGTACCGATGGCTTCCAGGCGACCGCATGCCGCGGCCCACGTCCGCGCCACGCGTTACCCTCGGGTGCATGCCGCTCTTCGCGCAGGCCCTGGACCTGGTGGATGAACCCGAAGCGGTCGACGAGTACGTGCGCATGCACCGCGAGGTGTGGCCCGAGGTGACCGACGGGCTGCGCCGGATCGGCATCCGCCGCATGCACATCTTCCGCGGCGGCACGCGGCTCTTCATGGTGGCCGAGGCGGACGAGGGCTTCGACCCCGCGCGCGACTACCAGGCCTACGCCGAGGATCCGCGCACGCGGGCGTGGGACGAGCTCATGCGGCGATTCCAGCGCCCGGCGCCGTTCGCGGGGCCCGGCGAGTGGTGGACGCCGCTCGAGGCGGTGTTCGACCTCGACTGGTTCCCGCCGCGTGACGCGCGATAGCCTGCCCGCCATGACGCCGGACTTCGACCTCTCCGGCCGCGTGGCGCTGGTCACCGGCAGCAGCAAGGGACTCGGGCGCGCCATGGCGACGGCGCTCGGCCGCGCCGGCGCGAAGGTGGCCTTCAACTACCAGAACGACCGCGCCGCGGCGGAACGCGCCTTCGAGGAGTACCGCGCCGAAGGGCTCGAAGGCGGCCTGTTCCGTGCGAACGTCGTCGATGCCGACGAGGTGCGCCACCTGTGCCGCGATGTCGCGAACGTGCTGGGACCGATCGACATCGTGGTGGTGAACGCGACGCCCGCGCAGCCCCTCAAGCCGATCGAGCACTACGACTGGGACTTCTACCAGGAGATGCTCGACTTCTTCGTGAAGAGCCCGTTCCTGCTTGCGCGCGCGACGCTGCCGCACATGAAGTCGGTGCGCCGCGGGCGGATCATCAACATCACGAGCGAGGTGTTCGCGCGCGGCGTCGGGAACTTCAGCGCCTACGTGGCGGCGAAGGGCGCGCAGACCGGCTGGACCCGGAGCATGGCCACCGAGGTCGCGCCGTGGCAGGTCACCGTGAACGCCGTCGCGCCGGGATGGATCCCGGTCGAGCGCCACGCCGGCGACGCGCAGGAGGACAAGGACGCCTACGAGCGGCTCATCCCGATGGGAAAGTTCGGCCTGCCCGAGGACGTCGGCGGCGCCGTCGTCTACCTGGCGAGCGACGCGGCACGGTTCGTGACCGGCCAGACGATCCACGTGAACGGCGGCATGACCGTCCACTGAACCCTCGCCGCACGGCGGCACTGGAGCACCCGTGACACCGATCGCCGCACTCGCACTCGCCGGAGCACTCATGGCAACGCATGCCCACGACGCGCAGGACGACGCCCCGAGCATCTCGTCCGTGGACTGGGGCACCGTCGACGGGAAGCCCGTGCACCTCTGGACCATGCGCAACGGCAACGGCATGACGATGAGGGTGACCGACTACGGCACCATCATCACCGAGCTCTGGGTGCCGGACGCCAAGGGGAAGGCGGCCGACGTGGTGCTCGGGCGCCCGACGGCCGGCGACTACGTGGCGCGCACGCAGTACTTCGGGTGCACCGCGGGCCGCTGCGCGAACCGGATCGCGAAGGGCGCCTTCGCCATCGACGGCAAGGCGTTCAAGGTGACCGCCAACAACGGCGAGAACACGCTGCACGGCGGCGCCAAGGGATTCGACAAGGTGGTCTGGAAGGGCGTCGGCACCCTGACGCCCAATGGCCCGTCGGTGACCTTCACCTACGTGAGCCCGGACGGCGAGGAGGGATTCCCGGGCACGTGCACGGCGGAGGTGACCTACACGCTCACGATGCAGAACACGCTCGAGGTGCTCATGCGGGCGGAGACCGACGTGCCGACGGTCGTGAACCTGGCGCACCACTCGTACTGGAACCTCGGCGGGCATGCGAGCGGCACCATCCTGGACCACGTGCTGGCGATCCCGGCCGCGCGGTACACGCCGGTCGACGCCTCGCTCATCACCACCGGGAAGATCGAGCCCGTGGCCGGCACGCCGCTCGACTTCCGCGTCGCAAAGCCCATCGGGCGCGACATCGGCGGCTTCCCCGCGACCAAGGACGATCCGGGCGGCTACGACCACAACCTGGTGGTGGACGGCGAGGCCGGGGCCATGAAGACCTGCGCCGTGCTGACCGACCCACGGAGCGGGCGCACGATGACGGTCTCGAGCAACCAGCCCGGCATCCAGTTCTACACCGGCAACTTCCTGGACGGGATCCCGGGCAAGGGGGGCGCGACGTACGGAAAGCACGCGGCGCTCTGCCTGGAGACGCAGGCATTCCCCGACAGCGTGAACAAGCAGGGCGTGCCCGGGTGGCCGAACGTGATCCTGCGCCCCGGCCAGCGCTACGAGCACCGCATGGTGCACGCCTTCACCGCGAAGTGACGGCGCCGAAGAGCCGCTCGCCGAGCGCATCGAAGCGCGAGGCCAGTTCGCGGTAGGCGCGGACG
>VEQS01000154.1 GCA_018883105.1 Phycisphaerales bacterium
TGCGGCCGACGCTCCTGGTGACCGGGGCGTCCCAGGGCGCGTCGAGCCTCAACGCGTTCATGGTGGCCTTCGCGCTCTCGCACCGCGACCTTCTGTCCCACTGGCAGGTCCTGCACCTGGCCGGCCCGCGCAGCGAACCCTCCGCCGCGGAGCTCGAGATGGCCTACGCCCGCGCCGGCGTGAAGGCGCTGGTGCTCCCGTTCCTGAACGAGATGGGGCTTGCCTGGGGCGCGGCGGAGCTGGCGCTGAGCCGCGCCGGCGCCAACAGCGTGGCGGAGGCCGAGGCCAACCGCGTGCCGACGGTGTTCGTGCCGTACCCGCACCACCGTGACCTTCACCAGGAGGCGAACGCGACGCCGCTCGTGGACGCGGGCGCCGCGGTGCTGGCCTACGACCGGCTCGACGTGCAGGCCAACATGCGCTCGATCGGCGAGCCGCTCGAGGCGCTGCTTGCCGACGGGCGCCTGCGCGACCGCATGGAGGACGCGCTGCGGGCCCGCCCGATGGCCGACGCCGCCGAGGCGATCGCGCGCACCGTGCTCGGGGTGCGCGGCCGCGTCAGCGCGTGAGCGCGCCGCCCACGCGCGCGGCGCACGTCACTCGACCGTCGGGAGCCACGCCGCCAGCAGGTCGATGACGGCCTCGAGGTCGGCCTTGTCGATCATCTCGGTGGTGGTGTGGATGTAGCGCGTGCCCGCCCCGAGCGCGACGCAGCGCGCGCCGCGGCCCGAGCGCTGGATGGCCGCGCCGTCCTGGCCCCCGCGCGGCAGGATCGCGCGCTGATGCCTGATCCGGTGCTTGCGGGCCACCGTGCACAGGTCCTCGACCAGGCCATGGTCGCTGATCATGCTCGAGTCCTGCACCATGATCGCGGCGCCGTCGCCGTGCTTCGTGACCCGCTGCGACTCCGGCACGCCCGGCGTGTCGCAGGCGAGGTTGACGTCGAGCCCCACGCCGATGTCCGCGCCCACCTGGTTGGCCGCGGTCGTCGCGCCGCGCAGGCCGACCTCCTCCTGCGTGCAGAAGGCGACGACGATGTCGGCCGAGTGCCTCTGGCCCTTGCGGGCGATCCGGCGCAGCGCCTCGATCGCCACGAAGCATGCCATGCGGTTGTCGAGCGCCTTGCTCACCACCTTGAGCGGCGTCTCCATGAACGGCTGGTCGAGCACCACGTAGTCGCCGACCTTCACGGCCTTCTTCACGTCGACCGCAGGCATCCCGAGGTCGACGAAGAACTCCTCGACCCCGGGCACCTTGGTGCGCTCGGCGTCGCTCGAGATGTGGATCGGCTTGCCGCCCGGGTTCATGACGCCGCGCAGGTCGCCGCCCGCGGTGGCAACCAGCACGCGGCTCGCGAACAGGTTGCGGGTGTCGAAGCCGCCGGCCGGGTTGAGCCACAGGAAGCCCTGGTCGTCCACGTGGCGCACGTAGAAGCCGATCTCGTCCATGTGCGCGGCAAGCAGCACGGTGGTGGCGCGCTTGCCCCGCGTGCGAGTTCCCTTCGTGGCGCGCCGCGTGCAGATCAGCGATCCCATCGCGTCCACGTGCGATTCGTCGAAGAGCCCGCCGCCGGCCTTGCCGAGGACGGTCTTCTCGACGAGCGCGCGCACGCGCTCCTCTCGGCCGGGGATGCCAGGGGTCTCGCAGAGGCGACGGAAGAGGTCGAGGTCGAGCTTCATGGGAAGGCGGGAATCGTAGGCGAACTATGCTTCCGTGATGGCCCGCGGACCGCTCCATGACGAGCATGAGCGCTACGCGCGCGTCGAGGCAATGCGCCTCGGCGGCGTGGCGGTGGCCGTGGAGTGGATGCCCTACGGGATCGGCGACGCGGCGGCGGGTGCGAGTGCCGGCGCGCTGCCCGAGATCGTCGCCGGCTACGGGCTGCTCGAGCTCGAGTACGCCGCCTTCCGCCGCGGCGCGGCGGTGATGGACCGCGGCACGCGCGGCACCGTCGCGGTGCGCGGCGCCGACCGCATCGAGTTCCTGAACCGCATGCTGACGCAGGACCTGAAGGGCATGGGCCCCGGCGAGGTGCGCTGCGGGTTCCTGCTCAGCCGCAAGGGGCGGATCGAGGCCGACGTGACGGTCGCCGACCTGCCCACGGGCGCGGCGGGCGAGCCGCCCGTGGCGTTCCTCGACGTCGACGTGCACGACGCCGCGCGCACGGCCTCGGCGCTGGGTGCGATGGTGTTCTCCGAGGATGTCGAGGTGCGGGACGAGTCCGGGGCCTGGGCGCGGATCGCCGTGCATGGGCCCGAGGGCGCGTCGCTCCTCTCGAATGCGGGAGCCGACGACGCGGCGCTCGAGTCGCTGAACACCGAACTCCGCGCCGTGCGCGCGACGATCGCCGGTGCGCCGGCGGTGCTGGTGCGCCGCGACCAGTGTGGGTCGCCCGGCGTGGAGCTCTTCGTGCCCCTCGCGCATGCCGCACGCGCGTGGGATGCGCTGGTCGGGCAGCACGATGCCGCCGAGGGCGGACGTCGCCGCGCGCGGCCTGCGGGCTGGCACGCCTACAACATCGCCCGCATCGAGGCGGGGACACCGCTCCACCACGTGGACTTCGGCCCCGACAGCCTGCCGCACGAATCGGGCGTGCTTGCCGGGCGCGTGAGCTTCCGCAAGGGGTGCTACCCGGGCCAGGAGGTGGTGGCGCGCATGGAGAGCCTGGGCAAGCCGAAGCAGCGCCTCGTCGCGCTGCGGATCGCCGAGGACGCGCTGCCCACCGCGGGCTCGCCGGTCTTCGAGCGCGGCGCCGACGGCGAACCCGGAAGCCCCGTGGGCGTCGTCACGAGCAGCACGCTCAGCCCCATGCTGGGTGCGTCGAGCGTGGCATTCGCCATGGTGCGCACCGCGCACGCCGCGCCCGGCACGGTGCTCATGGTCCCCGCCGAGGGCGGCCGTGCCACCGCGACGGTGCAGGATGGCCTTCGCTTCCTGGGAAACCGCCCGTGACCGCGTGGATCGCCGAGGAGCCGGTCGTGCGCGAGGAAGTCGGCATGGCATGGACCGCGGACGTGGTGCTGCTGGTGGGCGGGGTGGCGGTGACCGTGCTGCTGCTTGCCGTCTTCGTCCCCTTCATGGTGCGCATCTGGCGCGAGGACGCGCCCTCGCGCCGGGCGCGGTCCGGGGTGGACCGGTGAGCGCGCGCCCGTACGTGCGCCTCTGCGAGGTGGGCCCGCGCGACGGGCTGCAGAATGAGCGGACGCCCGTCCCGACGGAGTCGAAGGTGGCCTTCGTCGATGCGCTGTCCGCGGCCGGCTTTCCCGAGATCGAGGTTTCGAGCTTCGTGAGCGCCAGGCGCGTGCCGCAGCTCGGCGATGCGGCCGAGGTGTTCGCGCGCATCGCGCGGCGGCCGGGCACCGTCTACTCGGCGCTCGTGCCCAACGAACGCGGCATGGAGGCGGCCCTTGCTGCGCGCGTGGGCAAGGTGTCGGTGTTCGCCGCGGCGAGCGAGGGCTTCAGTCGCGCGAACACCGGCGGCACGATCGACGAGGTCATCGCGCGCTTCGGGCCCGTGGTGCGCATGGCGCGCGCGGCCGGGCTTCCCGTGCGCGGCTACGTGAGCTGCGTGGTGCGCTGCCCCTACGACGGTCCGACGCCGCCGCAGGCGGTGCGCGCGGTCGTCGAGCGGCTGCTGGCGGCGGGAATCGACGACATCGACCTCGGCGAGACGCTCGGCGTCGCGGCGCCGGACGACCTGGCGCGCCTCCTGGACGGCGTGGCGCCCGCGGCCGAGCCCGGACGCCTGACCCTGCACCTCCATGACTCGAACGGCCGCGGCGCCGACAACCTGCGCGCGGCGCTCGCGCTTGGAGTGCGCAGCTTCGATGCGAGCGCCGGCGGCCTCGGCGGCTGCCCGTTCGCCCCCGGGGCGCGCGGCAACGTCGCCACCGAGACGGCGCTCGCCGTCTTCGAGTCCGAGGGCTACGACGCGGGCGTCGACCGCGCGGCCGTGGCGCGCGCGACGTCGGCGATCCGCCAGGTCCTCGCGGACGCAGCGTCCTGACCCCACTCGCCGGCGCGCCGGACGAGCGGTGCGAGCGTCACTGCGTCGCTGCCGATCGTCGCGGCATGCGGCCTGCCGGGAAAGGTGAAGCTCCCCGTGTTGACGACCAGCCGTCCGCGCACCTGCCATGCGCCGCCCTTGTGCGAGTGGCCGCTCACGACCACGACCGGGTCCGGGTGCCCGGCGTCGCGGCGCGCGTCGGCCGCGCGCTCCAGGAACCGCGCGGAGAGCTCGGGGAACATCCGCCACCAGCCGATCACCTGCGGGAACATCCACGGCCGCAGCGCCATCGCCGCCAGCTCGGCGAACGGGGCGCGCGCTTCCTCGATGCCGCGCTCGGCGAGCGACGCGGCCCTGGCGGAGAGCAGCGAACGCTCGGGTTCCGGCGCGTCGGCGCGCGAGTCATGGTGCGCACGGAATGCCGAGGCCAGGAACCCGGCATGCGGCACCCACGGCGCGATCGCCGGATGGAACGCGTGGCCGTGGGTGACGAGCACCGCACCCTCCGCGCGCCAGGCGTGCAGCTCGCCGGTGCCGGGGTCGTGGTTTCCCTCGATGCGCACCATGCGGACGCCGCGTCGCCCGCAGCGGTCCCGGAGTTCCGCCACCATCGCCGCCGCGCGCGCGGCGAAGCGCGGGCTCGCCTCCTCGGCGGCGTCGCCGTTGAGGATCAGCTCCTCGGCGCCGGCGAGGAGCGGCTCGATCGACGCCGGCGTCGGGGCGCCCGGAAGCCCCATGTGCAGGTCGGAAAGGACGAGGATCACGGCGGGAACGCCGCGGGAATCGCAGCGGGCGGGGCAGTGTAACCCGATGCGGACGTTGGCCGCCGCCGGGGGCGTTCCGCATCGGCGGGGCGCCGGCGGGTGGCGTTACACTTTCCCGTCTCGCCGCTCCCGGCCTGTCCGGGGGCTCCCCATCCGAGAAGCCAGGGCGAGCCGCCGGCGCGTGCCGGCGAGACCGTGAATCACCGTCGGAGCACGACCACCATGCAGACCCCCGAGATCGCCGTCGCCGAGAGCGCCCCCAAGCAGCAGAAGCTCGTCATCGACTACAAGAACGTCGACGACCTGCGCCGCGTGCTCACCCCCAACGGCAAGATCGTCTCGCGCAAGCGCGCCGGGCTCAGCGCCCGCGACCAGGCCCGCATCGCGCAGGCCATCAAGCGTGCGCGCTTCATGGCGCTGATCCCCTACGCCAGCCTCATCGCCTGAGGCCGGCCCCGCGGGGCAGCACGGCATCCCGGACGCCGCGGAGGGCAGCGATCGCACGCGCGGCCAGCACGCGCGAGCGCAGCCGTCGCAGGCCTTCGTCGGTCCGGCAGGCACGAAGCCCCAGGGCCACCCACCGCCACGCGGCCGCGAGGTCGCGCCGGCGCAGCGCCGCCAGCGCCAGGTTGTGGTGGCAGATCGGGCAGGCGGGCTCGATGGCAAGCGCCCGCTCGCTCGCGCCGGCGCCGCCCTCGAGGTCGCCGCACTCGAAGCGCGCGCGTGCCAAGGCACGCCACACGTCGGCGCGGTCGCCGCAGGCGTCCGCAAGTTCCGGCAGGATCGCGGCCGCGTCCTTCCACATGCCGAGGGCCATCAGGAGCCCCGCGGCACGGGCAATCGCCTCGGGCGGCGTCGGCTGGTCATCGGGCGTCGGGCGGCCGGCGAGGAACGCCTGCATCGCGGTGCGCGCGTCGGCGAGCTTGCCGCGCCGGCACTGCGCCTCGGCGAGGTCAAGCTGCACGCCGGTGCGCTCCGGGTCAAGCTTCAGCACGAGCTCGAACTCGAGCGCCGCGCGGTCGAAGCGTGAGGCGCGCAGTTCCAGCATGCCGAGCATGTGGTGCGCGCGGTCGTTGGCCGGCTCGAGCTCGACCACGCGGTGCAGCTTCTCCGCGGCCTCGCCGTCGCGGCCGAGCGTCGTCAGCAGCTCGGCGCAGCCGAGGAGGGCGGCGATGTCGCCCGGGTCCTCGCGCAGCACCTGCATGTAGTTCTGGAGGGCCTTCGGGTGCTCGCCCTGGCGCGCCAGGCACCGCGCGTACAACGTGCGCACCTCAGGCATGTCGCCGTCGTGGCGGAGCGCCTCGCGCAGGCACCAGGCGGCGCGCGCGGTCTCGTTGGCGCCCTCCAGGCCGTGTGCCATGGCGATCAGCGAGAGGACCGGCTTCTCGACGAACTCCTGCGCCTCGTAGAAGGCGTCCTTGGCGTCCTCGAGCCGCTCCAGGGACACCAGGAGCGCCACCCGGCGGGCGTGGGACTCGTCGCGCCGGCGGTCGAGCGACACGG
>VEQS01000155.1 GCA_018883105.1 Phycisphaerales bacterium
TCGAACGACGCGCTGCAGAACTTCTCGAGCCGCGCGATCGCGTCCTTGTCGACGCGCTCGACGAAGAACTTCATGTCGTCCGCGCGTTCCTCCAGGCACGCGCGGAACATCGCCTTCATCAGGCCCTCGGCGCAGTCGGCATCCATCTTCAGGTCGGCGAAGGCGATCTCGGGCTCGATCATCCAGAACTCGGCGAGGTGCCGGCTGGTGTTCGAGTTCTCCGCGCGGAACGTCGGCCCGAAGGTGTAGACCTTGCTGAGCGCCAGGCACCAGCACTCGACGTTCAGCTGACCGCTCACCGTCAGGTGCGCTTCCTTCCCGAAGAAGTCCTGGCTGAAGTCGACCTTCCCTTCCGGCGTGCGCGGCAGGTTGGCAAGGTCGAGCGTGCTCACGCGGAACATCTCGCCCGCACCCTCGCAGTCGCTCGCCGTCACGATCGGCGTGTGGATCCAGAAGAACCCTTGCTCGCTGAACCAGCGGTGCACCGCCTGCGCCATCGTGTGGCGCAGGCGCCCCAGCGCCCCGAACGTGTTCGTGCGCGCGCGCAGGTGCGCCTGCTCGCGCAGGAACTCCATCGTGTGCGCCTTCGGCTGGATCGGGTAGGTGTCCGGGTCCTCCACGAACCCGTAGACGCGCAGCCGCTCCACCTGCATCTCGAGCTGGCCGGGCTTGCCCTGCACTTCGACCAGCCGGCCCTCTGCCTCGATGCTGCAGCCGGCGGTCAGCTTCAAGGCCTCGGACTGGTAGTTCGCCAGCGAGTTCGGCACCACCAGTTGCAACGGGTCGAAGCACGAGCCGTCGGACAGGTTCACGAAGCTCACGCCCGCCTTCGAGTCGCGCCGGGTGCGCACCCAGCCCTGGACGACCGCCTGGCGGTCGGCCCACTCGGAGGGGGTGCGTCGGATGACCGCGATCGGCGTGCCGGCGTGCATGGGGCGGACAGCGTATTCCGCTGCCAGAACGGCAGCAGTGGCCACCCCGGTGCGCGGCGCGTGGCACCGAAATCACCGCCGAACTCGGGGAAGCGCGCGTACACGGCTTTGATTACCGGACTCTTGCCAGCCTCGGCCGTGTTCCCGCTGGCACGCCCCTTGCACCCCTTCAGGCCCACGGACTGCGCATGCGATTCCGCCTCTGCCATCCCCATCCGGCCGACCACACCGCCTTCGGCGGCGGCTCGGGTGCGCCACGCTCCCCGCTCCTCAACCTGCTGCTCACCTCGGGCGGCTGGCGCGAGGACCCCTGGGCCGTGGCGGTCCCGCAGATCCTGGGCGCGCACGGGGTGAACGTCATCCAGGCGCGCTCGGGCGTGGAGGCGTCGAACGTCATCCGCAGCGTCACGGTGCACATCGCCGTGGTCGACCTCTCGCTGCCCCTCGACCAGACCGCGATCGGCTCGAGCGAGCCCGCGGGCGCGCGCGTGCTGCAGCTCCTGCGCCGCCTCGACGCGCCGCCGCCGGTGGTCGTGGTCCGGCCGCCGCAGCCCACCCGCCGCGAGAGCGCGCGCGGCCTCATCGACGCACTGCTCGACGGCGCGTTCAGCGTCGTCGACCGCCCATGCCACCCGGAAACCATGCTCCGCGTCATGCAGCGGATCATGGACCGTCACTACATCGAACGGGCGGACGCGCGTCGCGCCGCCCACGGGCATTCGCCCGTGCATGACTTCACGCACCGCAACGCAACCCAACAGGAGACGTGAGCACATGAAGGTCCGACCCCTCGGAGACAAGATCCTCGTCAAGCGCGACGAGGCCGCCACCAAGACCGATTCGGGCATCTTCCTGCCCGAGAGCGCCAAGGACAAGCCCAAGCAGGGCAAGGTCATGGCCGTCGGCAACGGCATCCTCAACAAGGACAAGGGCACGTACGTGCCGTTCACCGTCAAGAAGGGCGACACCGTCATCTTCTCGAGCTACTCCGGCACCGAGGTCAAGATCGACGGCGAGCCGTACCTGATCATGACCGAGGAGGAGATCCTCGGCATCGTCGAGTGACGCACGCGCGGCCGCGGAGCCACGGACCATGGAAACCTCCCAGCTCCGCACGGCCTTCTCCGAGCTGAACGGGCAGCGCGACGTCCGGATCGAGTTCATGCAGGCGCATGCCCTGCACGTCCGGCGCGCGTTCCTGATCCCCGAGGAGAAGGACGGACTCGTGAAGCTCAGCGACGGGCACAAGATCTTCGTGCTCGACGCGGCGCGGGTCGCATGGATCGAGATCGGCTGACGGCGCGGCCGCCGGCGGCACACGGCACGGAACACACGCACGACTTTCACCCCAACAAGGAACCAGACACATGCCAGCCAAGCAGATTGCGTACGACGTCGACGCCCGCGAGCGGATCCTCCGCGGCGTCCAGAAGCTCGCCAAGGCCGTCAAGGTCACCCTCGGCCCCTCGGGCCGCGTGGTCGTCCTCGAGAAGTCCTTCGGCGCCCCCACGGTCACCAAGGACGGCGTCACCGTCGCCAAGGAGATCGAGCTCGAGTGCCCCTACGAGAACATGGGCGCGCAGATGGTGAAGGAAGTCGCCAGCAAGGCGTCCAAGGACGCGGGCGACGGCACCACCACCGCCACCGTGTACGCCGAGGCGATCTACGCCGAGGGCCTGAAGAACATCACCGCGGGCGCCAACCCCACCATGGTCAAGCGCGGCATCGACAAGGCCGTCGAGACCGTGGTCGAGGCGCTGCGGAAGATGTCGAAGCCCGTCAAGAGCAGCACCGAGATCGCCCAGGTGGGCAGCTGCAGCTCCAACCAGGACCGCCAGATCGGCGACATCATCGCGCAGGCGATGGACAAGGTCGGCAAGGACGGCGTGATCACGGTCGAGGAGGGCAAGAGCCTCGTCACCGAGGTCGAGCTCCTCGAGGGCATGCAGTTCGACAAGGGCTACCTCAGCCCGCACTTCGTCACCGACATGGCGAAGATGGAGTGCGAGCTCGAGGACGCCTTCGTCCTCGTCTACGAGAAGAAGCTCTCCAGCGCGAAGGACCTGCTCCCGGTGCTCGGCAAGATCGCCGAGAGCGGCAAGCCGATCCTCGTGATCGCCGAGGACGTCGACGGCGAGGCGCTCGCCATGCTGGTGGTCAACAAGCTGCGCGGCGTGCTCAAGTGCTGCGCGGTGAAGGCCCCCGGCTTCGGCGACCGCCGCAAGGCCATGCTCCAGGACATCGCCTGCCTCACCGGCGGCGAGGCCCTCATGGAGGAGCTCGGCGTCAACCTGGAGACCGTCGAGCTGAAGCAGCTCGGCCGCGCCAAGAAGATCACGGTGACCAAGGACTTCACCACGATCGTCGACGGCGCCGGCAAGACCAAGGACATCCAGGGCCGCATCGAGCAGATCAAGGCCGAGATCGAGGGCACGACCAGCGACTACGACCGCGAGAAGCTCCAGGAGCGCCTGGCGAAGCTCGCCGGCGGCGTGGCGCAGATCAACGTCGGCGCCGCGACCGAGGTCGAGATGAAGGAGAAGAAGGCGCGCGTCGAGGACGCGCTCCACGCGTGCCGCGCGGCCGTCGAGGAGGGCATCCTCCCGGGCGGCGGCGTCGCCGTGCTCCGTGCCCGCAAGGCGCTCGAGAAGCTCAAGAAGGAGCTCGACGGCGACGAGAAGGTGGGCATCGACATCGTCCTGCGCGCGCTGACCAGCCCGATCAAGCAGATCGCGGCCAACGGCGGCCTCGACGGCTCGCTGGTGGCCCAGAAGGTGGAGGACTCGTCCGACACCAACTTCGGCTTCAACGCGGCGACCGGCGAGTACGAGGACCTGGTGAAGGCCGGCATCATCGTGCCGACCAAGGTGGAGCGCGTGGCGCTGCAGAACGCGGCGAGCATCGCGAGCCTCCTGCTCACCACCGAGTGCGCCATCGTCGACATCAAGGAGAAGAAGAAGCCCGCCGCCGGCGGCCACTCCCACGGCGAGGACATGGACTACTGAAATAGGTGCCAGGAACCCCTGTCCCTGATTTCAGGTGAAGCACGACGCCGCCCGCCCCCGAGAGGGGGCGGGCGGCTGCTTTTTTCGGCTTATCCTGGGACCCCATGGCGGTGTCCGGGCTTCATTCCGCGTTTGCCGCAACCATTGACGAGTTCCAGTCGTTGTCGGATGCCCATGTGCTGGGCGTTCTCTCCGCCTCGAGCGAGTTCGACATCGCTGCCGAGCAGCGGGATGCGTGGTTGAGCACGATTCGCATCCTCCGGGTCGCGTTCGCCGGACTGGACGGCTACGTCGCGCTGGAGTTCGTGGTGCCGAGAATCGGCTCCCGTGCGGATGTGATCGCCATCGTCGGATCGACGATCTTCGTGATCGAGTTCAAGGTCGGACAATCCGCGGCACTCCAGTCGGATCGGAACCAGGTCTGGGACTATGCGCTCGACCTGAAGTACTTCCACGCGGGGAGCCACCGGTGCCCGATCGTCCCGATTCTGGTGCCCACGGAGCATCGAGGCTCTGGTGACGAACCGCTCGCCTGGGATGCAGATGGGGTCTCTCGACCGATCGTCGCATCGTCTGACCGGCTCGGCAAGTTGTTGACCTCGATCAGCGCAGCACGAACGGCATCCCGCATCGATGGCGCCGAATGGCTGAAGGCGTCCTACCAACCCACCCCCACCATCATCGAGGCCGCCCGTCGGCTCTATGCCCGCCATTCGGTTGCGGAAATCACCCGAAGCGACTCGGGTGCGTCGAACCTCTCTCGTACCGCTCGTACCGTCGAGAGCGTCATCGATCACTCGAGCCGAACGCGCCAGAAGGCGATCGTGTTCGTCACGGGGGTTCCCGGTGCCGGCAAGACCCTCGTGGGATTGGATATCGCGACGCGCCGCAGAGAACGTTCCGACCCGACCCACGCCGTGTATCTGTCCGGGAATGGCCCCCTTGTCGCGGTGCTGCGCGAGTCCCTGGCCCGGGATGACGCGCAGCGCCAGCTGGCGCAGGCAGGCGTACCCAAGAGGGGCGCCAAGAAGTCCGCGATGCACAAGGTGAAGGCATTCATCCAGAACGTCCATCATTTCCGCGATGCGGGCCTGCGGGAAGACAGCGCACCGCCGGAACACGTGGTCATCTTCGATGAGGCGCAGCGGGCATGGAGCCGGCAGAAGACCGCGGCATTCATGGCGCGACGGAAGGGGCGACCCGGCTTCTCGCAGTCCGAGCCGGAGTTCCTCCTCTCCTACCTTGACCGGCATGTCGACTGGTCCGTCGTCGTCTGCCTTGTCGGTGGCGGTCAGGAAATCAACGACGGCGAGGCCGGGATTTCCGCGTGGCTCGAGGCGGTCGAGTCGAGGTTCCCGCTTTGGCGGGTGTTTGTCTCGGAGCAGCTCGCGGGCACCGAGTACCGAGCATCAGAGACCCTGCAGCGTCTCGCGTCGCGTGGGCAGGTCGAGCCGGCTCCGGGCTTGCATCTCGCAACATCGATGCGCTCATTCCGGGCGGAACGACTGTCTTCATTCGTGAAATGCGTACTCGACCTTGAATGCGACGAGGCTCGCCGTCAACTGGCCGAGATCGGCGATCGATATCCGATCCGGGTTACGCGAGATCTTTCAGCGGCAAAGTCCTGGCTTCGCTCCAAGGCTCGCGGCTCCGAATCGATCGGGTTGGTGGCATCCTCGAAGGCTCAACGACTGAAGCCACATGCGATCGATGTCCGCATCGACGTTGATCCCATTCACTGGTTCCTGGGCAACAGGTCCGACACGCGTTCATGCCACTTCCTCGAGGATGCCGCAACCGAATTCCAGGTTCAGGGGCTCGAGCTGGACTGGGTGTGCGTGAATTGGGATGCGGACCTTCGATTCGGCGATGGCCACTGGGAGCACTTCTCGTTCCGAGGAAAGAAGTGGCAGCAGGTCAAGAAGAACGAGAACCGACGCTATCTGCTCAATGCCTACCGAGTGCTTCTCACGCGCGCACGGCAGGGGCTCGTCATCTTTGTTCCGTCGGGCTCCTGCAGCGACCAGACCCGCGACCCATCTTTCTATGACGGAACTTACGAGCTACTCTTGCGCTCGGGCGTGCCTTCCCTCTGAACTCGCTCATGCGCCCCGCGAGTTCGCCCGGAAGAACGCTGCGATTGCATCCTTGTCCGCCCGTCCCGTCGCGACCTCTATGACGAGGTCGTAGAGCGCGTCATCGTCGGCAGTCACCTCGAAGCCATGCAGGTCCAGGAACACGAGGGCAGATGCTGCACCCGTTCGCTTGTTTCC
>VEQS01000156.1 GCA_018883105.1 Phycisphaerales bacterium
AGTTGCGCGCCGCCTTGGCGGCCGAACTTCCGCCGGCACTGGTGCCGGCGGCGATCGCCGCGATCGATGCCATTCCGCGCTCGGTGGGCGGGAAGGTCGACCGCAGGCGGCTGCCGGCGATCGTCGACTCGCGCGGCCCCGGGCTGCCGGGCACGTGGCCCATGAGCGACACCGAACGGCAGGTGGCGGCGGCCATCGCGGACGTGCTCGGCATGCCCGGCGCCGTGCACCCGGATGCCGACTTCTTCGACGACCTGGGCCTTGATTCGCTGACGGTGGCAATGGTGGTCTCGCGGCTGCGCGCAAATCCACGGACGCGTGCGGCGAACGTGCGGATGACCTACGAGCACCGGACGGTGCGCACCGCCGCGGCGGCGATCGACGGCGCGACGGGACGACGCACGACGGAAGTGGTCCGCGAACGCACCGACGCGGTCGGCCGCCCGATGCCCACGGCGATGGCGTGCGCGCAGGCCGCGGTTCTTGCCACGCTGGTCGTCGTTGGATCACAGCTGCTCTGGATGCCGGATCTCGCACGGCTGGCCCTCCGCGACGGCAACGTGACCGTCATCGACGCACTCATGCTGGCGTGCGTGGCGGTGCTGGCCGTGCCCGCATGGGCGGTGGCGACCCTGGCCCTTGCAGCCTTGGCGAAGTGGACGATCATCGGCCGCTACCGGCCCATGCGCGTGCATGCGTGGTCGTGGTGGCACATGCGACACTGGACGGTGGTGCGTGCGGCGTCCATCGTGCCGTGGGGGCTGCTGGAGACGGCCGGACTGGCGCCGGCCGCGCTCCGCCTGCTGGGCGCGCGGATCGGCCGCAACGTGCACATCCATGCCGGGGTGCGGCTCAGCGAGGGCGGATGGGACCTCCTCACCCTGGAGGACGGTGCGACCATCGGGCAGGACGCGTCGCTTCGGGTCATCGACCTCGATGCCGGGTGCATCGAGGCCGCTCCGGTCACCGTGCGCCGCAACGCCACCGTCGAGACGCGCGCCGGCATGTCCGGCGGCGCCGAGCTCGGCGAGGGGAGCATCTTGCGACCGCTCTCGAACCTTTCGGCCGGCGAGGCGCGCGCCTTCGCCGTGCTGGACGGAGTGCCCGCGGTTCCCGTCGGGGAAGCGCCGCGATTGCACGTGCCTGATGAGCCGTCGCCGTGGGTGCTGCGCGCGCTTGCCGCAACCGCACTCGCCGCGCCGTCGTTGGCGATCACCGCCCTGCCGTGGACGCTCGCCGTCGCATGGATCGGCGGCCGGTGGCACTCGCCCGGCATCGTCGTCGCCGCCGTGGCCGCCGCGGCGGCAACGACGGTCCTGCTGCAGGGCGTGCTGGCGCGACTGCTCGGCCCGCCGCCCGATGGCCGGGTGTCGCTGCACGGCATCGCCGCGCTGCGCATGGCGGCGCAGTCGGCGCTGGTCGAGTCGTCCGGACGATGGCTCTCGGGCACGCTGATGTGGCCACGGTGGCTGCGGTTGGCAGGCGCGCGGATCGGCGCGGGCTGCGAGATCTCGACGGTCACCGACGTGCTGCCGCATGCCGTCACGATCGGGCCCGAGACCTTCTTCGCCGACGGCATCTACCTCGGCGGACCGACGCTGCGCGCCGGATCCGCGGTGATCGACCGGATCAAGCTCGGCGCCTCGTGCTTCGTCGGGAACCACGCGGTGCTGCCGGGCGGGACGCGGCTGGCCGCCGGGACGCTCGTCGGCATCTCGACCAGTGCCGAGCTCGTCGCGGACGAACCGGGCTCGTCGTGGTTTGGGCATCCGCCGTTCCGGCTGCCGCGCCGCGAGGTCGTCGAGGCGCCGCGCGAGCTCACGCACGCCCCATCCGCCATCCGCCGGCTGAACCGCTGGTGCTGGGAAGTGGCGCGCTTCGGGCTTCCGGCGGTGCCGGTGCTGGTGGGCGTGGCGTGGTTCGACGTGCTTTCGGGCCTGGAGGGCCGGCTCACGGCCGCCGAGTTCCGGCTGGTCGCGCTGCCGTGCACGACCGCCGCAACCGCCGCCGTTCTCGTCGCGGCCTGCATCGCGATGAAGTGGGCGCTCGTCGGGCGTGTCCGCCCGGGAACCCACCCCCTGTGGAGCTGCTGGTGCAGCCGCTGGGACTTCCTCTACGTGGCATGGGGGATGTGGGCGGCCGTGCCGCTCTCGTTCCTGGAGGGAACGCTCATGCTTCCCGCGGTCCTGCGGCTCTTCGGCTGCCGGATCGGAAGACGCGCGCTGCTTGGCCCGGGCTTTGCGCACGTGGTCGACCCCGACATGCTGCGATTCGGCGACGGCGTCACGGTGCAGGCCCTCATGCAGGCGCACACCTTCGAGGACCGGGTGCTGAAGATCGACCACGTCCACGTGCGCGACGGCGCCACCGTCGGCGCGAATGCCGTGCTGCTCTACGGCGCGGACGTGGGCGAGCGCGCCAACGTCGCCCCGCACTCGGTGGTCATGAAGCGGGAGCGTCTGGAGCCGGGCACGGCGTACGAAGGGGTGCCGACGCAGCCGGCGGCGGGATGAACGTCGCCGCCCGGGCCGTCCGCGGCGGGCCCGTCGCTCAGGCAGCCGGGAGCCACCGGGCGCGAAGTACCACGAGCTGTTCCTCGCGCCAGAAGTGCCGCGCGGAACGCTGCGAGAGCGATGTGGCGAGGATCGCCGGGTGGACCTCGAGCCGGCGGATCAGCGCATCAAGCACCGATCCACGCCCACCCGACCGGGCATCGTTGTTCGGGACGACGCGGACGCGCGCGCCCAGGAACCGCGAGAGCACCTCGTCCTTGTGCACGTCCGGGAGGTCGGCCCGCAGCACCAGCACACGTCCATGGGAGCACTCCGACTCCGCCCAGCCGAGATCTCGGTCGAACGGGACGTCGAGCGCGCACCAGCCGAGCGCCGGGCGCATGTCGTGCTCGAGCCACCAGTCAAGCCCGCCGACGGGTGCCTCGGCGAGCAGCCGATCCATCACCTCGTCGGCGGGGATCCCCGGGTGCCTCGCGCGGGCGGCGAGCGCCGCCCTGCTGAGCGCCATCGCGAGCGGATCACGCACCATCACGACCCAGTCCGCACGACGGTTGCCGGACAGGACGTGTCGATGGACGGCCCAGTCGCCGACATGGGTGGTCGGCCGGGACGATGCGGCCAGCACCGACAGGCGCGCACCTCCGATGTTCGGCCGGTGGATTGCATGGGCCTTCACGGCCGCGCGCCGGCCCGAGGCGCGGATTGCGTGGTGGACGGACGTGCTGGCCGTCCGCCAGGTGGCGTAGGTGACGATCGGCACCGAGCCGAGCGCCCGGGCCATCGCGAACTGCGCGCGCTTGACCGCCAGGCGGGTGGCGAAACTCCACGTCCGTCGCGCGCTCAAGAGGCCTGTCCGCACTGGCACCCGGGCAGCGTAGCCCCAGAAGCACCGCCGCCGCACCCAAGGGGGCGCGGCGGCGGCGGAAATCGGAATGATCGGCCGAGCCCGTTCAAGACGGCTTCTTCGGCTCTTCCTTCTTCGGGTCTTCCTTCTTCGGGTCTTCCTTCTTCGGCTCTTCCTTCTTGGGCGGTTGCTTGCTTCCGGGGGCGCCGCCCGAGCCGTTGCCCGGCGGGGGCACGAAGGAGGCGACGGCCGGCGCGGCGACGAGCGCCAGCGCGAGGGCAGAACCGACGAAGAGGATCGAGCGCTTCATTGAGGTGACTCCTTTGGAGAGGGGCGTGCGGATGCACGCCGCCGTGATCAGGGTACCACCGGCCCCCAGGCGGACAGGAGCACACCCAGGTCCATCCCGTCCACCGCGCAGTCCTGCGTGATGTCGGCCCGATGGGGGTCGAGGGCGGGACCCCAGGCCGAGAGCAGGAGGCCGAGGTCGGCTCCATCCACCGCCCCGCTCCGGTCAAGGTCGCATGGCGCGGGCCGCGCCCACCGCACGGCGAGGGCGAGCAGGCGCTGGTTCTGTCCGCCGATGCCGCCACCGTCGTCGGACACGAGGATCAGGCTGCGCCCCCCGCCCGAGATCGGGGGCCCCAGCGCCATGCCCTCGAAGTTGCTGAACGGGAACCGGCGCTGCCAGAGCAATGTCTTCGACGCCGGCACGAATCCGCCCGCCGCGAGCATCGGGACCGAGGTGACGTCGGTGGCACCGCGGAGATCGACCGCATAGAGGCGAGAGCGGAAGTCGGGGATCACCGCGCCGCCGAACTCGCGTTCGAGGACGAGCACCGTGTCACGGTCCCACGGCACCAGGTCGACCACGCCGCTTCGCTCGGCATCGACCAGGTCGGTCGTGCCGGAGATCGGGTCGCATCGATAGGCCCACTGCCCCGCCGGGAAGCCGTCGACGTCGAAGCGCTGCAGGCGGACCCACGCGCCGGCCTGGGTCGAGGACACCGGGCCATCGGAGACCAGGGCTTCCTCGTTTGCCGTCCAGGTCTCCCCGCGCAGCGAGCCAAGCGCCTCGAAGCCGAAGTTCGCGCGCAGGTTCGGCGGCGCGAACACGGATGGCACGCGCAATGACCCGCACGCCGCGAAGGTCGCGAGGTCGAAGCGACTGATGGCCGAGGCAGCCTCGTCGGCAGCAAGGACCGTGCCCGTGCGACGGTCGATCGCGATGCCCTCGACATCGGCGCCGAGGCCGGGGACCGAGACGCGTGCCGTGATCGACTGCGTCACGATGCGCCCGGAGGACGGATCGACCTCGATCCAAGCTTCCCAGAGCGCCTGCTGCCCGCCGTCGCCCACGA
Organism: Phycisphaerales bacterium; assembly: GCA_018883105.1. Classification (GTDB taxonomy): domain Bacteria; phylum Planctomycetota; class Phycisphaerae; order Phycisphaerales; family SM1A02; genus UBA966. The sequence goes on from VEQS01000156.1 coordinate 4,719, forward strand.
GGAGGAACCTGCCAGACCCAACCCAGGCGATGCCGCTCAGCTCGGCCGCCCCGGAGCCACGCGCGGCGAGCGGCAGCGGCGCCTGCCCGGGGTCGACGATCTCGAGCGCCGGTCCACCGCCGACCATCGCGGAGCACAGGGCGGGGATGGCTGCGAGCCTGGGCATGGACACACACTCCCCAAAAGCGGCCGATCCGGCCCCAGGCGGGGCCGGATCGGCGAAAGTCGGCTGACGCCAACGGGCGACCGATCAGTCGATGGAGGTGCCCTCCAGCGCGGCCTTGATCTGGCCCTGCTTGGTCTGGATGACTTCCTTCAGCGCCGTGCCAGCGGCGACCGAGCCACCCGCGTACAGGACGGTCGACACGCCGATCTCCGAGGACTCGGCACCGCGCTCGTCGCGCACGAAGTTCATCACGAGGTTCTTCAGCATGGTTGTTGCCTCTATCTCTTGGCTGGATGCGATCTGTTCCACGACGAGCCACTCGGCCCTAGGGACAGCCCACAATCTAATCACTCGATCCGCTCACGAGTCCTCCAACTCGGGGAAACGCCCCATTTCGTCGCGATTTATTGTCCTATAACAACGTTCTCCCGAGCGGCCAATCCTGCGAACTGACTGCGCGCGGCGATCGCGATTCGGAGGTTGGATGCGGCATCCTGCGGACTGACGACAAGATTCCACATCCGAAGCGCCTCATCGTCGCGACCTTGCAGCGCGCGCGCGAGGGCCACGTTGGACACAAAGTCCGCGTCGCGCGGGTCCGCCGCGTGCGCGGCATCGAAGTCACGCGACGCGGACTTGAGGTCGGCCGCGAGGAGGTGGCACACGCCGCGGTCGTTCAGCAGGAGCGGCTGGTTGGGCATGCGCTCGAGGCCGCGCGTGAGCCAGCCGATCGCGTCCGAGACGCGCCCCTCGATCAGCAGCACCTCGGCGCCCTCGGTGTAGGTGCCGAGGTAATCGGGATGGTCGACGAGCATGCGGTTGAGCAGGAAGCCGGCCTGCGCGGTCTGGCCCTTCGCGGCGAGCACGCGCACCGTGAGCTGCAGCGTCTCGGCCGAGGCCGCCTTCATGGGCCCGCCCTCGAACCAGTCCTTGTCGGATTCCTGGGTCGACTGGCAGCCGGCGGTCACGGTGCCCACGAGCGCGAGGGCGACGATGTGGCGGACGAATGATCGGTGCATGGCTCAGTTTCCTCCGATTTCGCTGCTGACCGTCGACTCGCCGCCCATCGGCGACAGGACCGAGCCGGTGGGCACCTCGAACGGGATCTTGCGGACCTGCTCCCGGATGAAGAGCGCCTCGCCCGACTCCACGCCGCTTCCGCCGGCGAACCCGTCCGACAGCGCGATCCGTTCCGCCCCGATGCCGCGCGCGGCAAGCATGCGGCGGACGGACGCGAGGCGTGCGCGATAGAGCTCAGGCGATGCGC
>VEQS01000157.1 GCA_018883105.1 Phycisphaerales bacterium
CGCTCGAGCCGATCGCGGACTGGTCGAGCGGCAGCGACAGGTCGACCACGGCGATGTGCACCGTGACGCTGCGGATGACGTTCGAGGCCTCGACCCCCGAGCGCGCCTGGATGACGTTCACGCCGTGCGCGCCCAGGATCTGCGGGACCGCCACGGCCCAGTGGTCCTCCTGCCAGCCGCCCGAGGTGAGCAGCAGGTTGAGGAGCGGGGAGCGTGGCGCCCCCGAGCCGCCGCCGAAGGCGGTGTGGTCGGCCGGGTGGGGATGGCAGAGGCGGAATCGCATGCGCAGAGCGTGGACTTGAAGGGGAGCAAGGGGCGTGCCAGCAAGGGGCGGACGGGCAGGCACGCGAGTCCGGTAATGCGTGCGTTTGTGGGCGGGCTCCGCGCGAATCGCGGGGCTTCCGGTGCCACGGGGCGGCACGGCGCGTGGCGGCTGCTGCCGTTCTGGCAGCGGAATACGCTGTCCGCCCCATGCATGCCGGCACGCCGATCGCGGTCATCCGACGCACACCCTCCGACTGGGCCGACCGCCAGGCGGTGGTCCAGGGATGGGTGCGCACCCGGCGCGACTCGAAGGCCGGCGTGAGCTTCGTGAACCTCTCCGACGGCTCGTGCTTCGACCCGCTGCAGCTGGTGGTGCCCAACTCGCTGGCGAACTACCAGTCCGAGGTGCTCAAGCTGACCGCCGGCTGCAGCATCGAGGCCGAGGGCCGGCTTGTCGAGGTGCAGGGCAAGCCGGGACAGCTCGAGATGCAGGTCGAGCGGCTGAGGGTCTACGGCTTCGTCGAGGACCCGGACACGTATCCGATCCAGCCCAAGGCGCACACCATGGAGTTCCTGCGCGAGCAGGCGCATCTGCGCGCGCGCACGAACACGTTCGGGGCGCTTGGGCGCATTCGCCACACGATGGCGCAGGCGGTGCACCGATGGTTCAGCGAGCAAGGGTTCTTCTGGATCCACACGCCGATCGTGACGGCAAGCGACTGCGAGGGCGCAGGCGAGATGTTCCGCGTGAGCACGCTGGACCTCGCCAACCTGCCGCGGACGCCCGAAGGCAAGGTCGACTTCAGCCAGGACTTCTTCGGAAAGGAGGCGCACCTGACGGTGAGCGGCCAGCTGAACGTGGAATGCTGGTGCCTGGCGCTCAGCAAGGTCTACACCTTCGGGCCGACGTTCCGCGCGGAGAACTCGAACACCAGCCGGCACCTGGCGGAGTTCTGGATGATCGAGCCCGAGCTCGCCTTCGCCGACCTGAAGATGGACGCCGACTGCGCCGAGGGCCTGATGAAGGCGATGTTCCGCGCGTGCCTCGAGGAGCGCGGCGACGACATGCGGTTCTTCGTCGAGCGGGTCGACAAGGACGCGATCGCGCGGCTCGAGAAGTTCGTGAGCGCGTCGTTCGAGCGCATCGACTACGCGGAGGCGATCCAACTGCTCGAGAAGGCGTCGGCCGGCGGCCACAAGTTCGAGTTCGCGCCGCACTGGGGCATCGACATGCAGAGCGAGCACGAGCGCTACCTCACCGAGCAGGTGTTCGGCCGCCCGGTGGTGGTGATGAACTACCCCAAGGACATCAAGGCCTTCTACATGCGTCTCAACGACGACGGGAAGACCGTCGCCGCGATGGACATCCTGGCCCCGGGGATCGGCGAGATCGTCGGCGGCAGCCAGCGCGAGGAGCGCCTGGACGTGCTGGACGCGCGCATCCGCGAGATGCACCTCGACCCGGCCGTCTACTGGTGGTACCGCGACCTGCGCCGCTACGGCACCGTGCCGCACGCGGGCTTCGGGCTCGGGTTCGAGCGCACCATTGCCTATGCGACGGGTCTCGGCAACGTGCGCGACTGCATCCCGTTCCCGCGAACGCCGAAGAACTGCGCGTTCTGAAAATGGTGCCGGGGGCGATTTACCCCATTTTCCGCCACGCCCCGGCCGGGCTATGGTGCCCGGCATGCCCACGCTGAAGCTTGCTCGCTATCGAGTTGAGCCGTCGAAGGCCGTCTCGCTGTCTGACTGGCCGCCGGACGACGATGGCGGCCTGGCGCGGGAGGAGGGCGAGCGGCTGCTCGAGCGCAACCTTGTCGCGATGGACGAGCTCCAGATGAAGTTCTGGGCGAACCGCAACCGGTCCATGCTTGTCGTGCTGCAGGGCATCGACACCGCCGGCAAGGATGGCGTGATCCGGAAGGTGATGACCGCGCTCAACCCGCAGGGCGTGTTCGTGCATTCATTCAAGAAGCCCACGGATCCGGAGTCGGCGCACGACTTCCTGTGGCGGGTGCACTCGCGCTGCCCGGCGAAGGGCGAGATCTGCGTGTTCAACCGCAGCCACTACGAGGACTTCATCGTCGGCCGCGTCCACGGCACCCTGGACAAGGATGCGCGCAAGCGCCGACTGCGGCAGATCAACGACTTCGAGCGGATGCTGGTCGAGGAAGGGACCATCGTGCTCAAGTTCTTCCTGCTCATCAGCAACGAGGAGCAGCTGGAGCGCCTGCACGCGCGACTCGAGGACCCGAGCAAGCACTGGAAATTCTCGGTGAACGACATCCGCGAGCGCGCGAAGTGGCCCGAGTACATGCGCACGTTCGAGGAGATGCTCGGAGCCACGTCGACCGAGGCTGCACCGTGGATCGTCGTGCCGTCGAACCGAAAGTGGTTCCGCAACCTCCTGGTGAGCGAGGCGTTCTGCGAGCACATGAACGGCCTTCGCCTGGGGTGGCCAGAGCCGAGCGAGGACCTCTCGAAGGTCGAGCTGCAGTAAATGGGGTAAATGGCGCCGGGGGCGATTTATCCCGGTTTCCGCGGACGTCCGCGCGGGCGCGACCGCAGGCGACGTCCGGTCGCCGATTCCAGGCCGTCGATCCAATGGGCGCTCCCGAGCAGCGCATTCACGCTCGAGGCGCCGTGGAGTCTCTCGGCCATCGGCGCTGGCACGCCATCGGCAAGGAGGCGCGCCCACTCGTCTGGCGCGTGGCCTCCCGGGGCCGGGCATGGGTCCGTGAGGAGCCGTGGCCGCCTGCCCTGGCCCGCATGGAACGCGGCGCTCGACCAGTGCCAGCTCTCGGCACGCTTCACGAGCCCGGCCGCGACGGGATTCCGCTCGATGTACCGCACCGCCGCGATCGCGTGACACGGATCCATCGGCGAGGCATAAAAGCGCGATTGCCAGTTCGGGCCAGACTCACCAAGTTCCACGTTCAGCCACCTTGACAGCCCTTGGGCCGCCGAGCCGAGCATCCGAGCCAGCGCGCCTTCGTCCGGTGGTGTCGCGCTCAGGTGGAAGTGGTTGTTCAGGATCGCGAAGGCGTGTACGAGCACGCCTTGGCGCTCGGCCCACTCCGCGAGCAGCGACGCCAGGACCGCCTTTGCGCTGTCCCGCTCAAGCAGGAACTCGCCGTGGGCGACCCGCTGCGTGACGTGGTGCGGGACGCCCGGCACGATGATGTGCTTGCGCCGGGGCACGGCGGTCATGGTCGCACGCGCGCGGCGCCCGACCATGATCCGCCGCCTTTCTTCGTCGGCGGCCGCGAAGGCGGAGGAAAATGGGATAAATCGCCCCCGGCACCATTTTCTCACTCCGTCCAGCGCACGTCGACGGTCACGTCGCGGCCCATCCGCAGCTCGGAGCGCAGCCACTCGGCGAAGCGCTTCTCGAAGAACTCGCGGGCGCTCTGCTCGGCCCGGGCGCGGACGGCGGGCTCCGAGACGGCCTCGAGCAGCTTCGGGCGCAGCTGGCGGACCATCGCGTCGCGGTTGTCCATTCCCAGCCAGCTGCGCGCGTAGCGCAGGCCGGTGTTGCGCTCGGTGAACTCGATCGACTCCGGCACGATCGAGAGCATCTCGGCGTCGACGCGCGGCCTGGGCGCCAGCACGACGATGCGCGCCGGCTCGCCCTCCGACCCGGGCACGAGCAGCACGTCCCGGTCGGTCATGCGGTCGAGCGGCACCACGAACTGCACGCGGCAGCCCTTTGCCTGCACCTTGCTGTACGTGTCCCCGTACCAGTGGTCCTCGATGAGGTCGATCTCGACGTCCGCGGCGTGCGTGTGGACGATGAGCTTCGGCGTCGGGTCCTCGCCCCGGATCACCACGAGCGGCGCGCTCGAGACGCTCGGCTTCAGCGCATCCGCGAGGGTGGAGATGGTCGCCCGGGCCTCGGCCGCGCCCGCGCCCACGATCGCGGTCGGCGTGCACTGGCGGATCAGGTCGATCGCGAAGTAGGACACGCCCACCACGGCGGCGAGCGTGAGTGCCCAGGACGCGACGCTCGGCCAGCCCTGCTGCCTCAAGTCACTTCGCCGTCTTCTCGAGCTCGTCGGTCCAGATCTTGGTCATCGCGGCGCGGTCCTCCTCGGACCAGCGCTCCTGGGCCATGAACTGGGTGACCTTGTTGCTCGCCTTCTGGGTGGCGTCCTGGGCCTTCTTGTAGTCGTCGCGGGTCTTCTCGCTGACGTCGCCGCCCTTGATGGCCTGCCACAGCGCGACCATCCTGTCCTGCGCGTCCTTGTGGGCACGCACGAGCGGCATGAAGCCGCCGTACTTGCCGGCGTCCTGCGCGGGCGCGGCTGGTGCCGGGACGGTCGGCGCCGCATCGGCGGCAATGGGCGCGGCCCACAGGCAAGAGGCGGCCAGGAGCACGACGGTCGGGGCGGCGGATCGCATGGAACCCATCGTAATGATGCATGCCCCGTGCCGCTACCCTCCGTACCTGAACCCATGCAACGCCCCCTGGCCATGCACCGCCGATGCACCGGACGAGCCCCCGAGCGCCGCGGGTTCAGCCTGCCGGAACTGCTGGTGGTGATCGCGATCATCGCGCTGGTGGTGGCACTCATCGTGCCGACGATCAGCGCCCTCCGCGCCCGGGCGCGCACCATGCAGTGCCTGACCAACCAGCGCTCCATCACGCAGGCGGCCTACGCCTACGCGACCGACAACGCCTCGCGCTTCGCCAACCCGCGGACGGACTCGGGCGGCACGCTCTTCGTCAACGGGCAGAACGTCCCGAGCGCCTCGCAGCACTGCTGGGTGAAGGCCGAGGGCGCGAACCTGGCGCCCGGAGGCCAGTTCGAGCGGCCCGCGGCGCTCGAGCAGGGCGTGCTCTTCCCCTACGTCGGCGAGATCAAGACCTACGTCTCGCCGGACGAGCCGACGAACCCGTACGTGTCCACGGTCAGCACCGACCGCACGCGCGTGCGCAGCTACAGCTTCAACGCGTGCCTCGGCTCCACCCGGCCCGACGAGCTGCCGGAGTTCGACGACGACTTCACCGCGCCGATGTTCGGCATCACCACGCCGCTCTCGCGCTTCAACACCACCACGATCGGCACCATCAAGCAGCCGCAGCGCATGATGAGCACGCTGGTGGAGGACGACAGCGTCGCCTACAACAACCAGGGCTGGCTGGTGCTGCCGCAGACCTCGAACTGGATCGACTGGCCGGCCACATGGCGTCCCGATGCCATCACCATGACCTACGTGGACGGGTCGACGGAGACGCGCGCGCTCGCGAACCCGGACCTGCCCCAGCGCTGGGAGACGAACGGCCACCGCTGGCAGCAGCCCGCCGACCCGGCGAGCGGCTCGCCGGCGATCGCCATCGACTGGAAGTTCTTCCGCGACCGCCTGAACCCCGGCGTGCTCCCGAACAGCACGATGGGCTTCGGCAACTGAGGCCCGCACCGGCGCACGGGTACGATTCCGGGCGCACCGCGGGGCGTAGCTCAGCTTGGTAGAGCGCCTGCTTTGGGAGCAGGAAGTCGTCGGTTCAAATCCGGCCGCCCCGATTTCCATGGCACGAAAGAAGACCCGTTCGGTGCGCCGCGGGGCCGGTTCCCGCGGCGCGACGATGCCCACGCTCATGATGCTCGGCTCGGGGGAGCTGGGCAAGGAGTTCGTGATCTGCGCCAAGCGGCTGGGGTGCCGGGTGGTGGCGGTCGACCGCTACGACGACGCCCCCGCCATGCAG
>VEQS01000158.1 GCA_018883105.1 Phycisphaerales bacterium
TGAACCGCATCGAGGTGGTGCTCGGCCGGACGAAGTGGCGGCTCGACCTGCGCTCGAGCGACTGGCCCGCGCAGCTGGCCCTCATCCTGTGGCGGATCGTGCCGAACGAGCTGCGCGGCCAGCCCGGCGAGCGCCGGTTCCGGGCCGCGGCGCTTGCGGTCTTCGAGCGGGCGCTCGCCGAGCCCGGCCGGCGGGACCACTGGGCGGCGGAGGTGCGTCGGCTCCATGCGCTGGCGTCCGAGCACCGGCTGCGCGACCTGCCGGCCGCCGAGCTCGAGGCGATGGCCGCGGGATGAGGCGCGTCACGCGCCGCGCATCGCCTCGTGTCGCAGCTGGCCGCAGGCGGCCTTGATGTCGCGGCCGCGGCTCGCGCGGATGTGGGTGTTGACCCCCGCCTCGCGCAGCACCGACTGGAACGTGAGCACGTCGTCGTCTCCCGGCCGCTCGAAGGGCAGGCCGTCGACCTCGTTGTAGCGGATCAGGTTGACGTTGGCGCGGATGGTGCGCGCCACGCGCGCGAGCTCCTCGGCGTGCTCGCGGCGGTCGTTGAACCCGCCGAGCAGGATGTACTCGAGGGTGATCTCGCGGCCGGTCTTTCGGAACCACTCCTGGCAGGCATCGAGGAGCTCGGCGACGGTCGAGTACTCGGCCCAGGGGATGATCCTGCGGCGCAGCTCGTCGTTCGGCGCGTGCAGGCTGAGCGCGAGCGTCACCGGGATCTCGAAGGTGCAGAGCCTGCGGATCGCCGCCGGCAGGCCCACGGTGCTCACGGTGATGCGCCGCGCGCCGATCCCCATGCCCCACGGCGCGTTCAGGGTGCGGATCGCGTCGGTGACCGCGGCGAAGTTCGCGAGCGGCTCGCCCATCCCCATGAAGACGACGTTCGTGATGCGCCCGACGCCCTGCTGCTGGCCGAGCCGCCAGACCTGCTCGACGATGCGTCCCGCGGTGAGGTTCCCCTCCACGCCCTCCAGGCCCGACGCGCAGAAGCGGCATCCGACGGGGCAGCCCATCTGGCTGGAGACGCACGCGGTGCGCCGGTCGTCGGCCGGGATCATCACGCACTCGGTCTCGCGCCCGGTGGCGACGCCGAGCACCGGCAGCGTCACGCCCGGCGCGGGCCACCCCAGGAGCAGCTTGCGCGTGCCGTCGGTCGCTTCCAGGCTGCGGAGCTCCTCGCCCTGCAGGAAGCGCATCTCGTGCGACACGAGGTCGCGGTGCGCCTTCGAGAGGTTGGTCATCCGGTCGACGTCGACCGTGCCCTTTCCGTAGGCCCAATCCATGAGCTGCCGCGCCGCGAACCGCGGCATCCCGCGTGCGGCGCACCACGATTCGAGGCCGGCGGCGTCGAGCTCGAAGAACGCGGTCGCCGCGGCGCTCACTTCGCAGCGCTCACCGTGAGGTCGACGGTCCGGTGCGCCACGCCGTGGCGGTCGAGCCACGCGCCCATCGCCTGGTCGGCGTCCTTGCGCACGACGCGCCGGCCGGTGGGATCGATGCCCCGGCGGCGCATGAGCTCCTTGAGCGTGCCGGGCAGGCCGAACTCGACTTCCTCGTGGTAGACGTCGTGCTGCTCGACCTCCCCGCCGTAGGCCTGGACCAGCTCCAGGATCAGTTCCTGCACCAGGTCCTCGGGGGCGCTGGCGCCCGCGGTGACCAGCACGGTCCCGACGCCCTCGAACCACTCCTTGCGCAGCTCGCTGCGGTCGTCGACGAGCCGCGCGGGCGTGCCCATGTTCTCGCTGATCTCGGTGAGGCGCACGGAGTTCGAGCTGTTGCGGCTGCCGACCACCAGCACCAGGTCCGCCTTGGGCGCGAGCGCCCGCACCGCGCGCTGGCGGTTGGTGGTCGCGTAGCAGATGTCCTCGCTCGGGGGTTCCTTCAGGCCCGGGAAGGCCTTCTTGAGCGCCGCGATGATGACGTTGGCATCGTCGGTGGAGAGCGTGGTCTGCGTCAGGTAGACGAGCTTGTTCGGGTCCTTGATCATGAGGCCCGGGATGTCCTCGGGGCACTCGACCACCTGCGTGCAGTCCGGGGCCTCGCCGCGGGTGCCGATGATCTCCTGGTGGTCGGCGTGGCCGACGAGGAGGATCTGGTAGCCGGCCTTCGCGTAGCGGATCGCCTCGTTGTGCACCTTGGTCACGAGCGGGCAGGTGGCGTCGACGGCCGTCAGGTGGCGCTTGGCGGCCTCGGCGCGCAGGGCGGGGCTGACGCCGTGGGCGCTGAAGACGACGAGCGAGCCGTCCGGCACCTCCGAGAGCTCCTCGATGAAGCGCACGCCCCGCGACTTGAAGCGGTCGACCACGTGCCGGTTGTGCACGATCTCGTGGTAGACGTAGATCGTCTCGTCCGGGCAGATGTCGAGCAGCTGGTCGACCACGTCGATCGCCATGTAGACGCCGGCGCAGAACCCGCGGGGGTTGGCGAGGATGAGCTTCATCGGGCGGGCAAGTGTAGTCGCCCCGCGCTTCCGGCCCGTTGGCGCTAGAGTCCCCCGCCGTGACGATCGTGGCCGAACAGCTGCGCGAGCTCGGCCCGGAGCGCGTGGGGCCCGGCATGCCGCCGCCGATGGACGAACCGGCGGCGGCGGCGTGGTGCGCGTCGCTCGCCGACCGCCAGTACGAGAACTTCAGCGTGCTGAGCGCGCTGGTGCCCGAGCGGCTTCGCGGCGACTTCGCCGCCGTCTATGCCTTCTGCCGCTGGGCCGACGACCTCGGCGACGAGGCGGGCACGGCGGGCGAGGATCGGCTGCGGCTTCTCGCGTGGTGGCGCGGCGAACTTCAGGCCTGCTACGCGGGCACGCCGCGGCATCCGGTGTTCGTGGCGCTGCGGCCGGTGGTGGCGCGCCATGCGATCCCCGTCACGCCCTTCGACGACCTGATCCGCGCCTTCGAGCTCGACCAGGTCCGCTCGCGCTGGGACACCTGGCAGGACCTGGTCGGCTACTGCCGGCTGAGCGCCGACCCGGTCGGGCGGATCGTGCTCGCCCTCTTCGGTCAGGCGACCGAGGACCGCCTGGCGCTCAGCGACCGCATCTGCACTGCGCTGCAGGTGGTGAACCACGTGCAGGACGTGCAGCGGGACCTCCTGGAGCGTGACCGCATCTACCTGCCGCGCGAGTTCACCGGCGCGGTGCCGGACTTCGAGCGCCGCCTCGGCCTCGCCGCGCGCGCGGGCCACGCGCCCGACCCGGCGTTCCTCGCCGAGTACCGCGCGGCGGTCCGCCCCGTCGTCGACCGCTGCCACGGGCTCTTCGCCGAGGGGCGCGCGCTGCTGCCGACGCTCTCGGACGAGGCCGCGCCGGTGGTGCGTCTCTTCGTCGAGGGCGGCGAACATGTCCTGCGCGCGATCGAGGACTGGCGGCTCGAGACGTGCCTGCACCGGCCGACGCTTGGGCGCGCCACGAAGCTTGCGCTCGTGATGCGCGCGTGGTGGGACGTGAAGGCTCCGCGCTGGGCGCGGACGCCCGCGGGACGCGCGGCACGGGACTCCTCCGTCACGGGAGCACGGCCATGAGCGCCGCGCCCGCCGGCGTGCCCGCCGAGCTCCTGCCGGCGATCGCCGAGTGCGAGCGCATCACGCGCACCCGCGCCCGGAACTTCTGGTACGGCCTGCGCCTCACCCCCGAGCCCCAGCGCAGCGCGATGTACGCGATCTACGCATGGATGCGCGAGGCCGACGACCTCGCCGACGCCGAGGGGATCGCCGACGACGAGCGCGTCCGCCGCATCGCGCAGTTCCGCCACGACACCGACGCGGCGCTTGCCGGGCGGCCACCGGGCGGCCGGCCGACGTGGCGCGCGCTCGCGTGGGTGGCGGCGCACCACGACCTCGCGCCGCGCGACTTCCACGACATGCTCGACGGCCAGCTCGGTGACGTCGGTGCCGTCCGCTTCCAGACCTGGGACGACCTGCGCGGGTTCTGCTACCGCGTGGCGAGCACCGTGGGGCTCGTGTGCATCCGGGTGTGGGGGTACTCCGATCCGGCCGCGCCCGCGCTGGCGGTCGACCGCGGCATCGCGTTCCAGCTGACGAACATCCTGCGCGACTACCGCGAGGACTTCGACCAGGGGCGCGTCTACCTGCCGGCCGAGGACTTCCGGCGCATGGACCTGACGCCCGAGATGCTCCGGCGCTGGTCGCCGGCCCCGCAGTGCGAGGAGTTCATGCGCGCACAGTGCGACCGTGCGGCTCAGTTCTACGAGCGCAGCGCGCCGCTCGACGCCATGGTGAGGCCGTCGTGCGTCCCGACGCTCTGGGCGATGACCGAGATCTACCGGGCGCTGCTCGGGCGCATCCAGGCGAACCCGTCGGCGGTGGTCGGTGCGCGCCGTGTCCGAGTGCCGTCCTGGCGCAAGGCGTTCATCGCCTGGCGCGCCTCGCGCCGGAGCCGGGAGGCCGCGCGATGAGCATGCCGCGCACGGCCGCGGTGGTGGGCGGCGGGATCGCTGGCCTCGCCTGCGCGCTGCGGCTTGCCGAGGCGGGCGTGCGCGTGACGGTGATCGAGACCCGGCGCAAGCTCGGTGGGCGCGCCACCAGCTTCGTCGACCCGCGCACCGGCGAGGTGCTCGACAACTGCCAGCACGTCCTGATGGGCTGCTGCACCAACCTGCTCGACTTCTACGCGCGCCTCGGCGTCGACGGGGCCATCGAATGGCACCCGGTTGTGCGCTGGGCGAACCCGCCGCACGCTCCCGACCGCATGCTTCCCGGCCGGCTCCCGGCACCCGCGCACTTCACGGGCAGCTTCCTCGGGATGCGCCTCCTGACCTTCGCCGAGAAGCGCGCCGTGGCCCGTGCCATGTGGCGGATGCTCCGGATGGGCACCTCGGGGCGCGCGCGGTGGGAAGGGCGCACCTTCGCGGAGTTCCTGCGCGAGACCGGGCAGCCCGGGCGCGCGGTCCAGCTCTTCTGGAGCCCGGTGGTGGTGAGCGCCTGCAACCTCGACGTCGACGAGGCGAGCGCGGCGAGCGCCATGCAGGTCTTCCAGGAAGGATTCCTCGCCAGTCCCGACGCGCCCGTGATGGGGCTCTCGGCGGTGCCGCTCGTGCGGCTCTACGACCCGGCGGAGCAGGCGATCGCGGCGGCGGGTGGCACGCTCCGGCTCGGCGTGAGTGCGCGCGCGCTCGCGTTCGATGGCCGCCGCGTGTCGGGCGTGGTCACCGACGAAGGCATGGTCGACGCGGACGTCACCGTGAGCGCCGTGCCGGCGGATCGGCTGGAGAAGCTGGCCGGTGACGCGCTGGTGCGCGCCGACCGGCGCCTCGCGCGGCTGGGCGAGGTGGGGTCGAGCCCGATCATCGGCGTGCACCTGCGGTTTCCCGCGCGCGTCATGGACGTGCCGCACCTGGTGCTGCCGGGCCGCGGGACCCAGTGGCTCTTCGACAAGGGCGTCGGCGAGGACGGCTCGCAGCACGTCCATGCGGTGATCAGCGGCGCGCGCGGCTGGATGGACCTCGACGAGGCCGCGATCGCCGCGCGCGTCCTGGAGGACGTGCGCTGGGCGCTGCCGGCGGCGCGCAGCGTCGAACCGGTGTCGGTGCGCAGCGTGAAGGAGAAGCGCGCGACGTTCGCGGTGACCCCGGGCTTCGAGGCGATCCGCCCGCGCGCGATGGCCGACGGCACCGAACGCGACGGCGGCGTCCGGAACCTGTACCTCGCGGGCGACTGGACGCGCACCGGATGGCCCGCCACCATGGAAGGCGCCGTGCGCTCGGGCTACCTGGCGGCGGGCGCGATCCTCGGCCGGCCGATGGTGGTGCCGGACCTTCCGCCCGGCAGGATCGCCCGGCTCCTGGGGGCGGGGCGGTGATGGCGGCCGCCGGCGACCTCTCCTCCGGTGATCCGGCGCATCGGTCGCAGGCGGTGCTGGCGCGGTGCGCCGAGCATGGATTCGCGCTGGCCGGCATTGCCGAGGCGCGCATGAGCGATCGCGCCGACGAGTTCCGCGCGTGGATCGCCGAGG
>VEQS01000159.1 GCA_018883105.1 Phycisphaerales bacterium
CGGTGGTCGAGCGTGGCGGCGACGTTCGGGCGCGCAGTGCGTGACTCGTCCATGAGTCGGGTCCTCGGAAGGGGCGTCAGGCCGGGCATCTCGTCGGGCCCGTTCGGGTGCGGAGGCTAGGACTCCCATGGCGGGAATCAAGGCAATTCCAGCCTGTCGCGCGGATTGTGGACATCCCGGCGCTCGGCCCGTCCGCGCTTGTGGCGCGCCGGGCCGCCGCACCACCACCCATGGTGGGGCAGGGCGTGCCGCGGCCGTCGGTAGCCTCGGGCGGCGATGGCCGCTTCGCCCGCATCCCGCTCACGCCGCCGCTTCCTCCTCGCCGCGGGCGCGCTCGCACTGACGCCGGCGCTCGCCCGCTGCGTGGCCGCGCGCCGCGCACCCGCGTTCCTGCAGCACGTCGCGCCGCGCGACCCGTCGCGGCTGCGCCTGGCGTGCATCGGCACCGCCAACCGCGCGTGGGAGAACATCCAGGAAGTCCGCCACGAGCAGATCGTCGCGCTCTGCGACGTCGACTCCGACTACCTGTTGCGCGCAGGGCAGGAGTTCCCAGACGCCGCGCGCACGCCCGACTGGCGCGAGGTGGTCGCGAACGCGCGCGCACTCGACCTCGACGGGATCGTCGTCTCGACGCCCGACCACATGCATGCGCCGATCGCGACCGCGGCGCTCTCGGCCGGCATCCCCGTCTACTGCGAGAAGCCGCTCACGCATACCGTGGCCGAGGTGCGCGCCCTGCGCGCGCTCGCCGCATCGGCCGGCGTGCCCACCCAGATGGGCACGCAGATCCACGCCGGCGAGAACTACCGGCGCGTCGTCGAAGCCGTGCGTGCGGGCGCAGTCGGGCGCGTCACGGCGGTCGACTGCTGGGTGGCCAAGAGCTGGGGCGACGGCCGGCTCACGCCGGGCGCGCGCCCGCCGGCCTCGCTCGACTGGGACCTGTGGCAGGGCGAGGTGCCACGCAGGCCGTACATCGAGGGCATCCACCCGGGGAACTGGCGCCGCTACTGGGCCTACGGCACCGGCACGCTCGGCGACATGGGCTGCCACATCCTGGACCTTCCGGTCTGGGCGCTCGGCCTGACCGATGCGCACGTGGCGTCGGCCGAGGTGTTCACCGAGGGCCCGCCGCCCGATGCCGTCGGCACGCCCGCCTGGCTCGAGGCAAGCTGGGCGATCCCCGACCCGCCCGCGGTCGGCGGCCCGGCGGTGGACGGCCCGGACCCGTTGGTGCTGCGCTGGTTCGACGGCGGGCGCATGTCGCCCTTCGTCCAGGAGATCGGCGCGAAGGACCGCGTCGACTACCACGCCCGCTTCAACGTCTGCTTCCAGGGGACGCGGGGCGCGCTGTTCGCCAACTACGGCGAGATGCTGCTCTGGCCGGGCGCGCTCGCGCAGTCGTGGATGCCGCCGGCGCCGAGCTTCGCACCGAGCCCCGGGCACCACCGCGAATGGCTGCAGGCGATCCGCGACGGCCGCGCCGACGCGCCGCTCTGCAACTTCGCGTACGCCTCGCGGCTCACGGAATTGGTGCTGCGTGGGCTCGAGGCCTGCCGCGCGGGCGGGCGCGCGTGACGCCGGCCTCGCCTCGCGCTCACGCCCGCACGATCGACGGCGCCTGGTACGTGCCCCCGAGCACCTCGCGCGTCGGTGCCTTCATCCACTTCCCGAGCAGCTCCTGGTAGACGCCGCGGAAGTCGGTGGTGAACTTCAGGTCGCCGCCGTCGAGGTCGGTGAGGCTGGGGTACTTGCCCTGCAGGCCGGGGTTGACGTTCGGGCCCACCACGAAGACCGGGCCCGCCGTGCCGTGGTCGGTGCCGTTGGAGGCGTTCTGGCGGACGCGCCGGCCGAACTCGCTGAAGCACATGGTCATGACGCGGCCGTCGTTGCCCTGCGCCTTCAGGTCGTTCTGGAAGGCGAGCATGGCGTCGCCGAGCTGGCGCATCAGGTTCCCGTGCGAGTTGGGCTGGTTGGCGTGCGTGTCGAAGCCGCCCATGCTCACGTAGTAGACGCGCGTCTTCATGCCGTCGCGGATCATCGCCGCGACGGTCTGCAGCTGCTTGGCCACCGCGCTGCCCGGGTAGCGCGCAAGCGGCGCCTTCTTCACCGCGGCGCGGATCCGGTCGCTCGTCACCTGCGCGTCGAGCGCGGTGCGCATCAGGAAGCTCTCCTGCGACCCGGCGGCCACGTCCTTCAGCTCGCCTGCGCGCACCATGCGCTGGTACTCGGCGTCCATCTGCCCGCCGGCATCGGCGCCGAGCCACCGGAAGAGGTCGGCGCTCTCGAAGGCGATCGGGCGGGACGTCCTGCCGAGCATGGCGAGCGGCGCCGTGCGTCCCACCGAGACCGCGACGTCCGCGGCGGGGTTGCCGTTGCACGTCGCGTCGACGTAGCGGCCGAGCCAGCCGGTGCCCTTGCCCTCGGGGCGGCCGCTCTGCCAGATGTCCATGCTGGCGAAGTGGCTGCGGTTGGGGTTGGGGTACCCGACACCCGCGACCACGGCCAGGCGCCCGTCGTCATGCAGCTCCTTGAGGCCCGTGAGGTTCGGATGCAGGCCGATGCCGCGGTCGCGGTCGAGCTCGAGCGCCGCGCCGCCGTTCTTCGCCTTGCCCGGCTCGCCGAGCGAAAGCGAGGGCCGTGCCGCGTGGTACTCGCGGTCACCGTAGGGGATGACCGTGTTGAGTCCGTCGTTGCCGCCCGAGAGCTGCACGATGACCAGGATCCGCTCGTCGGGGACGCCGGGGCGCGACCCCGTCGCGGACCCATCCGGCGCCAGCATGCCCAGCGCGCTCTCCTGGATGAAGTGCGGCAGCGTGGCCGCGAAGGAGGCGAGCATCACGCCCTGGCGGATGAAGATGCGTCGGCTGTAGGCGTCGGGCTGGTGCATTGGGGGGCCTCCGGCGTGTGGCTCAGGCGAGCTGGTACTCGGGCAGGGCGGTGATCAGGGCGAGCGTCGACAGCGCGCGCTCGGTGCGCGCGGCCGGCGACGTCTGAGCGGCGGCGAAGCGGACGAGCTCGTCGCGGCGCGCGGGGTGCGCGGGCGCGGCGAGCGCGACGGCAAGCAGCCGGTCGACCAGCGCCTCGGGCGTGGCGGCGCCCGCGGCGAGCGCGTCGGCATCGAAGCGCGCGCCGTCGTTCTCCCAGTCGTAGATGTCGGGGCGCTTGCCGGTCAGCAGGTAGATGGCCACGTTCTGGCGCACGAAGAGCGTGCTGGTGTTGATCCACGCCCGGCCGCCGTCCCAGCCCTTGACGTTCGGAGGCTCGAAGAGATTCTGGCCCATGAGGTCGCACGCGGCCACCAGCGAACTGAGCTGGCGCACGGGCGTGCCGAGCTGGCGCACCGTCTGCACCACCAGCTGCACGGGGCTCTTGATGAGCGCGGCACGGTTGGCGTCGTCATGGAAGTGCGCACTGCGGAAGAGCTTCGCCAGGACCGGCGCGACCTCGTACTGGCCGTCACGCAGCTCGGCCGCCATGGCCTCGATGGCGCGTGCGCGCGCGGCGCGGTGCGTGGCGGGCAGGTCCGTGTCCGGGGTGTCATTCACGAAGAAGCGGTGCAGCTTGCCGCAGATGAAGGTGCTGCAGGCCTTCTGCGAGAGGGCCAGGCGCGCGAAGTCGTCGCCGTTCCAGTTGCCCTTCTTGCCGAAGATCACCTTCGGGCCGCCGTCGTGGTTCTGCTGCTGGAAGACGAAATCCTCGTCCTGGAACGTGTAGCCGGTGAGGGCGCGCGCGCCTTCCTTGATGTCCTGCTCGGTGTAGCCGCTCCCCTCGCCGAGGATGAAGAGCTCGAGCAGCTCGCGTGCGAGGTTCTCGTTCGGGCGGCCGCGCCGGCTCTGGTTGTTGTCCAGGTAGCGGATCATCGCCGGGTCGCGGATCACGTTGAGGACCAGCGTGGCGAAGTTCCCGGTGGCATGGGTGCGGAAGAGGTGGTTCTGCTGGAACATCTTCCAGCTGTCCTCGACGGTGCGCCCGCCGGTGGCGAAGTGCCCGTGCCAGAAGAGGGTCATCTTCTCCTCGAGCGGACGCGCGGTCTCGACCATGCGCGCGAGCCACCACTTGCGCAGCTCGACGAGCTGCTGGCGGTCCTGGGCGCGCGCCTGGTTCTCCGCGCGCTCGAGGCGCTCGACGGTCGCCTCGTCCCGCTCGCGGCGCGCGCGCACCAGCTGCTGCCGTTCGTCCGGCGAGAGGTAGGGGACCAGTTCACGGTCGAAGTCGTCCGGCGAAACCTCGGCCTGCGGCTGCGATCCGTAGTTCACGACCAGGTCGACGGCCTTGTCGAGGCCCATTGCCACCAGCGCATCGACCTGCGCGGGCGTGCCGCCGAAGCCGGCGCGCGACAGGAGGTGGCGCGCGGCGGCGGCGTCGAACCGGTTGGCCGGCAGCGGCCGCAGGTCGGCGGGCGGGGCGGGTCGTGGTTCGGGAGCGGCGGCCATGACCTCGGTACGACGAAGGTACCGGGGCCGCATTGCCCGGTTTCAGGACTTCGTCGCGCGATTGACCAGCCGGGCGGCGACGATCGCCGCCACGATGGGCAGCGGCATGAGGAAGGTCCGGAACTCCCATGCCCCGAGCAGGTAGCAGGGAACGCCCAGACCAAGGATGGCGAGGGTCATGGCCCGGGGGGCGCCGCGCGCTTCCAGCACGGCCAGCACCGGGAAGAGGAGCCCATACGCCCCGAGGAACCCGAGGTAGGTCGGCTCGCCGGGGCCAAGGGCCGGCGCGATCGCGAAGGCGACGTCGGGGAGGGCGAGCAGCATGGCCAAGGCGATCAGCGCACCGGTGAGCGGCACGGGCAGCCGGATCGAGGGTGGTGCGCGGAACAGCTCGCGCAGGTGCGCGCCCACCGTGAACGTGAGCTGCACGGCCCAGAGCGTGGCAATCGCGGGGCCGAGGCGCGGCATGCCGTCAGCGGGGTCGTTGAACGACGCCACCAGGAGGAGCATCGCGGCAAACGTGGCGCCGAACGTGAGGAACGCCAGCCGCGGGCTCGGGGCGTGCTGCGCGGCGCGGTGGAACGTGAGGTCAAAGAGCGGGCTCGCCAGGAAGCCGGCGATGATCGTGGGCAGCGCGAAGGCCAGCGGGAGCGTGCCGAGGAGCGGGGCGGTTGTCGAGTCCGCAGCCGGCGTTCCGGCGGTCGCCGCCCCGGCGCCCGCACCCGCGAGGCCCCCGGGCAGGAGGAGCACCGCGGGCGCCGCCAAGGCGAGCACCGCGCCGAGCATGCGCCACGCGCCGTCGTCGCGCAGCGCAAGCATCGCGGCGACGGCGAGCATGGCGATCGGTGCGCCGGTGGCCACCACCGTCCGGAGTCCCGCCGCATCGCCGACGAACCACTGTGCTGTCCAGCCGGCGAAGTACAGCTGGTATGCAATGGTCACCGCGCTGAAGAGCGCGCAGGTCCAGCCCAGGCGCCGGGCAAGCGCGCGCGAGCGCTTGCGGTCGAGCGCCAGCCCGAAGAGCGTGCAGCCCACCACGTTCGGCACCAGGAACGCCCAGAAGCCGGGCCACCCCCACAGCCGGAGCATGATGAACGGCAGGTACATGCCGATGCACCACGTCCAGCTCGACGTGCAGTAGAGGCCCCACTGGATGCTCTCGAGCGGCCGGCGCACGGGGAAAAGGGGGACAGGGGTTCCTGGCACCTATTTCTTGCGGCGCTCGAGCTTGGCGCGGATCATCGCCTTCGGGGTGCAGTGGAAGACGATGTCGCACTTGCCCACGAGCGGGGCCTTGATGCCCGGCTTGTGGACGTGCTGGCGGATCTCCATCTCCAGCGCGATGTTGAACTCGCCGCCGGCCTTGAGGCGAGACTCGAGGTCCTCGGCATTCATCACCTCGTACATCGCCGGCCCCAGGCACGGCCGCAGGAAGCGGTAGCGCATCTCCTTGCAGACCACGATGTAGTCGGTGCCGCAGCGGGCGAAGAGGTACATGCCCCCGGCCACCTCGGAGT
>VEQS01000019.1 GCA_018883105.1 Phycisphaerales bacterium
CCGCAGCTCGCTTGGGTCTTGAGTCTCCTTCCACCCGGAAAGTCCAACAGATGAAGAACGTCACCCTGCGCACCTCCGTGGCCGCCGCCGTCTCGGCCGCCGCCCTCGCCGGCGCCGCCGGCGCGGCCGAGATCCTGGTCACCGCCGACATCGCCACGTCGACGACCTGGACCAAGAACAACACCTACAACCTGCAGACGCAGATCTACGTCCTGCCGGGCGCCACGCTGACCATCGAGCCCGGCACCGTCATCGCGAGCACCACCGGCCTCGGCGGCTCGCTCGCGGTCACCCGCGACGCCCGCATCGTGGCCCTCGGCACCGCCGACGAGCCGATCATCTTCACGTCGAAGGCCGACGTCGAGACGTGGACCAACGGCGACCCGAAGACCGGCACGTGGCGCGCGACCTGCAACGAGTGGGGCAACCTGACCATCTGCGGCCGCGGCTACATCGGCAAGTACGGCACCGGCGCCATCACCGGCAACACCGCCGTCCCGAACGCGAACAACGTGGCCGTCATGGAGGGCCTCACCCAGTCGAGCCCGACCGACAGCCGGCCGCTCTACGGCGGCGGCAACGACTTCGACTACAGCGGCTCGCTGAAGTACGTCTCCTTCCGCTACGGCGGCAAGGTGATCGGCCTCGGCAACGAGCTGAACGGCATCTCGCTCGGCGGCATCGGCCGCGAGACCGAGATCGACTACGTCGAGGTCATGAACAACGTCGACGACGGCATCGAGATCTGGGGCGGCACCGTCGACCTGAAGCACTTCCAGGTCTGGAACATCGGCGACGACTCGATCGACCTCGACCACGGCTGGCGCGGCCGCGGCCAGTTCGGCCTGATCGTCACGGGCTACTCCCGCATCGCCGCCTCGGGCTCCGGCTTCCTCGACTCGCAGTTCGAGGTCGACGGCGCCGCCAAGAGCGACGCACAGCCCGTCACGACGTGCGCCTTCTACAACGTGACCTCGATCGGCCAGCCGCTGGGCACCGGCCGCCACGCCCTGAAGTACCGCGACGGCGCGCGCGTGCAGTACAACAACTGCATCTTCATGGACAGCGGCGCCGAGATCGTCCGCAACGACAACACCGACGGCGAGGCAACCGACGGCCAGACCGGCTACGGCCACAACGGCACCCTGTCGTTCGCGGCGTGCTGGACGACGGACTTCAACGTCACGTCGACGGTGAACCCCTTCTCCAACCCGGCGGAGCGCTACACGTCGCAGTCGAGCGGCAAGCTCTGCCAGATCACCGACACGGTGTTCTTCAACAACACGAACGCGTCGGCCTACACCACGGCCACCTCGGTCGGCGTCTTCAACGCGGCCAACAACAACGTGCAGGCCACGACGTCCCCGATCGTGCTCATCCAGCGCGGCGCGAACGTGACCAACGGCTCGCAGATCGTCCAGCCGGTGACCCGGCTCGACCCGCGCGCCGCCGGTGACGCCGTCACCAGCGTCGGGATGGCCCCGGCCAACTCGTTCTACGCCCCCGCCAAGTACCGCGGCGCGTTCGGTGCGAACGAGAACTGGGCGTACGGCTGGTCGGCCGCCTCGGCGTTCGGCTTCCTGGTCGCCCCGCCCGTGGACGGCCCGGCCTGCCCGGCCGACCTCAACGACGACGGCTCGGTCGACGGCAACGACCTGGGCCAGCTGCTCGCCGACTGGGGTACCTGCAACTGAAGAAGGAGTCCGGCGCGGCACGCGCGGGGTCGTTCGACCCGCGCGTGCCGATGCCCGGACGGACGTGATTCCCGATGCCCGGCGGTGCGGGCCACCCAGCCGCCGGGCATCGGTGCTTCCGAACGAGGTTCATGAATGAATGGTTCAGTCAAGGGTCGGTTCGGATTCGGTGCAGCCGCCGCGGTGACGGCGGCCGTCGCCTCGTGCGCGCCGGCGCCGATCGAGTCCCGTCCGGCGGCGCCCGCCAAGGCCGAGCAGCGCGCGCCCGGCCGTGACGCTGCATCGCTCGTGACCGCCGCCGACGAGGTCGCCGGCACCATCCCGGCGAACCCGCACGCCCGCGACCGGGCCATCATGCAGGAAGAGGCGGTGAAGGGGTGGATCGCCCTCGGTGACCTTGGCCGCGCCGAGGCGGGCATGCGGCGCATCGGCGACTGGCGGCGCGGCGAGGCCACGGCGCTGGTGGCGCAGGCGCGTGCCGCGCGCGGCGAGATGGACGCGGCGCGCACGCTGGCCGCCGAGGCGCGCGAGCTCGCCGGGCGCGAGGAGGACTGGAAGCGCGACCGGATCGGTGCCGAGGTCGCGCGCACGCTGGCGATGACGGGTGACCTGGGGCAGGTCGACGGACTGGTCGACCCGACGGCCGCCGCCGAGGCCGCGAACGTCGCCGCGGCGGTGACCGCCGTCGTGCCGGCCGACCGGCTCGAGGCGCAGGCCGCCATCTTCGACCGCGCGATCGCCGTGGGCGCCTTCGACCTGGTCCGCGGCGGACTGGACGGCTACCTGGCGATCATGCGCCGTGCGGACTGCGACGATGCCTGGCGGACGCGCGCGGTGAAGGCGATCGACGGTGCGCTCCCGGGGCTTCCCTACGACCTGCGCGTGCAGTACCTGGTGTCGCTGGCCGATGCGCTGGCGGTCCGGGGCCGCGCGGACGAGGCGCGCGCCGCCCTCGACCGCGCCGACGCCGTGATGGCGTCCGCCGGCTTCCTGCCGGAGGACATCGTGCCGATCGGCGCGCCGATCGCCGCCGCCCGCACCCGGCTCGGCGACCGCGACCCCGCGCGTGCGGCCCTGCGCGCGCTGCGCGCCACGTTCGAGAGGCGCCGCGAGGAAGTCGTCAACCTCCGCCGCGCGACCAGCTGGCGTGCGCTCGCCACCGGGTTCATGGGCCTCGGCGACCGCGCCGACGCCGAGGCGTGCTTCGCGGCCGCGCTGGAGGACGGCGCGCTCAACCCGAACGCCCGTCCGCGCGCCGAGGACCTGTGCATGACGCTGCTGGCGATGGCGCGGAGCGGCTTCGTGCCGACGGAGGCGATGGAGCGGCGGATCGACGCGATCCGTGCCGGCCTGGCCGACCCATGGTGACGATCCGCACGTCGGCCGCGTTCGCGGCCACCATCGCCGTCGCCGCGCTCGTGGCGCCCGTCGCCGCGCAGGCGCCGGCCTCCACCGGCTCGGTGCGCGGCGTCGTCACGGACAAGGAGTTCGGCGCGCCGATCCCGGGCGCCGCGGTCACCGTGCTCGGCACGCGGGCGCGCGTCACCACCGCGGACAACGGCTCGTACATCGTCCCCAACCTGCCCGAGGGCGTCTACACGCTGGTCATCACCAAGGACGGCTTCGTGCGCGAGGTGCGCCCGAACGTGCGCGTCGGGGGCGGTGCGCTGGTCGACGCCGACGTCGTGATGGCCGGCGAGTTCGAGGACATGGAGGAGTTCGTCGTCCAGGACATGGTCCTCGGCGGCGAGCCGCTCGAGCGCCAGGAGCTGGTGGTCCCGGACACGTTCGAGCCGATCCTGGTCATCCCGCCGATCGACTTCCAGCTGCGCCTGGAGGCGCCGCAGCTCCTCAACGTCCTGAACGTCGAGATGATCACGCGCTCGGGGGCGAGCGACGCCGCCGCGGCGCTCCTCATGGTGCCCGGCGCCAGCCTGCAGGACGGGAAGTACGCGGTCATCCGCGGCCTGCCCGACCGCTACGTGGCCACGCTCCTCGACGGCGTGCGCCTGCCGAGCGCCGACCCCGACGTGCGCGCGGTGAAGCTCGACCAGTTCCCCGCGGCCATCATCAAGAGCATCCAGGTCAGCAAGAACTTCACCCCCGACCAGCAGGGCGATGCCTCCGGCGGCGCGGTGAACGTCGAGCTGCGCGACATGCCCGACGAGGGCTACCTGCGCATCAGCAGCCAGGTCGGCTTCAACAGCCAGGTCCAGAACGGCCAGTTCCTCACCTACAAGGGTGCGGGGATGGACTTCTGGGGCGACAACAACGTCCTGGCGCAGCAGCCCGACCTGGCGGGCCAGTCGTGGCCGAACAACCCCACCGGCACGGAATTCGGCGACGCGCCGATGATCTACAAGTGGAACGTCGCGGCCGGCGACTCCTGGGAAGTGGACGACGGGGTCAAGGTCGGCGCGTTCGGCAACTTCTTCTACGAGCAGGACGCCTCGGCGTACGACAACGGCCAGCTGAACACGCTGATGCAGGTCGGACCGGGATCGCAGCTCTCCCCGCGGCCCGTGCAGCAGGCGGGCATCGACGACTTCAAGACCGAGCTCTTCGACGTCACGCAGGGCACCACGTCGATCCAGTGGGGCGGCATGGGTGCGCTGGGCCTGGAGACCGAGGAGCACACGCTCGGCGCCAAGTTCCTGTACACGCTCGTGTCCGAGACGCAGGCCATCCGGCTGATCGACACGCGGGGCGCGGAGTACTTCCGCCCGGGCTACGACCCGAGCGACCCGGCAAGCCCCGGCTACTTCGACTTCTTCAAGGCACCGTGGAACCGCCTCGAGACGCTGAGCTACAGCCAGCTGTCGACGCAGGCCGTCATCCTGAACGGCAAGCACGTGCTCGGCGCGCTGGGGCCCGGGGACGAGCCCGAGGTCCCCGAGGTCGCGACGTTCCTCGCCCCGGTCGTGGACTGGCGGTTCTCCCTCAGCAAGGCCGAGGAGACGCTCCCCGACCAGACGCAGTTCGGCGCCATCTGGACGCCCACCATCATCCCCGGGCTGCTGCCCGAGGGATGGACGGGCTACCCGCCGGCGCAGAACTCGCAGTCGGGCTGGGTGAACCACATCAACTACGGCACCTCGGAGAGCAGCACGCAGGGCGCGCTCAACCTGAAGCTGCCGTTCCTGCAGTGGGAGGACCGCGAGGGGTACGTCAAGGCCGGCGGCTTCGCCGACGTCGTCGACCGCACCTACACCCAGTCGACGTTCGCCAACACGCTCGACCCGAACACCTTCTACCAGGCGCCCTTCGACGACCCGTGGAGCCTGGTGTTCCCGGGGCAGGTCCACCCGATCAACCCGGTCGAGAGCGACATCAACTACGACGGCTCGCAGGACATCATCGCCTTCTACGGCATGGCGGACATCCCGTTCGCCGAGACGATGAACCTGGTGACCGGCGTGCGCTTCGAGCGCACCGTGATCGACACGCAGGTGACCCCCGACTCGCCGACCACCATCTGGGTCGACCCGAACACGGGCCTGCCGCGCGACTTCACCGCGGGCACCGCGGACGCGAACGCGGCGATCAACTCCGACAACTTCCTGCCGATGGTGGGCTGGAACTGGAACATCACCGAGCAGCTGGTGGTGCGCGCGGCGTTCGCGCAGACCATCGCGCGGCCGAACTTCTTCGAGATCGTGCCGGTGCTGCAGTACGACTACGTCGGCGGCCCGATCTTCATCGGAAACCCCGCGCTGCAGCTGAGCTCGCTGGACAACTACGACGCGCGCATCGACTGGATGCCGTTCACCGACTGGCTGGTGTCGGGCTCGGTCTTCTACAAGACGATGCAGGACCCGATCCAGTACGTGTCGCGCTTCGCGCAGTTCGGCGGCTTCCAGTACACGACCGCGGAGAACTTCCCGAGCGGAAGCCTGCTCGGCATCGAGCTCGAGTCGCGCGTCACCATGGGCCCGATCCTCGGCGAGGAGTGGGAGGGCCTGAAGTTCGGCGCCAACTTCACCTACATGGAGTCGCAGGTCGAGCTGCCGCAGGACCAGAAGGACGCGTGGGCGCTGTACGGCCTGCCGCAGGACACGCAGCAGATGACCCAGACGCCGGAGTACCTGGTCAACCTGAACGCGACGTACGACCACGAGCCCACCGGCACGCAGTTCGGCCTCTTCTACAACTACCGCGGCGACGCACTGGTGAGCGGCGGCGTGCCGAACACGGTCGAGCTGACGCCCGCCATCTACCAGCTCGGATACGGCACGCTGAACTTCACCATGTCGCAGGCGATCATCGACGGCCTGCGCCTCTCGCTCAACGCGAAGAACCTGCTGAACCCGGTGATCACCACCGAGTACCAGACGCCCAACGGCATCACCGGCCTGAACTCGAGCTACACCGCCGGCATCGACTTCTCGATCGCGCTGACCTACCAGATCGCCTTCTGACCGCCACGGATCCCACGCCATGCACACCGATTGCCTCCGCCGAAGCCTCACGATCCTCGCTGCCGCCGCGATCCTCGCGGCGACCGGCTGCCGGACCGCGCCGCAGGGCATCGATGCCGCCGCGGCGTCCGCGGGCGGAGCGCCGGCGGCGGGCGCGGCGTCCGGCGAGCCGACGGGCGAAGGCGCGGCGGGAGTCGCCGCCGCGGATGCGGCGAGCGGGGCGGTGCCCATGGAGCCCGCGCCGCCGCCAGCCGATCCCTCGCTGCCGGCCGACGAGTTCGCGCGCACGGTCGTGCGCTCGGACCTGCAGCAGGTCGCGCTCGGGACGCTGGCCATGCAGCACGGCGAGTCGCAGGACGTCCGCGACCTCGGGCAGCGGATGTCGACCAACCACGCCGCGATCCAGGTGATCGTCGGCAAGGCGGCCACGAAGCAGGGCATCGCGCTGCCCACGGCGCTCGACGGCGACGATGCCGCCACCGTCGAGCGCCTCGGCGCGCTCCGGGGCGCGGAGTTCGACCAGGCCTACATGATGTTCATGGCCGGCGAGACCGCGCGCATGCTCGCGCTCTACCGGTGGCAGTACGACAACTGCACCAACGCCGACCTCAAGCCCTTCGCGATGCAGACCATGCCGATCATCGCGGTGCACGCGCGCGTGGCCGACGAGCTGAACAAGGTCGTCAACAAGGAGGCCCTGCGCCTGGCCGCCGAGCGCAAGGCGGCCGAGGCGCAGGCCGCGGCGCAGAAGAAGGCCGAGGATGAGGCAGCGGCCGCCGCAGCCGCCGCAAAGAAGAAGCCGACGCGCAAGCCGACGCGGCGATCGACGTCGTCGTCAAGCCAGGGCTGAGCCGCGGGGCGGGGCGCGCATCCCGCGGGCGGAGGGGGCGAAAAATGGCGGGGTGTCGCAGGAGCTTCACCCTGGGGGGTTACTGTCCCTGCACCTCAAAGGCGGTTCGGCTGGCGAGGGACGGAAATACCGAAAATCTCCCGAACAGGCCTTGACAGGACCGATGAGGTTCGGGAACCTACCAAACACCGAACACCGCAAGGATGCGCAGCGTTTCCCGCGCAGAAACCCCAACACCGACGGAGCGACCGACCCATGGCAACCACGACGAACGGCACCCCCTCCTCCCGCACCCCGACCCCCGCGGCCACTGCTCCGGCGGCCCCGGCTGGCCCCGCCGGCCGGCCCACGCCAGTCGCCCCCGCTCCCGCCCCGGGTGGGAAGATGGCGCCCATGCCCACCCCCAAGCCCGGTGACTCGAAGCCCGCCGCCCCGTCACCCCGCGTCGACGTGAAGCCGGCGCCGGTCGTCGATGCCGCCGCCCGCGCCGCCAAGAACAAGGCGCTCGAGGCCGCCGTCGGCCAGATCGAGAAGAACTACGGCAAGGGATCGATCATGCGGCTCGACAACGAGTCGGTGCCGGTGATCCCGTCGGTCTCGAGCGGCGCGCTCAGCCTCGACCTCGCCCTCGGTGGCCGCGGCCTGCCGCGCGGGCGCATCGTCGAGGTGTTCGGTCCCGAGAGCTCGGGCAAGACCACGCTTGCGCTCACCGTCATCTCCAACTGCCAGAAGCAGGGCGGCGTCGCCGCCTTCATCGACGCCGAGCACGCGCTCGACCCCTCGTGGGCCAAGCGCCTGGGCGTCAACCTCGACGAGATCCTGGTCTCGCAGCCGGACACCGGCGAGCAGGCGCTCGAGATCTGCGAGATGCTCGTGCGCTCCAACGCCGTCGACGTGATCGTCGTCGACTCCGTGGCCGCGCTCATCCCCCGCGCCGAGATCGAGGGCGAGATGGGCGACAGCCACGTCGGCCTGCAGGCGCGCCTCATGAGCCAGGCGCTGCGCAAGCTCACCGGCGCCATCGCCAAGAGCGAGTGCATCGTGATCTTCATCAACCAGCTGCGCGAGAAGATCGGCGTGATGTTCGGCTCGCCCGAGACCACGACCGGCGGCCGCGCGCTCAAGTTCTACTCCTCGGTCCGCATCGACATCCGCCGCATCGGCGCCATCAAGGACGGCGAGCGCAACGTGGGCAACCGCGTCAAGGCGAAGGTCGTCAAGAACAAGATCGCGCCCCCGTTCCGCGAGGCGGAGTTCGACATCATGTTCGAGGAGGGCATCTCGATCTCGGGCGACGTGCTCGACCTGGCGGTGGCCGACGGCGTCGTCGACAAGAGCGGCGCCTGGTTCAGCTACGGCGACGTGCGCCTGGGCCAGGGCCGCGAGGCGTCGAAGACCTTCCTGCGCCAGAACGCGGACCTCATGGAGGAGATCCGCCGCGAGGTGCTGAAGCAGCGCCTGGCCAACCCGTCTGCGGCGGCGCCGAAGTCGCGCCCGTCCGACGACGAGTGAGCCGCGTCCGCGCGGGGCTCACGTCCGCCCGAGCGCGCTCCTTGCGCTCGGTGCGAGCCGAAGATCGTCGCGCTCTCCCGCGGCCAGGCGCCAGTGGGCGAGCGCGGCGATCATGGCCGCGTTGTCGAGGCAGTAGGCAAGGGCCGGGAGGCGGACCTCCATCCCCAGCCGCTCGCCGAGCGACGCGAGCTCCGCGCGCATGTGCCGGTTGGCGCTTGCGCCTCCCCCGACGAGCAGCGTCCGCGGCACCTGGCCCGAAGCGGCCAGGCGTGCGTGGGCGCGGGCCACGACGTCGACCACCTGCGCGACGGCCGCGGCCTGGAAGCTCGCGCAGAGGTCGGAGACGCGCTGCGGCGTGAGCGGCTCGGGTGCGGGCGGCGGGGTGCGCCCGGGGGACGGCGGCACGCCGCGCACGGCATAGAGCAGGGCGGTCTTCAGGCCGCTGAAGCTGAAGTCGAGCGTGCGGGCGTCCGGGTCGGCGGCGCCGGCCGCATCCGCCGCCGCGCCGCGCACGCTGCGCGCCGTGAGTCGGGGGAGCGGGAAGCGGACGGCGCCGGCGTTGCCCTCGGAACTGCGGGCATCGAGGCGCGGCCCGCCCGGGTAGCCGAGGTCGAGGATCGTCGCCGCCTTGTCGAAGGCCTCGCCGACGGCGTCGTCGATCGTGCGGCCAAGGAGCTCGGCGTGCAGCGGGTCGTGCATGCGGAAGAGGTGGGTGTGGCCGCCGCTCGCCACCAGCCCGAGCGCCGGCCACGCGGGCGGCGGCGCGTCGATCAGCCCGGCGGCAAGGTGCGCGGCCACGTGGTCGATCCCGAGGACGGGGATGCCCAGGCTCCACGCGTAGGCCTTGGCGGCGGCGTTTCCGACGAGGAGCGAGCCGATCAGGCCCGGGCGGTTGCCGACCGCGACTGCATTGAGCGCGCCCGCATCGACCGACGCCGACCCGAGCGCTTCCCGCACCACCGGCACGATCCGCTCCAGGTGCGCGCGGCTTGCGAGCTCCGGCACCACGCCCGCATAGCGTTCGTGCAGGTCGTGCTGCGAGCTGACGACGTTCGAGCGCACGCGCGGCACGCCGTCCCGCCATTGGACCACCGCCGCGGCGGTCTCGTCGCAGCTGGTCTCGATTCCCAGGACGAGCGTGCCGTCGCGGGGTGCGGTCACTTGCCCTCCGGCACCGCGGGCACTGCCGGCCCGGCCGGTGCGGGCGGTGCGGGCTGCGCGCCCGTGCCCAGGCCCTCGCGCACCTGCTTCGGGTCCTTGACGATCCAGCGGCCCACCACGCGGCCCTCGCGGTCGCGCAGCTCGACCTCGGCGTCGATGAGCGATGCATCCTCGGCCAGCTGCGGGTCGTCGACCCCCGCGCCGGTGGCGCGCAGGCCCGAGATCGCGGCATCGGTGCGCTTCAGCTCCTCGACGAGCCGCCGCCGGTGCTCGAGGCTCGCACGCAGCTCGTCGTTGGCCGCGCCCACGTCGCCGGAGAGGTCGCCGACCACCGGCCACTCGATCATGTCGAGGTAGCCCTGCATCGCCTCGAGCCCCGCGGCCAGCTGCGGGTCGCGCGCGTCGGCGCGGATGGACGCGGGGTCGTTCCAGCGCACGGCGGGAGCGCCCGCCCTCTGCGCCGCGCCCGACTCGCGCGCCTGGCGCAGTGCGTTCGAGGCCACCAGGTCCGCCTCGGACATGGCCACGTGGAAGCCGGTGTCCGGCTCCACGCCCCACTTCGGGCTTCCCGCCTCGCGCGAGACGGTCTTGCCGCTCGGCAGGTAGTAGCGCGCGGTGGTGAGCTTCACGGTGCCGGCGCCGTCCGGAAGCGGCACGATCTCCTGCACGCTGCCCTTGCCGTAGCTGCGCGTGCCGACCACCTTGGCGCGCCCGTGGTCGCGCAGCGCGCCGGCCACCACCTCGCTCGCGCTCGCGCTTCCCTGGTTGACGAGGACCACCACCGGCAGCACCACGTCGTCGCGCGAGGGCGTCGCGTCCCAGGTGCGCCCGCGCGTGCCTCGGCCGCGCGTGCTGACGATGGCGCCGTCGGAGAGGAAGCGGTCGACCGTGCCCACCGCGGCGTCGAGCGAGCCGCCGCCGTTGCCGCGCAGGTCGAGCACCAGGCCCGAGAGCCCGTCCGCGCGCAGGGCGGCGAGCGCCGCGTCGAGCTCGGACAGCGTGCGCTCGGTGAAGCGCGCGATGCGCACGTAGGCGATGCGCCGCTCCGGGTCGAGGACATGGCGCCAGCCATCGGAATCGCGGAGCAGTCCCTTGACGCTGCGGGTCTCGACGGTGCGCCGCGGCACGTCGACGGTTCGCTCGGTGCCGTCGGGGCGGCGGAGCCGGATCTTCGCGACGCTCCCGGGCTGGCCGGGAAGCAGCTGCTCCAGTCCCGCGGCGCCGATCCCCTCGGTGGGGCGGCCGTCGACTTCCACCAGCTCGTCGCCCGGCAGGATCCCGGCCCCCATCGCGGGGGAATCGTCGATCGCCGTGATCACCGTGGGCACGCCGTCGCGCAGGTCGAGCTCGACGCCGATCCCCACATAGGTGCCGGAGACCTGCGTGCGCAGCCAGCGCTCCTCCTCGGGTCCGAGGTAGGTGCTGTACGGGTCGTTGAGCGCGGCCACCATCGCGGCCATCGCCGCGCGCTGCATCGCGGCGGCGTCCGGGTCGTCCACGAACGATCCCGCCACCAGCGCACGAAGGTCGATGATCGGGTCGAACCAGCGGTAGGCGTCGTCCGGCGACGCGGGCCGCGCGGGTGCCTGGGGCGCGGAAGGTTCCGCGGCCTGCGGTGCCGTCGCGGCCGCGAGCGCGGCGCAGGCAAGGGCGGCGGCGATCGCGGCGATGCGGTGCACGGAGCGATGATAGGGCTCGCCGAGGCGCCCCTACAATCGCCCCGATGGAGACCGGACGCCACGGCGAGATCGACATCCGGGTCGAGCCCGCCGTCCTCGTGGGCGTCCAGCTCGGAGGCAAAGACAACGACTTTCGCGCCTCGCTCGAGGAGCTGCGCGCCCTTGCGGAGACCGCGGGCGTGCGCGTGGTCGGCATCCTCGAGCAGCGCCGCGCCGCGCCCCGCGGCAAGACCTACATCGGCAAGGGCAAGGTCGAGGAGCTGGCCGCGATGTGCCGAGAGCTCGACGCCAAGGTTGTCATCTTCGACAACGAGCTCGCCCCCACTCAGCTGGCCGAGCTCGAGAAGTCGCTCTCGATCAAGGTGATCGACCGCAGCGAGCTGATCCTCGACATCTTCGCCAACCGCGCCACCACCAAGCAGGCACAGCTGCAGGTGGAGATCGCGCAGCTCGAGTACACGGCCCCGCGCCTGCGCGCCATGTGGTCGCACCTGGGGCAGGTGACCGGCGGCGCGCCCGTGGGCGTGGGGACGCGCGGCCCCGGCGAGCAGCAGCTCGAGATCGACCGCCGCATCGTGAAGGCGAAGCTCGACCGGCTGCGCCGCGAGCTGGCCGAGATCGAGGCGCGCCGCAGCCGCGAGGTGCGCCAGCGCCGCGACGAGCATTTCACCGCGGCGCTGGTCGGCTACACGAACGCCGGCAAGTCGAGCCTCTTCAACCGCCTGACGCGCGGCGGCGCCTACGCGGCCGACAAGCTCTTCGCCACGCTCGGCACGCGCGTCGAGCAGTGGAACCTCGGCGGCGGCAACGCCGCACTGCTCTCGGACACCGTCGGCTTCGTGCAGCGGCTGCCGCACCACCTGGTGGCGAGCTTCCGCGCCACGCTGGAGGACGCGATCGAGAGCCACGTCATCCTCGTGGTGCTCGACGTCGCGGACCTCTCCGCGCCCATGCAGTACCGCACCGTGAGCAACGTGCTCGACGAGATCGGCGCGACTGCCCAGCCGCGCATCCTGCTCCTGAACAAGGTGGACCGGCTGCCGGAAACCTGGCTCCCGGAGGACGGCCCCGACCGCCGGCTCGAGGAGTGGCTCGCCCGCGTGCCGGACGCCATGCCGGTCTCGGCGGTCACCGGCGAGGGGCTCGATGCGCTGGCCGAGCGCGTCCTC
Organism: Phycisphaerales bacterium; assembly: GCA_018883105.1. Lineage (GTDB taxonomy): Bacteria > Planctomycetota > Phycisphaerae > Phycisphaerales > SM1A02 > UBA966. The sequence continues at coordinate 12,484 of VEQS01000019.1, forward strand.
TCGCTCATGAAGGGCGACGTCCGCCCCTGCGTCCTCTCGATGCCGCTCTCCGACGGGCGCGCGATCGACTTCGTCGAGAAGCGCGTGCCCGTCTCCGACCGGCGATGGACCGACGGCCGCGTCGAGCTCTCGGTCGAGATCGGCCGGCGCCAGCTCGAGCAGCTCCTTGCCGGCGGCGCGCGGCTCACCGTCGACGGCCTGCCGCCGCACGAGGCGCTGCGCACGCTCTGGCCCGAGCCCGCGCGCCCGGCCCCCGCGCGGCCGCGGCCGCACGACTCCTTCGCCGTCGGGGAGTGATCACGCGAGCACGCGCCGCAGCAGCGCCGCCACGCGCGCATCGCGCGCCGAGGGCGTGCCCGCCGGCCGCTCCCACGTGCGCGCCGGCGCCGCCGAGTCGACCGGGAACCACGACACCACCTCGCTTTCCGCAAACTGCCCGCGCGACCAGAAGCCGTCGTCCGCGCGCCCGTGCGCCACGCGCTGCCCGCGCGGCGGGAAGCGGTCCCACCGCTCGACCACCGTGCCGAGGAGCGCGGTCTCGACGGCCTCCAGCGCCCCGGCCGAGTCGCTTGCCAGGCACACCACGTTCGTCTCGCCGGGCATGAACTGCGAGTAGGCCTTGCGCAGGAGCCGCTGCACGCGCGGCACCGCGGCCTCCCAGCCGGCGTCGCCGCCGGTGCGCAGCTCGATGCTGCCCGAGGCGCACGGCGCCGCGATCCGCGCGGCCCCGAGCCACCGTCCGTCGTCGGCGCGCACCACCACCTCGTCGCCGACGCTCGCCTGGCGCATGAAGGCCTCGAGCGACTCGCGCAGCGCCGCCAGGTCTTCCGCACCTGCGCGTTCCTCCCACCGCAGCGCCACCGACACCGGCCGCGCGATCGCGGCGAGCGGCACGAGCGCCTCGGGCAGCGGCCGCGGCGCGTCGTGCGCCGGGGGCAGCGCGACGCGCTTCACGTGCACGTAGAACTCGTCGCCCTCGGCGCGCACGTGGAAGTCGGCGTGGCGGCCGCCCGAGGTCGGGCGCTCGAAGTCGATGGTGCAGCCGGCCTCGAGGAGCCGACGTGCCAGCACGGCCTCGGCCACCGAACTGAGGAAGAGGTCCTCGCGCGCGCTGGGGCGCTCGAGCGCCTCGATGAGGCGCCGGATCTGCCGGCCGGCCGCGCGGCCCCCGCGGTCCCCCTCGGGCGGGCTCATCCAGGCGAGGATCTCCGCGCGCAGGCGCGCGACGTCGATGGGGACTGCCAAGGCCGCGAGGGTAGCGGCGCGCCGCCCCCGTGCGCGTGGAGTCCGCCAACGAGCGACGCCGCCCCGGGATCGGGAGCGGCGTCGCAGTGGCAACTCGCGGACTTGAACCGCGGACCCGCGCATTTTCAATGCGCTGCTCTACCAACTGAGCTAAGTTGCCGGGCCCGTCGCGGCGCCCGTCCGGGCGCGCGCCGTGCTGGTTGGATTGTCGCCTTCAGGTCGCCGTGGCTTCCGCCGAGACGTATCCGTGGGCAGGGAGGCGCAGTGTACGCACTTCCTGCACCGCGTCCAGCCGCTCGGCGGCGCTCGCCGCGCGCCCAAGCTCCGTCTCCAGGCTGCCCAGGAGCCGCTCCGCCAGCCAATGGCGCAGCGGCTTGGTTGCCGCGAAGTTCCTGAGGTCCGGCGCACGCACGCCGCGGGGGCGTCCCGAGGGGCGCGGCACCATGCCGAGGGTCGATGCGCGGGCGTCCTGCCAGAAGCGGCGCGCGAAGGCGATGCCGCGCGCCTTGTCGAGGCGTGCCGCGCACGCGCGGTCGAAGGCCGGCCCGAGCGCGGTGAGGAGGTCGGCCCACGCCTGCGCGTCGCCGCGCACCAGCGCGGCCGCGTGCACGGCGCAGCGGATGTGCGAGATGGCGCGCTCCGGGCGCGGCATGCGCGCGAGGCCCGCAGACTCGAGGTGCTCGACCACGGCCGAGCTCGACACGCCGTAGCGCGTGGCCAGCTCGCCGGCCTCGGCGAAGTACGCGGCGCGCAGCGCGTCGGCGATCACGTGGTTCAGCGCGCCGGCGCGCGGCTCGTCGCGCTCGGCGCGGGCGGGCGCGTGCGTCGCGTCCATGACGCAGCTCGCCGTGCCGGTCTCGTCCCACAGCGTGCCTTGGATCTCGTGTGTTGCCATTGGTGCTCGGTCGCCTCCTGCGAATCCGTGTCGTGCGCCGCGGTCCCCGCGACGCGCGCTTCCATGCAGCGCGGCGCTGAGTGTAGGGGCCGCGCATCGCGCGTCAACGCGCCGCACGCGAACTCCCGTGATTCGCGGACTCAGCTCACTCGACCGTCGCGTGGCCGAGGAGCGATCGCCGCAGGTCGCGAAGGGCCGGGAACCTGTCGCGCCACTTCAGGAACTCCGCGCGGTCGAACTCGGCGAAGAGCAGCCGTTCGGCGTCCCCAGCTTCGGCGATGACCTCGCCGCTCGGTGCGACGACGAACGAGTCGCCGGCGTACTCGACGCCGGGCTCGCGTCCGATACGGTTGCACGCGACCACCCACGCCTGGTTCTCGATCGCGCGCGCGACGGCGAGCGCGCGTCGATGCAGGGCGCGCGGCGCCGGCCAGCACGCGCCGATCGCGAACACCTCGGCGCCCGCAAGTGCCGCAAGGCGAAAGAGTTCGGGAAAGCGCAGGTCGTAGCAGATGATGGGCGCAACTCGCCACGTGCCCGTCGGCGTCGGCACGTCGACCACGCAGATGCGGTCGCCGGGCGCGTAGTGACGGTCCTCGCCGCCGGGGGAGAAGAGGTGGATCTTGCGGTAGGTGGCGGCCACCGAGCCGTCGGGCCGGACGATCGTGGCGGCGTTTCTCATTCGCCCGCCGTCCGCGGGCACCTCGGCGTGGCCGCACTGGATCCATATCCCGTGGCGACGTGCCAGCGCGGCGGCGGACGCGACGGGGTCGGGCCGTCCGGCCGGCGGCGGCTCCATGGTGAACCCGGTGTCCGACAGCTCCGGCAGCAGCACGTAGTCGCCCGCCCGAAGGCCTGCCGCCGCAAGGAGTTCCCCCATGCGGCGCCAGTTGGCGGCCGGGTCGCGCCAGGCGATGTCGAGCTGGAGCGCGGCAAACCGCATGGAGCGGACGCTACCGTCGCCGAAGGGGGGCCGCAGGGCAGCCGAGCCGCCTGGGGCGCCAAGCGAATCGCCCCGCGCGGGGCGCGGGGCGAGGCGGAAGGGCGACCGACGGGATTTGAACCCGCGACCCTCGGGACCACAACCCGATGCTCTGCCAACTGAGCTACGGTCGCCGTGCGAAAGGGCCAATGGTAGCCGGGTCCGGGAAGGTGGTCAATCCTGCGGTCCGGGGGCCTCCGCCGTTTGTGCGGCCGGGAGGGGTATCCTTGTCGATCCTCTTCTTTCTCGGGAGACCCCAAGACATGACGACCGCCGCCCCTGCCGCCCACCGTCCGAAGGTCGACTTCGGCTCCGCCTCCGTCCACGCCAACCTGGCCGCCGCACGGCTGGTGGAGCTGGCGATCGCCCGTGGCGAGGGGATGCTCGCGGCCAACGGCGCCCTGAACTGCGACACCGGCGCGCGCACCGGCCGCAGCCCCGAGGACAAGTTCCTCGAGGACACCGCGAAGATCCACGGCAACATCGCCTGGGGCAAGGTCAACCAGCCCGTCTCGCCCGCGCACTTCGACGCCATCCACGCCAAGGTGATGGAGTACATGCGCGCGAAGAAGGACGTCTTCCGCTTCGACGGCTACGCGGGCGCCGACCCGGCCTACCGCCTGAAGGTCTCGGTCTTCACCGAGGAGGCCTGGCACAGCCTGTTCGCCAAGACCCTCTTCATCAACGCCGAGCCGAACGAGCTGCCGAACTGGTCGAGCGACTGGACCATCATCGACGCCTCGCGCCTGGAGCTCGACGACCCGGCGAAGTACGGCGTGCGCCAGAAGCTCTGCATCGTGCAGAGCCTGGAGCGCAAGCTGGTGCTGATCGTCGGCACGCGCTACGCGGGCGAGATCAAGAAGTCGATCTTCTATGCGATGAACTACGACCTCCCCGAGGTCGGCGTGTTCCCGATGCACTGCTCGGCGAACGTGGCGAAGGACGACCCGTCGAACGTGGCCGTGTTCTTCGGCCTCTCTGGCACCGGCAAGACCACGCTGAGCGCCGATCCGAAGCGCCGCCTGATCGGCGACGACGAGCACGGCTGGTCGGACCGCGGCGTCTTCAACTTCGAGGGCGGCTGCTACGCCAAGTGCATCAACCTGAGCCAGGAAGGCGAGCCGCAGATCTGGAACGCCATCCGCTTCGGCAGCGTGATCGAGAACGTGGTCGTCGACCCGGTCACCCGCGTCCCCAACTACGACAGCGCCGCGCGCACCGAGAACACCCGCGTCACCTACCCGCTCGAGTTCGTGCCCGATGCGGTGCTGCCGTCGGTGGGCGCACACCCGAAGAACGTGATCTTCCTGTCGGCCGACGCCTTCGGCGTGCTGCCGCCGGTGGCGAAGCTCACCCCCGAGCAGGCGCAGTACTACTTCGTCAACGGCTACACCTCGAAGCTCGCCGGAACCGAGGCGGGCGTCAAGGAGCCCACGCCGAACTTCAGCGCCTGCTTCGGCGGTCCCTTCATGCCGCGCGAGCCGATGGCCTACGCCGCGATGCTTGCGGAGAAGATCAAGAAGCACGGCAGCTCGGTGTGGCTCGTGAACACCGGCTGGACCGGCGGCCCCTACGGCGTCGGCCACCGCTTCAAGCTCAGCTACACGCGCGCCATCCTGAGCGCCGTCCTCGACGGCTCGCTCGCGAACGCCAAGCTCGTCGAGCACCCGGTCTTCGGCCTGATGATGCCGACCGCCGTCCCTGGCGTGCCCGCCGACGTGCTCGACCCGCGCAACACGTGGGCCGACAAGGCCGCGTACGACGCAAAGGCGAAGGACCTCGCCGCGCGCTTCCGCGCCAACGACGCCAAGTACGCGCTGAGCGACGCCGTCCGCAAGGCAGGCCCGCGCGCCTGACGGCGCGGATCCGCGCATGGCGCAGGTGAAGGCCCCCGTCCCGGCCGCCGACGTCCGCTTCGACGACATCGTCGAGGCGCGCCGGCGGATCGAGGGCGGCGTCTTCGTCACGCCGTGCGTGGAGAGCCCGGGCCTCTCGGCCCTGGTGGGCGCCGAGGTGTGGTGCAAGCTCGAGTACCAGCAGCGCACCGGCAGCTTCAAGGAGCGCGGGGCGTGCAACGCCCTCATGCAGCTGCCGGCCGCCGCGCGCGCGCGCGGCGTGATTGCGGCCAGCGCCGGGAACCACGCGCTGGCGCTCGCCTTCCACGGCAAGCGGCTGGGCATCCCGGTGACCGTCGTCATGCCGGTGCATGCGCCCATGGTGAAGCAGCGCCGGTGCATCGAGCTGGGCGCGCGCGTCCTGAACGCCGGTGCCACCATCGCCGATGCGCGCCAGCGCGCCGACGAGCTGGTGGCCGCCGAGGGGCTCACCTACGTCAACGGATTCAACGACGCCGCGATCGTCGCGGGGCAGGGCACGGTGGGACTCGAGATCCTGGAGCAGTGCCCGGGCGCCGAGGCGATCGTCGTGCCGGTCGGCGGTGCGGGCCTGATCGCGGGCATCGCGCTCGCCGCCAAGCACCTGCGCCCGGACGTGCGCGTCGTGGGCGTCGAGCCCGCGCGCTGCGCGAGCTACGCCGCGGCGCTTGCCGCCGGCCACCCGGTGCGCGTCCATGCCGAGCCGACGCTTGCCGACGGCCTCGCGGTGCCGGAAGTCGGCGCGCGCAGCTTCGAGATCGCGCGCACGCGCGTCGACGAGGTGGTGTCGGTCGACGAGGACGCGATCGCGCTGGCGATCCTGCGCCTGGCCGAGATGGAGAAGGGCGTCGTCGAGGGTGCGGGCGCCGCGCCGCTCGCCGCCATGCTCGACGGCAGGCTGCCCTCGCTGCGCGGGCGCCGCGTGGTGCTCGTCCTCTGCGGCGGGAACATCGATCCCCTGGTCTTCAGCCGCGTGGTCGAGCATGGCCTGGCGGTCGACGGCCGGCTGGTGAAGTTCACGGCGATCATCAGCGACCGGCCCGGCGGGCTTGCGGAACTCGCGGCCACGCTCGCCAAGGCCGGCGCCAGCGTCCAGCAGATCGACCATGAGCGCACCTTCGGCGAGGCGGACGTCTCGACCGTGATGGTGCAGTGCGTGGTGGAGGTGCGCGACCGCGCGCATTCCGAGGAGCTCTTCGCGGCCCTCGGGGCGCGCGGGGTGCGGGTGCTCGACCGAAACGAGCCCCGGCGCGGCTGACGCGGGGCGGCCGCCGGCCGGCGGGCGTTATCCGGGCGCCGGGGCATGCACGAATCTTCCGGAAAATCGGCCTGCGCGCTTCAGGCAGCCCCGGGGGCTTCCGATGGAGTGTGCCATGGCACACGACGCATTCGGCTTCGGCAAGGACGCACTCACCACCGGCGAGGTGGCCCGCATCTGCAACGTCGCGGCGCGGACCGTCAGCAAGTGGATCGACGCGGGACGCCTCGAGGGCTACCGCATCCCCGGCTCGCGCGACCGGCGCGTGCACGTGCGTTCGCTCGAGGCCTTCGTGGCCGCCCACGGCATCCCCGTGAGCAACGCCGGCACCGATGCCGGCACCACCGACCACCGGACCCCTTCATCCCTCGGAAGCCGCACGCGCGTGCTGGTCGTCGACGCCGACCGCGCCGCCGCGGAGACCGTCCGGGAGGTGCTCGAGGGGCTCGGCACGCACGAGGTGCGGACGGCAGCCGAAGCGCTGTCGGCCGCCTTCGAGTGCGGCACCTGGAACCCGGACGTCGTCGTGTTCGACCGCTCGGCGGGCGATGCGACGGCGTTCGGGGCCTGGGTGCGCCGGCAGCACGGGGTCGGGCGCTGCTGGCTCGTGGCAAGCGGCGGCACCGGCACCCCGTGGGCCAGCATGCCCAACGGCTTCGACGCCACGCTTGCCAAGCCGTACGCGGTGCGGTCGCTGGTCGACGCCATCGAGCGCCGCACCGGCAACCGCACGCGCACGCTCACGGCGGCGTGACCTGCTCGGGCGCGGCGCACGCCGCCCGCCCGGCATCCACCTAGACTCCGCGATCCATGCGGATCGCGCTCGCCAGGTTCGACGCGCTCGTCGGTGACCCCGACGGGAATGCGCTGCGCCTCGCGGACGTCGCCGAGCGCGCCGCGAAGGCGGGCGCCGGCTGCGTCGCCTTCCCGGAACTGGCCGTGTGCGGCTACCCGCCGCGCGACCTGCTGCAGCGGGCGGGGTTCGTCGAGCGTTGCATGCGCGCCGTCGAGTCGCTGGCGGCGGCGCTGGCCGCGCGCGGCGCCGGCGGGGCGGCGGTGCTCGTCGGGACCCCGGCGCCCGGGCCCTCGGGCCGGCCGATGAACGCCGTGGCGGTCGTGCGCGGCGGACGCATCGAGTGCCTCCACGCCAAGCGGCTCCTGCCGCAGTACGACGTCTTCGACGAGCCGCGGCACTTTGACGCCGGCGCGGGGCCGACCGTGATCTCGGTTGGTGACGCGCGCCTGGGGATCCTTGCCTGCGAGGACCTCTGGCGCGGCGCGGACGCGGCGGCCTCGGGCCGCTACGCGGTCGACCCGGCCGCCGACGCGGTGGCCGCGGGCGCGACGGTGATCGTCGCGGTGTCCGCCAGCCCCTTCGCCGTCGGCAAGTCGGCGCTGCACCGCGAGATCGTGGCGGGGGCCGCGCGGCGACTCGGCGTTCCGGTGTGCTCGGTGAACGCGCTGGGCGCGAACGACGACCTGATCTTCGACGGCGAGGCGATCGCCTCGTGGCCGTCGGGTGCGCGCGTGGCCGCGGCGCGATGGTCGGATGCGCCGTTCCTCGTCGCCTGCGCTGCGCCACCGGTCGCGTCGGCGCCGGCCGCGGGCGACGACCCGAACGAGGAGCGCTGGCATGCCCTTCGCACGGGCATCGAGGGCTACGTGCGCAAGACCGGCCACCAGTCGGTGGCGCTTGGGCTCTCGGGTGGGATCGACAGTGCGGTCGTCGCGGCGCTTGCCGCGGCAGCGCTCGGCGGCGACCGCGTCACGGGCCTGGCGATGCCAAGCATCCACTCAAGCGACGGCTCGCGCGCCGATGCGTTCGACCTGGCCAAGCGCCTCGGGATCCGCTGCCTGGAGGTGCCGATCGCCGCGCCGCATGCGGCGCTTGCCGCGCATCTCTCGCACCACTTCGCACCGATCGACGCCCCGATCGCGGGCCTGGCCGACGAGAACCTGCAGTCGCGCCTGCGCGGCCTGCAGCTGATGGCGCTCTCGAACGCCACCGGCGCCCTCATCCTCACCACCGGCAACCGGAGCGAGCACGCCACCGGCTACGCCACGCTCTACGGCGACATGTGCGGCGCGCTCGCCCCGATCGGCGACGTCCTGAAGACCGACGTGTGGTCGATGGCGCGGTGGGCGAATGCGCATCACCGCGCGCTGGGCTTCGACGTGGCGCCCATCCCGCAGTCGAGCATCGACAAGCCCCCGAGCGCCGAGCTGCGCCCCGACCAGACCGACCAGGACTCGCTGCCGCCGTACGAGGCGCTCGATGCCATCATCCGCGGCTGGGCGGACCGCGAGGAGGACGTGGCCACCATCACGCGCACGACCGGCATCGACGAGGCCACGGTCGCGCGCTGGGCGCGCGCCATCGACCTCGCCGAGTACAAGCGCCTGCAGGCGCCGATCATCCTGCGCACCGGCGCACGCGCCTTCGGCCGCGGGCGCCGGATGCCGATCGTGATGCGGCCGGGGCAGTAGGGGGCGCGCGGCACGAACGCCGGCGACTCAGCGACGACGTCGCCGTCCGCCCGAGCCGGCCGCGCCGAGCCCGAGGGCGAGCGCCAGGCCGCCGGGGCCGGGGATCGCCGTGATGTCGCGCACCTGGAAGGCGTTGATCAGAGGGCTTGGGCCGAGGCCGGTGCCGGATCCATTCAGGGTGAAGTTGATCGAAGTGGAACCTGCAGTGAACGACCCGATGACGTACTGGCCAACGCCGCCGGCGGCGTTGGTCGTGTTTGAATCGAGCGTGACCGTTGAGGACACCACGGTGTTCGAAATGGCGGTCTGCGGATCCAGGTTCGCATTACCCGAGTTGTTGGACCACAGCTGCAGCTGGTACTGACGCCCCGAAGTCAGGCCGCCGAGCGACACCGTGATCGTCGCGGGGTTCGTCGCGCCGCCACCCGATGCGAGGAGCGTTCGGTAGTCCGTGCTGAGGCCGGTGGCGAGTCCCAGGTCATTCTTCGACCAGAGGAACCCCGGCGACTCGGTCATCGTGACGCTGCCGACGGTGACCGTCTGCAGGTACGGGGGATAGAGGCCTCCCGGCATCCCGAATGCGCTGAAGGTCACGCCGTTCACGGTCACCGCAGACACCGGGGTCCCCGTCGCGCCAGATGGTCCGCCAGTGGTTCCGTTCCAACCGACGTTGTAGGCGTAGAGGAGTGTGCCGGTGGTCGACACGTCCGTGTCACCCGCGATGGTCGTCGCCGACCCCCACGTGATGGCAGGCGGAGCCGCCCAGGCAGGCGCAGCGATCGCCGCGGCGATCAATGGGGCGGACGTGGCCGCGGCCGAACTCGAGACGAAACGCGGAAACACACGCATCCTGGATATTGCCTCTCTGGATCGCCACCGCGCATCGCTGCGCGTGGGAGCACGCTCATGGCCCGACGAAGGCCTCCGACATCCGGAGGCATGGCCACGATCCCGCTTGGCGTCAGCGTTGTAAACGCAATCGGCGATCGCGACCCATCATCGACTGTCGTGAAATTGCAACAAAACCGGCGGCTGGGCCGCTACGCCCCCGCCCGCACCGCGCCGCGCCCGGCGGCGCGGAACGACGCGGGGAGCTCCACGCCCGGCATCGGTAGCGTCATGGCCTGCTAGATCCGACGATCGCCCCCGACCGAGCTCTTCCACCGGACTTTCCGCGTGCCGATGAAGTAGATCCTTCCTACCAGCTTGCTGCTTGGATGGATGTCGAGACGTGGCAACAGAAGTGCGGGTGACATTTGGCCGCCGGACCGACGGCTGGCCGTGAGCGTGCTACATTTCGGTCGTGAGCGGAAGCGTCGGGCACCGAAAGCGTTTGATCTGCATGACCCCGTCATCCTGCCGGACAGGTCGACTGTCGCTCTCAGGGAATCTCGACTTCTTTCCGGCGGATTCCGTCGTGGGCGTCCCCTCGGGAGCAGTGCGGGCGAAGATTCGTCTTGAGATAGACGGGTTGCTCGAGCCCATCATGACTGATGTCAGGGGATTGATGCCAGGCGGCAGGACGGCCAATCGCTTTGGAGACCAGTCTTGGGTGCGCCCCTTCCTGAAGATGCATGGGCTGGGGCCTGGCGACACCATTGCGATCGAGCGATTGGGCAGCCATCGCTATCGCGTATCGCCGTTCGACGCGAAGTCTCGCCAGCGGTCATCGGTATCGATAGAGCAACTGAGCCCCGAGAGCAGATCCGGGCCGACGGTCATCGAGTTGTTCGCTGGGTGTGGCGGCATGGCATTGGGGTTCGTCCGCGCGGGCTTCGAGACGCTTCTGGCCAATGAATGGGACCGGGCGGCTTCCGATTCCCTGCGAGCCAACATCACGCAGCGCGTGCTGAATTGCCCGATCCAAGAGATCGGGACCTTTCCGAAGGCAGACGTGGTCGCGGGTGGGCCACCCTGCCAAGGCTTCAGCAACCTCGGCGAGCGCGTGCCGAACGACCCGAGGAATCAGCTATGGCGGCACTTCTTCCGCTGTGTTCGGGATGCTCAGCCCAAAGTCTTCGTGATTGAAAACGTTCCTCCGCTCTTGAAGTCGGCGGAGTTCGAGGAAATGCGCCGCATGGCCGAGCGCCTTGGATACGACGTCGCCAGCGGTGTGCTGAACACCGCTGACTACGGAGTCCCGCAGACGCGGAAGCGTGCGATCGTCATCGGGTCGCGAGTGGGCAAGGCGACCATGCCCGCGCCAACTCACGTCGATCCCAGGCGCGTGAACTTGCTCAACGCAGCCTTGCCTCGATGGCGCACCGTGCGCGACGCGATCGGCCACCTTCCCATCGACCCAGACGGCCGAAACTGGCACGTCGGGCGCAATCCAACCGCAAAGTCGCTTGCTCGCTACGCGGCCATCCCGCCGGGCGGAAACCGGTGGGACATCCCGGCGGCCCTGATGCCGGAGTGCTGGAAGCGAAAGACCTCCGGCGGCACCGATCTGTTCGGGCGTCTTTGGTGGGATCGTCCATCCGTCACGATTCGCACGGAGTTCTACAAACCCGAGAAGGGGAGATACCTGCACCCTGTCGCGAATCGCCCGATCACCCACCTGGAAGCGTCGCTCTTGCAGTCGTTTCCGCCCGACTTCGAGTTCTGCGGGAGCAAGTCCCAAGTTGGCGTCCAGATCGGAAATGCCGTTCCGCCGGTCTTTGCCCGCGAAATCGCGGAGCATGTGACGCAGCTGCTCGGGATGTCAGTCGCGCGTCCCTTGATGCGAATCGGAGGGTGACCCATGGCCCGGGGCGAAGACTTCTCGAAGCTCAGCGCGATTCGCAGGATCCGCATCTACTTCGAGAAGAACGTCGGAAGGGTGATCACGGCGAAGGAACTCCAGGCTGCCGCGGGGGACGTCAGCGAGTGGGCGAGGCGCGTCCGTGAGCTCAAGGACGAGCACGGTCTTCAGATCCTGACTCACAACGATCGTGAAGGCTTGAAGCCCGGCCAATATCTCCTGGAGACTCTGGAGCTCCGTTCGGTGGTGAAGCGAGGCATGTCGTCAAAGCTGCGGAAGCAGATTCTCGAACGTGATGGTGGCACGTGCCAGATCTGCGGATCGGCCGCCGGCGAGGACTCAGGATGTGAGCCGGGCAAGCGATGTCGCCTGCAGATCGACCATGTCGTGCCGATCAGTCAGGGTGGCACAGACGATCCTTCGAACCTGCGAGCGGTGTGCGTTTACTTCAATAAGGACAAGGCCGACGTCATCAAGCCGGCC
>VEQS01000160.1 GCA_018883105.1 Phycisphaerales bacterium
CCGACGGCGGCGACGCCGAGGCGGCCCTCGTCGTGGTCGGCCCGCCCACCGCGGCCACCAGCCGCACCGGGTCGACGGTCTCCGGCAACGGCATGGCGGTGGTGCGCCGCAGCAACGACGGCGGCATCACCTGGACCACCGACGCGACGCTCCTGCCGCGCCGCGACGTCCTGAACAACAACTTCGGCTACTCGGTGGCCATCACGCACACCGCGTCGCCGGAGATCATCGTGGGCGCGCCGGGGTACGACAGCGCGCTCCAGGTCGCGACCGACGACCCGACCGAGATCCTCTTCTCGCAGCTCGTCAACACCGGCGCCGCGTTCGCCTTCACCTACGACGCAGGCACCTTCGCATGGTCGATCCGCGGCACCCCGCCGCTCACCGGCGACCTGTGGGACCCGGCGCTCGTCACCACGAACACGAACCTCGGCCGCTCGGTGGCGGTGGCGCCGACGGCGCCCAACGTGGCGATCGCCGGCGCCGAGACCCCGACGGGGTCGCTCGGCACCGCGGTGCCCTTCTTCTTCACGCGCGCCGAGGTCGGCGTGCGCGACGGCATGGTGGCCGGACCGGTGCTCGGCCCGCTCGGCGCCGACGGCCTGCACGACCCCAACGGCACGGGCGGCCTCTCGGGCGGCGGCTCGACCGGCGGCGGCATCGGCGGCGGCGGCGCGCCCGGCACCGGCATCACCAGCGGCCCCGGCGCCATCGAGACGCCGCTCACGCCGATCGTCTACCAGTGGGGCCTCATCAAGGGAAGCGTGGTCGCGCTGCGCGGCGACAACGTCTTCATCATGCAGACCGACGGCAAGCACTCGAACGTGAAGCCCGAGTTCGGCTACCTCGGCCGCCTGCCCGAGGGTGCCGAATTCGCGGGGATCGGCGACATCAACGGCGACCTCTCCGGCGACGTGCTCTTCGTGAATGCGGCGAACGTGCTGCAGTACTGGAAGCGCAACGGCTTCCAGATCGTCGAGACCCGCACCATCGACACGCTGCCGGTGGGCTACGAGCCGGTGCTGGTCTCGGACATCAACGGCGACAACAAGATCGAGGTGGTGCTGCAGGAAGCGGCCGACCCGCGCCAGCTCACCGCGTGGACGCTCGAGGGCGGCGCCATCTCGCAGGTCACCGACTACGAACTGCCGCCCGGCGACTGGGCGCTCTCGATCGGCGCGCTCCGCACGCGCACCAGCAAGGACCTGCTCCTGCGCGACCGGCAGTCGGGCGTGCTGCGCGTCCTGATCCGCGACGGCACGACCGTCACCTACCCCGCCATCAGCGAGCGGCCGCTCAAGTACCGGCTCGCCGGCGTCGGCGACGCCAACGCCGACGGCCAGCCCGACCTCTTCTGGCAGAGCGGCGGCGACGCCGAGATCGACTACATGGACCAGGACGAGAACGGCAACTACTTCGTGGGCACCATGAAGCGCGCCGGGTTCTCCAACCAGCCCATCATCGACATCCGCGACTGGAACGACGACGGCACCGTCGACTTCTGGTGCGAGAAGGGCCGCCGCAACTTCGTGATGTACGGCCAGGTGGTCGAGGGCTACATGTACAGCCCGGAGAGCCGCGACCTCGGCAACGCGCCGGGGGCGGTGATGGGGTTTGCGACGCGGTAGCCGAGGCGGAGCCAGCTGATCGAGAGGCAGACGGCGATCAGGGCACCGGGGCTCTTCGCCGTGATGATGCCGCCGGGAACGTTGACCAGCACAACCGTGTACAGCGCCAGGGCCGTGGCGGACACGGCAGAAATGCGCGACTGGCGCCAGAGCCGGACTGCCAGGCCGACGAGCATGGCACACAGCAGCGCCGCCGCCGGGATGCCGCCATCGACCCACGCCTGGAGGACGGCGTTGTGGGCGTCGGTCAGCGTGCCTTCCATCATCGGGCCGAACGGTTTGCGCAGCCGTGGGTCCGCGGCCACCTTCGACAGGGCCCACTGCGGCAGCCCCGTCGTGAACGCGCCGCGACCGCCGCCGAGGATCGGATGTTGGACGCCGATGTCGATCGCCGCATGCGCCAGAGTAAGCCGTGAGCTCGAGAGGCGCATCGCGGCCTCTGTAACGGACCCATCCCGTGCCGCATCGGCGGCGCGGATAAACGCTGCGCGCAGGGTGGCGCCCGCCGGCGACCACGCGAGCAACGCGCCGCCGCCGAACGCGGCGCACGACAGCACGAGCAGGCGGGCGACCGCGGCTCGACGCGATGGCACAGCTCGGGACAGCGCGACCACGATCCCTGCAAGCACGCCGGCCGCCATCGTCCGCACGGCGAGGATCAGCACGCCAAGCGTCGCGGATGCCAGCATCACGATCGCGGCGACACGCACGTGCCATGATCCGAAGCGCACGGCCCACGCCGAGAGCACCAGCGCCGTCGCCGTCTGCCACTGGGACTGTGACAGCGCGGAGAGCCCTCTCGCAGCCAGCTTGTATTGCCACCCCGAACCGTCCCACGAGAGCACCACGATCACGGCCGACTGGACCGCTCCACCCAACGCCATGGCGCCAAGCACCAGCCAGGGCCGGCCCATCACGGGCCAGAGGATGAGCGGCGTGAGCAGCCATCGCTCAGGAACCGGGACACGCGAGCGCCCGGGGATGTCCGGACCCCACGTGGCGGCAAGCGCCCACCACAGGGCCCAGGCGACGACCGTCCACCACAGCGGATCACGCCACACCGACCGGTAGCACCACCAGATCTTCGGAAGCCGTGCGATGGCGAACGCCAGCAGCGCGCCCCATGCGATCGCCTCGCCGGCATTCGTGATCGACTGAAGGAATCCCCACGCCATGGCCAAGCACACATGAATGGAGTGGCCCCGGGGGTCGGCCCGTTCCGCCGCCTCCAGTTCAGCAGCCGCAGCTGCCGGACGGACATCGAGCACGCCGCTGTTCAAACGCGTCGGATGCTACGGCGCCTTCGTACCATCGCACCGGGGTCGCGCTGATCGCTGGCCCAGGGCGGAAGGCCAGCAGGACCATGACGATCACCCACACCGCCATCCTCGGTATCACGCTCGCGGTCGCGGCCGCAGCCATCGGCCCGTCGCAGGACGACCTGCCGCTCGTGCGGACACGCGGCGCGGTCTCGGCCCGTCCCGCATGCGGGTACCGCGAGGGCCCCTTCAACCTGTTGCCGCGCTCGCGCGCGTTCCCGGCCGATCCATGGCAGGCACGCGCTTCCGCACCCGAACTCCTGCCGAGGATCGAGGCCGGCCTGCATCCGGGGCCCGATGGCGTGCGGGACGCGGTGGCCGTCGAGTTCGACACCAAGGGCGTGCCGGCCCCCGACCGCTGGAGCTGCCTGGAACTGCAGGCGGCGGCCACGCCGGGGACCACCTACGCGTTCTCGTTCAGCGTCCTGGGCCCCGAGGGCTCGTTCCTGGCGGCGCGCGGGGCCGCTGGCGCCGGCTACTCGCGCATCCCGCTCAACGGACGCTGGCAGCGCGTCCACCTGACCGAGCAGGCCACCGACCCCGCGCCCCGCCTTCGAATCGGCCTCGGTGTCCATCGTCCGGATGAACCCGTTCCGTCGCAGTCGCTGCGCGTGCTGCTCCGTGGTCCGCAGCTCATCGAAGGCCGGGGCATCGTCGCGTACGAACCCACCGATGCGACCATGCCGCCGCCCTGGCCGCTGGAACTCGTGCCGCCGGGCGCGTTGCGCCGATCGTGCGCACCGAGCGACCCAGGCGAAGGCGAGGCAGCCAACCTGCTGCGCTGGAGCACGAAGCTCGACAAGGCCGGGTGGCAGACCCGCGGGCTTGCCATCGACGCTGGACAGGCAGGTCCTTCGCCGACTGGGATGCGGGACGCCTGGATGGCGCGGGAATCGAAGGGGCCGGGACCGCATCAAGTCTCCGGCAGCGTCGCCAGCACATCGGGACCATGCACAGCATCGGTCTACGTCAAGCCGCAGGGACGCAACGCCGTCATGCTCTGCGTGGCGTCTGGCGACGCACTCGCGGAAGCCCGATTCGACCTGACGTCCGACGGTACCGCGACATCGTCCACGGGAGGTGCCGGCCGCATCGAGCGCGTCGGCCAAGGCTGGTACCGGGTCGCGTTGACGATGGACGCGGCCGCGGACGGCGAAGCCACCTTTTCCATCGCGCTGCTCGACGCGCCGGCTGGGCAGGCCGACTACGCAGGCGACGGCACGTCCGGACTCCTGATCTGGGGCCCGCAGCTGGAGACGGGACCACGTGCCACCAGCTACATCCCCACGTTCTTCGTCCCCGAGACGCGGGAAGCGGACGAACCGATCAGAGGCCCATCGCCCGAATGATGCGGGCGCCCACGGACCGCGCATCGAACTCGCGCTCGGCCCGCGCTCGCGCCGCCGCGCCCATACGCGCGGCGAGCGTGCGGTCCTCCAGGAACTGCTCGAGCGCCACGGCGAGCGCCGCCGGGGCACCTGGAGGGACCAGGATCCCGCTCTCGCCGTCCACGATCGTCTCGCGACATCCCGGGACGTCCGTCGTCACGACCGCGCGGCCGGTGGCCATCGCCTCCAGGACGGCCATCGGCATGCCTTCACGGTAGCTCGGCAGCACGAACACCGAGCACGCGGCCAGCGCCGGCCGCACGTCCTCGAGGCGCCCAAGGTGCTCGATCATGCCGCCACGGGTCCACTGCTCGAGTTCGTACGCCGTCACCGCCGATGGGTTCGAGTCGAGCATGCCGGCAACGCGGAACCGGAAGGTCGACTCGTCGGAGCGCAGGCTGCGCAGGGCGCGCGCCGCCTCGACGAAGTCGACGAGGCCCTTGTCGCGCAAGAGTCGCCCCGCGAAGAGGAACGTCGTGACGCCGGAGGCGTCCGCAGGAGGCGCGGCCGTGAATCGCGAAAGATCGACCCCCGACCCCGGGACCTGGTGCACCGCACGCACGCCCGCCAGCAGCCCCATGTGCTCGAAGAAGCGGCGGTCATCCTCGTTCTGGAAGATCACCGAGCCGGCCATCGGCAGCGCCCGGCGGTAGAGCCGCATCGCCACGGTCGCCAGCACGCGCGCCTTCAGATCGGTGCTCGTGAACGCGTATCCCAGACCAGTGACCATCGCGCCGACATGCCGCACCCCCGCGCGCCGCGCGGCCGGCACGGCGTGGAAGATCGGCTTCGGGTTGTATGCCAGCACCGCGTCGGGCCGCTCGCGGCGCAGGAAGTCGACGTAGAACGTGCGGGCGGCCAGCTCGGAGCGGACGTTGGTGCCGGTCCGGTCGAGGGGGCTCTCCACGAGCCGCGCCCCGAGCTCGCGCAGGCCCGTCTCGACGCCGGCACGCGCCGAGGCCGAAGGCGGCGGCACGCACACGGCCACCTCATGCCCGGCATCGCGCAGGGCGCGGATCAGCGAGCCGCGCAGCTTCACCACCAGGTCGCCGAATCCGCCGATCAATGCCACGCGTGCCATGATCGTGTTGTACTGAGTTCACCCGGCGAGCGCCGACAGGGCCGCCGCATGCAGCGTGGGCGCGGCGCAGAGCACACCCTCGGCGGATTCGAGTCGACGACCCTCGGCGAAGGACAGCGGCCGGCCGCGCAGGTCGGAGACTGCCGCGCCGGCTTCCGCCGCGATCAGGGCGCCGGCCGCGTGATCCCAGATCCACTCGCGGTAGGTGCGGTCGGGGCTTGAGCGCACGTAGACGTCTGCGTCGCCGCGCGCCACCAGTCCGTACTTTGCCTGGCTGTCGACGCGCACGGCGGACACCGGACCGAATGCCGCCAGCGCGGCCTCGATGGAGTCGGTCGTGCTGTGGGCCCGCTCGACGCTGCCGGCCAGGCGAATCGGCGCGCCGGTCCGCCACGGGTGCACCGACACGCGTGCCCAAGGCCCGCCATCCAGCGCGGCCTGCATCGCCCCGATCCCACGCGCCGCCGCGACAACCA
>VEQS01000001.1 GCA_018883105.1 Phycisphaerales bacterium
CACGTGGAGGAGGAGCTGCGCACGGCCGATCGCGAAGCTCGGCACCAGCACCTTGCGCTTCTGCCACGCGCTCTGCTCCAGGATGCCCTTCAGCTCCGCGAGCGTCTGGTCGGCGGGGCGGTGGTTTCGGTCGCCGTAGGTCGACTCGAGGAACACGAGGTCCGCCGGCGGGCACGGGACGGGGTCGCGCAGGATCGGCATGCAGCTCTGCCCGAGGTCGCCCGAGAAGACGACGCGCCGCTCCTGCCCGTCCTCGCGCACCTTCATCAGGATGCTCGATGAGCCAAGGATGTGCCCCGCATCCTGGAACTGGACGACGACCCCGGAGGCCACCTCCACCTCCTCGCCGTACGCGTAGCCGCGGAACCGTTCCACCACTGGCTTCACGTCGTCGGCGGTGTAGAGCGGCTTGACCTCGCCCTCCTCGCCAGCGCGCTCGCGCCAGCGATTCTCGCGCGCGGCATCGCCCTCCTGGATGCGGGCCGAGTCCATCATGATGAGCTCGGCCAGCTCGCACGTGGGGCGCGTGGCATGGATCGCGCACTGCAGCCCGCGCAGGAGCGGCAGCCGGCCCACGTGGTCGAGGTGCGCGTGCGTGAGCACCACGGCATCGAGCCGGTGCGGGACCACGGGGTCGATCTCGGCGTTCTTGCCGTTGCCGGAGCCGCGCCCCTGGAACATCCCGAAGTCGACCAGCACCCGGGCGCGCGCCGTCTCGACCAGGTAGCCGCTTCCGGTGACTTCGCCCGCGGCGCCGAGGAGCGTGATCTTCATGACCGAAGGCTACGCGGTGCGCCAGCGCGCGGCCGGCACGACCGACGCACCCGGCGCGGACGCAACGCGCATCGCGGCCGGCGTGCGCCGGTGCTTGCGCTGGAACGCCGCGCCCACGCGCTCGATCACCCCGGGACGTGATGCGTCCGCGAAGACGATCGCCGAGCCGCCGAAGCCCGCGCCTGTGAGGCGCGCCCCGTACACGCCGCCCGCATCGCCGATCGACCGCGCCGCCTCGACGATCGTGTCGAGCTCGGGCGTGCTCACCGCGAAGTCATCGCGCAGCGATTGATGGCTCTGGCTCATGAACATCCCGAAGAGCGCGAGGTCGTTGCGCCGCAGCGCGTTCGCGGCGCTCTGCACGCGCTGGATCTCGCGCACCACGTGCCGCGCACGGCGCTCCAGGAGGTCAGGCAGGTCCCGCGCGCGGAGCGTGGCCTCGTCGAGATCACGAAGCGACGCCACGCCCGCGGCACGCGCCGCATCCTCCACCTCGCGCCGCCGCTCGGCGTAGCGGCCGTCGGAAAGCGCCCGGTGCGTGCCGGAATCGACCACCCAGAGCGTCGCCACGTCGGGCGGTGGGAACGGCACCGAGCGGACATCGAGCGTCCGGCAGTCGATGAGCATCGCATGCCCCTCGCGCCCGAGCGCCGACGACAGGTGATCCATCATCCCGCACGGCACGCCAAGGAACTGCTGCTCGGCTTCCTGGCACATCCGGGCGAGCGCGATCCCGAAGAGTGGCGCCGACAGCACGTCCGCGAGCGCCGTCGCCACCGCCACGCCGAGCGCGGAACTGGACGCGAGCCCCGCCCCGATCGGCACGTCGCTCGCGACCGCGATCTCGAGCGGCGGCACCGAGGCACCCTCGCGCAGGAACCCGACCATCACGCCGGTGAGCAGGTTGCCCCACGCCTCGCCGCCGACGAGCCGCGGCGACGAATCGTGCGCCGCCGGATCCGGAAGCTCGACGAGCGACTGCAGGTCCTCGCTCCACGCACGCCACCTGCCGTCCGTCGCGCGGCGCACGGCCACCACGCAGTCACGGTCGATCGCGATCGGCAGCACCAGCCCGTCGCAATAGTCCACGTGCTCGCCGACCAGGTTCACCCGGCCGGGCGCGCGCGCCACCGTCGCCGGCGTACCGCCGAAGCGGCGCGCGAACGCGTCGACGCAGCGGGCAAGCGCGGTGGCAGGTGCGGTGGAGGGCACGTGTGAATCGTAGGGCGCGGGGCGCGCGGAGCGCGGAATGGCGGCGGCCGCAGTCGCTCAGACAAGTTGCACGCTGTGGGCGCCGGACTCGGACCGGATCCGGAGTGACGCGCGCAACAACTCGCTTGGTGCGGCCGCCGCCATTCCGCGTCGGGCGCCCGTTGAGGGTGAAACGATCGAACGCCCCACCCCAGCCGAACGACAGGCCGAACCCCGGTGGCCGCACCAAGCGAGTTGTTGCGTGCGTCCAACCCACGCCCCCGGACGCACCCATCGCCCACAGCACGCAACTTGTCTGAGCGACTGCGGCCACCGGGGTTCGGCCGACCACGCAAGGCGCCCACCGACCGCGGCCCCCCCGCACGCTGGCCCGCCGCGCGGCCCGTTCCTATACTTCCCGCCCCTATGAAGGAACTGATCGCAGGAAGGGGCCTTCGCAAGTCCTTCGGCAGTTTCGAGGCGGTGCGCGGCATCGACCTGTCGGTGCCCGCCGGCCAGGTGCTGGGCTTCCTCGGGCCGAATGGCGCCGGAAAGAGCACGACGATGCGCATGCTGACGGGCTTCCTGGAGCCCTCGGCAGGTTCTGTGCATCTCGCCGGCATCTCGCTCGCCGACGACCCGATCGCGGCCAAGCGCACATTCGGCTACCTGCCCGAGGGCGCGCCCGCCTACGGCGACATGCGCGTGGAGGAGTTCCTCCTATTCGTGGCGCGCACCCGCGGCTACGACCCCGGCGAGGCGCGGCGGCGCGTGGACGGCGCGATCGACCGGCTGCACCTGGGGCCCTACCGCAAGCAGCTGGTCGAGACGCTGTCGAAGGGCTACAAGCGCCGCACGGGGCTTGCGCAGGCGATCCTGCATGACCCGCCGATCCTGATCCTCGACGAGCCGACCGACGGGCTCGACCCGAACCAGAAGCACGAGGTGCGCGAGCTGATCCGGCGCCTGGGCGGCGAGCGCGCCGTGGTGCTCTCGACCCACATCCTGGAGGAGGTGGAGGCCGTGTGCACGCGCGCGGTGATCATCAACGAGGGGCGGATCGTCTTCGACGGGACGCCCGGCCAGCTTGACGCGAAGGCACCGGCCGGCGTGACCCGCAACCGCATGGACCACGTGTTCCGCATGCTGACCACGAGCGACGTGGCGGGAGGCGCGCGATGAGCGCCGCCGCACGCATCGGCTCGGTCTTCCGCCGCGAGTTCGGCGCGTACTTCGCCAGCCCGCTCGCCGGGATCTTCCTGGTGATCTACCTGTTCATGAGCGGCATCTTCACGTTCCAGCTCGGGGCGTTCTACGAGCGCGGGCAGGCGGACCTGCGGCCATTCTTCCAGGGGCAGCCGTGGCTCTACCTGTTCCTGGTGCCGGCCCTCAGCATGCGCCTCTGGGCCGAGGACCGGCGCACGGGGACGATCGAGCTGCTCCTCACGCTGCCCGTCTCGGTGCGCGACCTGGTGCTCGGCAAGTTCCTCGCCGCGTGGGCGTTCGCGTGCGCGGCGCTTGCGCTGACCGTGCCGCTCTGGGTGACGGTCGGCTGGCTCGGGAAGCCCGACCACGGGGCGATCGTCGTCGGGTACCTCGCGTGCGCGCTGCTCTCGGGGACGCTGCTTGCGCTCGGCGCGTTCCTCTCGGCGTTCACCAAGAACCAGGTGATCGCGTTCGTCCTGTGCGGGGTGGCCGGGTTCCTCCTGATGGTGACCGGCTTCCCGATCGTGCTCGACTTCGTGTCGGGGTGGCTGCCGCGCGTCGCCGTCGAGGCGATCGGGGCGATGAGCGCGCTCACCCACTTCGACAGCATGATGCGCGGCGTCCTCGACGTCCGCGACGTCCTCTATTTCACGTCCCTGACCGCAGCGTTCCTGTTCCTGAACGGCGTCGTGGTCGAGTGGAAGAAGGCGGAGTAACCCATGGCCGCACGCACCGAGGCCCGCAGGAACGCTCTCATCGTGATCGCCGCCGTGCTGGTGGGCGTGGTCGCCCTCAACACGGTGGTGTCGATCGCCGTGCCGTTCGCACGCGTCGACCTGACGCAGGACCGGCTGTACAGCACGAGCAGCGGCGTCGACAAGGCACTCGCCTCGCTCGACGAGCCGGTGCGGGTCACCCTGTACTGGACGCAGGAAGGCTCGAAGGACCAGCCCCTCATCCGCGCGCACGGCCAGCGCGTGCGCGAGTACCTGGAGGAGATCGCACGGCGCTCGAAGGGGAACGTCGAGTTCCGCTTCGTCGACCCCGAGCCCTTCAGCGAGGCCGAGGACGAGGCACGCGCCGCGGGCCTGCCCGCGCTCGCGGTGGACGGCAGCGGGCGCACGCTCACGCTCGGGCTCGTGGTGAGCGGGCCGACCGACCGCAAGGAGACCATCCCCTACCTCTCGCCGGAGAACGAGCCGCTCCTCGAGTACGAGCTGGTGCGCGCGATTGCGGCGGTGGGCCGGCCCTCGAAGCCGAAGGTCGGGCTCCTGAGCACGATGCCCGTCGACGGCGGCTTCGACCCGCGCAACCCGATGCAGCAGAAGGCGCCGCCGGTGGTGATCGAGCAGCTGCGCGAGCAGTGCGACGTGGTCACGGTCGACCCGATGGCGAAGGAGCTGCCCGCGGACCTCGGTGCGCTGGTCCTGCTGCAGCCGCGGAACCTCTCCGAGGACATGTTGAAGGCGATCGACGCCTGGGCGGTGTCCGGCAAGCCGCTCGTCGTGTTCGCGGATCCCTACGCGGAGACCGACTCCGGCCCCGACGCGCAGGCGATGGGCGCCAAGCGCGGCGGCACGACCTACGACCTGGGCCCGCTGCTTGCCGCGTGGGGCGTCGACATCCCGCGCGACATGGTGGTCGGCGACCTCGACCACGCGACGCGCGTGCGCGCGCCCGGGCGCAACGGCGGCGTGCGCGAGCTTGACTACCCCACCTGGCTCTCGATGACGCCAGACACCCTGACCAAGGAGGATCCGCTGGTCGGCGGGCTGCAGGCGCTCAACTTCATGAGCCCGGGGAGCATCGAGCCGGCCGAGGGTGCCACGAGCAAGGTGGAGCCGCTGGTGCGTACCGGCGAGCGCTCGCAGCTGGTGCAGACGATGAAGATCGGCTTCTTCGGCGACCCAGAGCAGCTCCTCAAGGACTTCAAGCCCGACGGCAAGCCGAAGACCATCGCCGCGCGCATCGGCGGCGAGATCGCCTCGGCCTACCCGGCCGCCGACGGCACCAAGGCGACGGGCAAGGCCAACATCCTGCTCGTCGCGGACGCCGACCTCGTGGCCGACGACACCTGGGTGATCGACGAGCGCGTCGGGGGCATGAGCCTCGGCAAGCGTGCGATCGCCGACAACGGACCGCTCGTCATCAACGCCATCGAGCTCGCGGCCGGCAACCCGGCGCTCGCCGAGATCCGTGCGCGCGGGCAGTTCCGCCGGCCCTTCACGGTGGTCGACGCGATGCGCAAGGACGCCCAGACGAAGTTCATCGCGCGCGAGAAGGACCTGCAGGACGAGATCCAGCGCACCGAGCTCCAGATCGGCGAGCTGCAGCGCGAGCGCACCGCCGACGGCATGCAGCAGATCGTCCTCTCGCCGGAGCAGGTGAAGCGGATCGAGGAGCTGCAGCAACGGATGATCGCCGCGCGCAAGGAGCTGCGTCAGGTGCAGCTCGAGCTGCGCCGGGGTGTCGAACAGCTGGGCACCAACCTGCTGGTGGCGAACTCGGTGCTGTGGCCGCTCGTCGTGGCCGCGGGGGCGCTCGCCTGGTACGTGGTGCGCGGCCGCTCGAGCCGCCGGGAGGCCGCGCGATGAAGCGGGCGAACGCCGTCCTGGTGGTCGCGGGCGCGGGCGTGCTGGTGGCTGCCGCATGGTTCCTGGCGCAGGGCCGGGGGCCGTCGGGCGAGCGCGCGCGCGGCTCTGCGGTGCTGCCCGGCCTCGAGCAGCGCGCCGGCGAGGTGGCCGCCATCGAGGTGTCGCGCGGCACCGCCACGGTGCGCCTCGAGAACCGGAAGGATGCCGGCTGGGCGATCGCCACGAGCGACGGCTATCCCGCGCGCACGGAACTGGTTCGCGCACTGGTCGCAAGCCTCGGCGGGCTCACCATCGAGGACAAGATGACCGCCAAGCCGGAGCGCCACAAGGAACTCGCGCTCGCGTGGCCGGACGCCGAAGGCCGCGCGCGCCTCGTGCGATTCGTGGGCGCCGACCCGGGCGCGGCGCCGGTCGCGGAACTCGTCATCGGCGAGGAACGGTTCTCACCCGACGCGGTCTTCGTGCGCACGCCCGGCCAGGACCAGACGTGGCGCGCGCGCGGGCGCGTGCAGATCCCGGATGACGCGATGGGCTGGATGGACCGCAGCCTGTTGGTGCTGCCGTCCGATGAGACCATGTCCGTCGACTTCGACGGGCTGACCATCGGGCGGCCAGCGGACACCGCCCCCGCCGCCGACGGCGAACGCCGGCCGTGGGAAGCGAAGGTGGATGACGCGCAGCGCGCGTCCTGGAGCGAGGCGCAGCAGGAGAGCGCGAAGCTCGGGCTGCCGTCGTTCCTGGAGCGCCTGGAGTTCGAGGCGGTGCGCCGGGCGCGCGGCGACGTGGCCAAGGAACCGAAGTGGACCGCCACCTTCGACCTGAAGACCGGCACCGTCACGCTCGCCGGGCACGAGGAGCCCGAGGGGGTGTGGTTCACGCTGACCGCCTTCCCCAAGCCGGACGCCCCCAAGGCCACGCCACCCGCCAACGAATACGACCCATACGTTCCGGATTGGTCCGCGTTTGCCGCCCGCACGGCCGGCTGGGAGTACCGGATGCCCGCATGGAAGGCCGACACCCTGCGGCGGATGCGCCAGGCACCGGCGGCCGACGCCGCGGCCGCACAAACGGACCAAGGTGCCCAGATTCAGCCCTGAACGGGCCGGAAACGCCGGGAATCCCTGCCAGCGTCCTTGACCCCCCGCCGGGGGTTCCCGATCTTCTTCCTTGGACCGAGTCTGGGCCCAAGGTGCGTCCCCGTGCGTTGCGGGCGCCCGTCGGCCGGGAAGCGAGGGGTTGCGTGGCGTTTGCGATCCCTGGATCGACCCGCATGGCCG
Source organism: Phycisphaerales bacterium (assembly GCA_018883105.1). Taxonomy (GTDB): domain Bacteria; phylum Planctomycetota; class Phycisphaerae; order Phycisphaerales; family SM1A02; genus UBA966. Next base: position 7,043 of record VEQS01000001.1, read on the forward strand.
TCGTCGGCATCGCCGCGAGCGTCGCGCTGGGCGTCGCCGGTGCCACGGTGGCCTGGAACGGGGCCGCCGACGGCGACGTGGACCCGCCCTCGGAACAGGCGCTGCGCCAGGCCCGCGTCGCGGTGACCGCGACCATCGGCTCGGTGGCGACGCTCGCCACGTTTTCCACCGCGCTCCTCCTGCAGACCCGGCGGCAGCGCCGCGCGCAGGCCGCGCTCGAGCGCGCGCGCAGCGAGGCCGATGCCGCGAGCCGCGCCAAGACCGATTTCCTCGCGAACATGAGCCACGAGATCCGCACGCCGATGACCGCGATCCTCGGCTACGTGGACCTGCTCGCCGACGGCAACGTGGGCGCACCAGGGGCGCCCACGCGCGACGAGGCCGTGGACACCATCCGCCGCAACGCGCGCCACCTGCTCTCGGTGCTGAACGACATGCTCGACCTCTCGAAGATCGAGTCGGGCCACATGGATGTCGACCGCCAGCCCGTGCGGACGGTGGACCTGGTGCAGGACGTGATGCGCCTGATGGACGACCGTGCGCGCCGGCGCGGCATCGCGCTCAAGCTCGCGCTCGAGGGCGACGTGCCCGAGGGCATCGTCACCGATCCCACGCGGCTTCGGCAGATCCTCATCAACCTGGTGGGGAACGCCGTGAAGTTCACCGAGCACGGTGCCGTCACGGTCACCGTGCGGCGCGACCCCGGCGAGCGGCGCATGCTCGGCTTCGAGGTCACCGACACCGGGATCGGCATGACCCCCGAGCAGCTCTCGCGCCTGTACCAGCCCTTCGTGCAGGCGGACACGTCGACGACGCGGCGCTTCGGCGGCACGGGCCTGGGCCTGGCGATCACGCGTCGCTGCGTGGACATGCTCGGCGGCACGATCTCGGTGCGCAGCGCCCCCGGCGCCGGCACCACCTTCGACGTGCGCATCGACGTCGGCGACATGGAGGGCACGCCGCCCGCCTCGCTGCGCTCCGGCACGGCGCCCGCGCCGACGCCCGCGGCCGCCCCGCCCGCCGCGCGCGTCGGCCGCCAGCCGCTCTCGGGGGTGCGCGTCCTCCTTGCCGAGGACGGGATCGACAGCCAGCGGCTCATCCGCTTCCACCTCGAGCGCGCCGGGGCGCGCGTCACGGTGGTGGGGAACGGCGCCAAGGCCGTCGAGGAGGTGCACGCCGCCTCGCGCCTTGACCGCCACGACGTGATCCTGATGGACATGCAGATGCCGGTGATGGACGGCTATGACGCCGCGCGGCGCCTGGCCGCCTCGGGCGACTGCGCGCCGATCATCGCGCTCACCGCCCAGGGCATGACCGGCGACCGTGAGCGCTGCCTCGATTCCGGCTGCCGCGACTACCTCTGCAAGCCGGTCGACCCCCGGGCCCTGATCGCCGCCATCCGGCACGCGATCGCCCCCGGTGCCACCGAATGCACGGCGATCCGCCAGATGCCCCGGGAGGTGCCCGAGGATTCACGCCCGGCGTCGACGCCGGCCGATATCCACCGGGCCCCGCGGCCCGGTGGGCCGGCGGGACCGCCTTCCGCCAGCTGAGGATCCCTCCATGCGCATGGACCCGCGCACCGCCGTCACCCTCGTCGCCCTCATCGCCACCGGGTGCAGCGCCCCGACCATGTCGGAGCGCATCTCGAAGTCGATCGGCAACCTGTCCGACGTGCAGGCCTCCGGGCAGCCCGTCGACGCGGAGATCTTCCGCGAGGCGCGCGGCATCGCCATCCTCGACGAGACGCAGGCGGGGCTCGTGATCGGCGGCGCGGGCGGCCGCGGGCTCCTGATGCGCCGGCTCGACACCGGCTGGTCGGCCCCGTGCGCGATCCGCGTCGAGGGCTTCTCGATCGGCGTCACGGTGGGCGGCGAGGGCCGCAACGTGGTCATCGTCTTCTCGACCGACGAGGCGATCGACAAGTTCGTCGCCGACGGCAGCTACTTCCTCGCCCAGGCGCAGGGCACCTTCGGGGACGCCTACGGCCGCACCAGCGACCCCGCGGACCGGCGTGACCAGGTCCACGTGTACGCGGTGGCCGGCGGCGTCTACGGCACCTGCGCCCTCGGCAGCATCGGCTTCAAGATCGACCACGACGCGAACGTCACCGCCTACGGCGCGGGCGTGAGCGAGTGGGACATCCTCGACGGCAAGGTGCCCGCACCCGCGGGCCAGGCGGCACTCGTGAGCCGGCTCGACCGGATCACCGGCCCGCGCACCGCCACGCGCGGCAAGTGGGACCGCACGCAGCCGGCACCCGCGGCCGGTGCGCAGCGCCAGGCCGCCACCGTCACCGAGGAGTGACGCCCGCGGCCGTCGCGGTGCCGTCCGCGGGCGGGGGCGCCAGGCCGGCCTCGCGCAGGAACGCGTGCATCGCGCCGATGGTGGCGGGGAAGTCGTCGGAGAACGCCACGTGCCCTGCCCCGGGGATGAGCGCGGTGCGCGCGTGGGGGATCCCGCGCACGAAGACCGAGAGCATCGACGGGTCGGTCACCATGTCCGCCGTGCCGTAGAGCACGAACGTCGGCGCGCGCACGGCAGCCATGCGGCCGTCGAGCCCCGAGACCAGGAACGGCCGCAGCGCATCGGCGATCTGCAGCGTGTCGTCGCGGCGCGCGACGGCCTGCTCGACGAACCAGCGCCGGAAGGGGGCAGGCACCGAGGGCGGGCGCGCGAAGACGGTGGCGGTGATGCGGTCGAAGTCGGCCTCGGTGGCGAGGTCGAGCGGGTTCTCGCCCGCGTCGGCGCGGCGCATGAACGCGTTGCGCACCGGCGGGTCGACCCCGGCCGGCGAGAGCATGAGCAGCCCACGCACGCGTGCGGCATCCGAGATCGCCAGCTCGCACGCCACCGCGCCGCCCATCGACGTGCCGACCACCACCGCCTGCGGCACGCCGACGGCGTCCATGAAGCGTCCAACCTCGCGTGCGTAGAAGGCACCGTCATGCCGCTCGCCGCGGTGGAACGGGTGCGCGGCGAAGCCGGGCAGGTCGGGCGCCAGCGTGCGCCAGCCGCGGCGCGCGAAGTGCGCAGCCATCGACATCATCGCGTCCTTGCTGGTGCCGTAGCCGTGCAGGAAGACCATCGGTGGTCCATCCGCCGGCCCGGCCTCCAGGTAGGGCCATGCGTGGCCGCCCACCTCGACCGACTTCAGCGTGACCCCCAGCCGCCAGTAGCCCACCTGGCGAAGGGGCACCACGAGCACCGACGGCTGCACCCACCAGCCCCACGCGAGCGTCGCGGCGACGAGCGCAAGCGCGACGCCCGCGCCCAGCGCGGCACGTGCGATCCAGCGTCGGCGCCTCGATGTTCCCTTGACGGCAGGTGCGCTCACGGCGCGTCGGAGCGTAGCGCGCCCGCCGAAGCCGCGGCCGGGGCCGGGGTGCGCCCGGCGATCCGCGCGCCGACGTCGGCCAGGAGCCGCTGCGCAACCTCGCGGTCGGGCTCGCGCGCCACGGCCTGCTCGAACATGGCGAGCGACTCGTCGAGCCGTCCCGACGCGTGCGCGGCGGCACCGAGGAACATGTATCCCTCGGCGAGCGTGGGCTGGCGCTTGACGAGCGACCTGCCGCACTCGGTGACGCGGCTCCAGTCGCCCACCCGCCACGCTGCGTGACCGAGCAGGATCGCGGTGCGGCCCTCGGGGTCGGGCTCGGCGAGGATCGCAAGCAGCACGTCGCGCGCCTCGGACGAGCGGCCGAGCAGGATCAGGTTTCGCGCGCGCAGGCGTGCCAGGTCCGGCCGCGAGAGCTGCTTGGCGAGCGCCGGGTCCTCGAGCGCGGACAGGGAACCCGCCCAGTCGCCCTTCGAGTAGCGGGCGAATGCCAGTTCCTCCAGGTGGTCGGGCGAGGACGTCTCGCGCACCATCGCGCGCTCCAGGAGGTCGGCGCAGCGCTCGTGGTCACCCTTCATCTTGGCGACGTCGGCGCGCAGGCGGTCGACCACGGGGCTGAACTCGAACTGCCGCTCGACGGACGCCAGGCGCGCCTCCGCGGCGTCATGCCGGCCCATCACGGTCATCAGCTCGATCTCCGCGGCGACGAAGTGCAGCTTCGACGGGTCGATCTCGGATGCCCTCGCGTAGCAGGAGAGCGCCTCCTCGTGCTCGCGCCAGCGCTGGTGGATGATGCCCAGGAAGTAGTGCGGCTCGGACTTCGACGGATCGAGCTCGGCGGCCGTCCGGAAGGCATCGCGGGCGTCGGAGACGCGGGTCATCTCGTGGAGGATCCGGCCGCGCAGCAGGTGGTACGAGGATTCCTTCGGGAACCGGCCGACCGCGCGGTCGACGTGGCCGAGGGCGTCCTCGAACTGCCCGGAGTGGAACGACTGGCGCGCCTGGTCATAGGCGATCTGCGCGCCGGCCTTGTCGAAGCGGTCGCGCGCCTCGTTGCGAACCTTCTGCGAGTGCAGGGTGCCGTCGCAGCCGGCGAGCGGCGCGGCCACGGCGAAGAGGGCGGCAAGGATGCGTGCGTGCACGGGGAGCGTCATGGCTTCTCCTCCTTGGCGGGCGGCGGCAGTCCCGGCTGGTCGGGCAGCGGCAGCGGGTCGTACGGGCGGTAGTCGTCGTCCACCGGGGGCGGCACGTCCTTGGCGAGATCCGCCGGCGACGGCGGGCCCACCCAGCCCTTCGAGTACTTGAACGTGTCGGAGAGCGGCACGCCGTTCTGCGGCTCGCGCTGGCGCGGGTCGAGGAGCTCGAGCGCGTCGAGCTCGTGGCCGTAGCCGGCCTTGCGGTCGGTGCGGATCGACTCGCGCAGCGCGATCATCGAGGGCGAGTTCTTCTGCGTCCGCAGTGCCTGGTCGACGTAGTAGAGCGCGGTGGATCGGTCGCCCTTCTTCCATGCCTCGAGCGCCTGCACCTGGTAGTTGCCGGCGAGGTGCGACTCGGAGAACGGAAGCAGCCCCGCGCGCCCGCCGACCTTGGCGGCCTCGGCCACCTGGAGCGCCTTCTCGCCGTCGCGGTAGTCCTGCGCGTCCTCGATGACGGTGGGCGTGATCAGGAAGATGATCTCCTGCTTCTTCATCTGGCCCGATGCGCCGCTGAAGGCACCGGGGATGAGGTCGCCGAGGCCGGGGATCTGGCGGTTGGTCACCACCGACGTCTCGCGGAAGAGGCCGCCGAGGACGATGGTCTGGCCGCTCCGGACTCGGATGTTGGTGCGCAGCTCCTGGGTCAGCTCGTCGGGCACGGTGGCCTCGCCGCCGACCGCCTTGATGGTCTTGGTCTTCGCCGTGCTCACCTGCGGCGCGAGCTCGATGCGCACCATGCCGTCCGGGCTCACGAACGGGCGGAAGCGCAGCTTGACGCCGACGTCGAGGTACTTCACCTCCTGCGTCGTGCTGGTCTGCGTCTGCGTCGTGGAGAGGTAGGCGATCCGCTCGCCGATCAGCACCTGCGCGCGCTGGCGGTTCAGGACCGTGACGGTCGGGCGCGCGAGCACCGTGCTGTCGGTGACCTCGTCGAGCATCTGCAGGAAGATGGCGACGTCGTTCGTCACCACGCCGATCTTCGCGGTGGGGTCCGGCTGTCCCTGGGCCACCGGGTAGAGCGACGCCGCGTTGGCGGTCGAGGGGGTGGACGTCGTGACCGGCGTCGGCGTGGCGCCGCGCGTGGTCAGGTCGTTGCGGCGCACCGCCTCGAAGGCACCCATGGGGCCGCCGACGACGTTGGCGAAGTCGACGTTTCCGACCACCGAGATGTCCAGGCCGAAGGCCGTGTCGTCGGTGAGGTCCACGGTGAGGATGGTGGCCTCGACGCGCACCTGCTTGGGCGGCGTGTCGAGCTCCTCGATGAGCTTCGCGGCGCGGGCCACGTTCTCGCCGAAGTCGTTCACCATGACCTTCGCGGCGAAGGCAAAGCTGTCGGCGCCGCCGTCCTCGACGGTGGCCTCGAAGCCGGCCTCGACCTTCCCGAGCGCCACGGCCGATCCCTGCTCGGACAGCACCGGCTTGATGAAGGCGATGGTGTCCTCGGCGGAGAGGAACTGGAGCGTGAAGACGCGCGCCTCTCGGCCGCGCTGCGCGTCCACCTCGGCCTGGGTGAGCACGTAGATGAAGTCACCCTCGCGCTTCCATGCGAGCCCGTTCACGTTGAGGACGGCGTTGAGCGCCTCCTCGAGCGGAACGTCGTACAGGTTCACCGTCACGAGTCCGGTCACCTTGTCGCTCGCCACGATGTTCTGGCGCGCCCGGATCGAGATGAGCTCGAGGAGCCGAGCCACCTCGATGCCCTGGGCGCTCAGCGAGAAGCGCCCGTCCTCGGTGACGTCGACGCGCGCGGGCGCGGCGGGCTTCGCCGCGGGCGCCTGGGCCGCCGCATTCGTCGCGGCGCCGGGGCTGCCGGGGCCGGCAAGCGGCGTCGACACGCCGCCCTGCGCGGCATTCGGGCCGGGCACGCCCCAGACGCCGCTCCTCGGTTCAACGGTGGCAGGTGACTCGGCGGGCTCTGCGGCGGCGGGCGGGGCGTCGGACTTCGCCGGCGCGGCGGGCGGGGCCGGCGGCACCGGCGGTGCGGGCGCCTGCGCCATCGCGGCGCCGTGCAACGACGCCAGCACGACGATCGACGCGCGGATCCGGCGGATGATGTCCAGGGTGGCCTGCATGCTCGGTTCCTTTCGGCGCAATCCGGGAACGACTTGGGCCGGAGTTCAGAGAGGTCGATAAACGACGGCGTGGTCGCCATCCAGGGGATCAAAGGTGATGGTGGCGCGCTCGTCTGCGCCGTCCACCGCGAGGTCGAAGGCGGGCACGGGGTCCATCACCCCGCCGAACGGCCCGAATCGTGCGTCACGAATCGAGCCGCGCCACCGGATGCGCACGCCCGTGGCCGCCGACGCACGCCCCTCGCCGAAGCGCACGGTCACCGGGCCATTGGGTCCGTCGATCGGGACGTCCGGCGTCGAGGCACGTGCGATCCAGTAGCCACGGCCGTCGGCGGCAGGCCGGAACAGCACGGGATCCGCCGGCGTCGCCAGCGCCCGGCCGCGCGCGAGCGCAAGGTCGGCGTCGATGAAGCGCGACGCGGCATCCATCCGCTCGTACGCGCCGCCGCCGGCAAGGTCGACCGCCAGGCCCGCGATCACCGCGATCATCACGGCGACCACCAGCACCTCGACGAGCGTGAACCCGCGCGCCCGGGTCATCGCGCCGCCTCCGCATCGAAGCCGTAGGACAGGACGCGCACCGGGAACATGTCCTCCGGATCGCCGCCGCGCGACGGCGCACCCCCCTCGGTGAAGCCGGTCACCAGGTCGAGCGCATGGTCGTAGTAGAAGCTCGCCGTGTCGTAGACCAGCAGGTGGTTGCAGGCCACGCGGCCGTAGAGCTGCGAGCGCCCGAACATCCGGATCGGGTTCGTGGGCAGGAACATCGAGCCGACCATCGCGGTGTCGCGGACGTCCCAGAGGAAGAAGTTCGAGAGGAACTGGCGCATCGGGTAGATGCGCACCCGCCACGGCTCGACGTACTGGGGCGACGATGGCGGGTACGGGAAGCAGTCGTTGGTCGTGAAGCGGCCGAACCAGGCGTCACGGTGCGGGTCGCCGTCCACCAGCTGGCCGTTGCACACGTACTGGTGGCGCGAGCCGATCCAGCAGTTGCGCACGTCCATCGAGTAGCCGTTGAAGATCTCCAGGCTGCTGTTCGGGCCGAGCTCGACCGACGATCCCTGCCAGTCGAGTCCGGTGAGCGCCAGGTTCGGGTTGATCACGAAGCGCACGTCGCCGTTGACGATGATGCGCGCGTCGCGCAGCACCCACGACCCCCAGACCTCGTAGGTCCCGGCGTTGAGCGTCACCGTGGCGCCTGACCGCACCTCGAAGTTGCGCGTGAAGAGCTGGGGCAGGAATGCGGCACGCACGCGGAATGGGGTGAGCGTGCGGGTTCCCCCGTTGATGACGAAGTGGCTCGTGTAGTTCGTGAACGGGCTCACGACACCCGGGTTGGCCGGCGCATCTCGCATGCGGGCCGAGTCCTCGGGGTCCATGCGCTTGGCGGCCACCTGCCCCGCGTCGGCGCCCTGCACCACGATGCCGGACGCGGTCGCCGGGTAGTAGATCCACGTCGGCTTCGCGCTGTCCGGGTCGGCCGGGTCCACGCCGGCCACCTCGGGCTCGAACTCGCATCCGCCCTCGAGCCAGATGCCCGTGCCGAGCCACGGGAACAGCGTGCTGAGCGCCGCCAGGTCGGCCTGCGTGCCGATGTTGGTGCGCAGCTTCATGGCGCTCATCGGCGCGTTCGGCCAGCGGCCGATGAAGTTGCGGCCGCCGTCGACGATCATGATCCTGTTGGCGAAGATCGCGTACTCCGCCTTCACCACGCTCGGAATGCTCATGTGCGCCACGGACGTCCACGTCGCGCCGCCGCGCGCGCTGGAGACGGTGACCTCCAGCTCGGTGGTCGAGTCGTCCGGGTTGGCGGCCGCACCCGTGGCGCCGGCCGCGCGCTTCTCAAGGTCGACGAGCCGCACGCCCACGGTGCCTCCGTCGAGGGCATAGTCGCGCACCAGCCAGCCGTCCTGGTGGTTCCGGCGCCACTGGGTCTCGCCCGTGCGCAGGAGCTGCTTGGCAAGGTCCATGCCGGCGGCCGCGAGCGTGCGCGCGTCGGCGCCGAGCACGGCGTTCGAGGCGATGGCCGCGGACGTGTCGCGGCTGGCGACGTAGGCGAGCGTCGAGGTGCCCACCACCATCATGGCGAAGAGCGCCATGAGGAGCGCGGCGCCGCGGCGTACCGGGCGGTGACGACGCGAGCGCGCGGTCACTGGCAGCCCCCGTGGCGCTGCAGCGCCGAGAGGACCCCGCCGAAGAGGAGTTCCCCTCCGCCGCTGCCGGCATCGAGCTCGACGCGCAGCCACAGCCGGCGGTCCGAGCACGGGTCGAACCCGTCGGCGACGAACTCCGCGTCCTGAACGCCCTCCAGCACCACCGAGCGTTCCAGCGCCCCGGCGGCGGCCAGGGTGGTGCGCAGCGCCGGCCAGTCGGTCGAGAGGCCGCATGCCGTGCGGTCGTTTCGGTTCGCGGTGCGCTGCATCACCAGGCACCGCGAGGTGCGGTCGAAGACGTACCAGCGCAGCTCGTTGCGGTCGATGCGGTCGAAGTCGTTGGCGTTCGAGGCGGAGCCGTCGAAGGCCTCGGCCGGCAGCCAGAGGAGCGCCTCGTCGCCGGCATGGTGCAGGATCATGCGCGCACGGAAGAGGTGGTCGGCGATGCGGGCCTGGACCCGCGCCACGCGCGCGGTCTCGCGCGATGCCTCCGCCTGGCCGTCGAGGCCGACGCGGATCGCGGACGCCGTGGTCACCACGGCCGCCGCGACGATCGACGTGACGGCCAGCGCCGCCAGAAGCTCGACGATGGTGAGGCCGCGCCGGAAACTGGTCGCGCGCCGGATCACGTCTGCGGATCCTTCCCGCGGAAGCGGACGAGCCGGGCGAGCGCGGCGCCGTCGGCGCCACGCACCTCGACGGTGATGCGGCGGCCCTCCAGCACGAAGTTGTTCAGCTGCGGGAACGAGCGGTTCTCGCCTTCCACCACGGTCACGACCGTGAGTCCCGACGCCGCCGCCGGCAGCGGCACGCGCGTCCCGCTTCCCGGCACCGGGGGCGAGCGCAGCGATGCGCCGGTGACCGTGCCTGCGAGCGACGCCATGTCGGCGAACGGCTGCTCGAGCACCTCGCTCATGCGCAGCTCGGCCACCTGGGTGGCGAGCACCGCGCGGCGGTTGTCCTCCTCGACGGCGATGCCCACCGCCACGGACGTGGAGGCGGCCAAGGCCACCATCGCCACGATGACCGAGGCGACGAGCGCCTCGATCAAGGTGAAGGCCGCGCGCGGCGCGCGGGCGTGGCGGAGCAGGCGGAACTGGCCCGATTCGGAACCCATCGTTGCAGGAGCAACCATCGGATTGCCGTGGGCGCTCCACAAGCGATGTGCGGCATTTCGGACCCGGCCGCCGTTATGGGCCCGGCATTTTGTGATCGAAATCCGCCTGATTGCTTCAGTCGCGCATCGCCATTTCCGACAGTCACTTCCGGCCGGTCGGGCATGTGCCCGGCCAACGACTGGGCCAGGACAGCCCGACCCGCCACGCACTCAACCAGCAACGCAAGGAGTCCCGACCATGAGCAACGGCAGCAACAACGGCAACAACGGCACGACCACCACCACGACGACCACGTGGAACGGCAGCAAGACGACCGCGAAGAACGTCAGGAAGTCCGGCTTCCGCAAGGGCTTCACCCTGATCGAGATCCTGATCGTCGTCGTCATCCTGGGCGTGCTCGCGGCGCTCGTGGTTCCGTCGGTGACCGGCGCGCTCGACGACGCCAACGTCGAGGCGGCCGAGGCCCGCGGCGGGCAGATCACCACCATGGTGACCCGCCTCAACCAGTTCCAGCCCGGTGGCGCGTCGATCACGCTGACCGACGGCACGGTCTACACGTCGACCGACCTGGCCCCGCTCGTGACCGCCGGCTACTGCTCGGCCGACGACCTGGTGAATCAGGTCAACTCGGGCAACGGCTGGGTCTGGACGGCCAGCACCCGCCGCTTCACGCCGGAGAACTGAGCGGCGACGCTCCCCTGCGCCACGTAGGCCGCAGGGCACGAAATCCGGTGGCGCCGGCTGAAGGGCCGGCGCCACCTTTCCGACGAACGGGATGAAGGAGGCAATGATGTTCGGTTCCAAGTCCCTCAACCGCACCGCCGCCTGGATGTCCGGAAGCGGCACCGCACTCGCCGCGGACTTCGGGCGCACCACCCTGCGGCTGCTCCAGCTCGCGAACGGCGCACGCGGCTACGAGTGCCGCGCCGCCGCCGAGGTCGCGGGCACGCCGCTCGAGGACACGACCGCCGTCGCGGCGACCCCGACCGTGATCGGGAAGACCGCCGCCGACGAGCTCAGGGCCCTGCCCTTCTCCGGCACCAGCGCTGCCGTCACCCTTCCGGCCGAGCTCTTCCAGTCGGACATCGCCCGGATGCCGGCCATGCCGGACGGCGAGCTCGCCGAGAGCATCCGCTTCGAGGCGATGGACCGCTTCTCGGTGTCCGCGGAGTCGTCGTGCATCGGGCACGTCCGCCTCGGTGCCACCGCGGGCGGCAGCATCGAGGTGCTCATGCTCTCGGTGGCACGCGACGCGGTCGACCGCGCGACCCGAACGCTTTCGCGCGCCGGGCTCGCCCCGGTCCGCGTCGAGCACGCGGGCCTGGCGGCGCTGCGCGCGATCTCGCGACAGCGCGCCGCCGAATGCACCGATCCCGCCGATGCGCGTGACTGGTGCATGCTGCACCTCGAGGACCGAGCCGCCACGCTGGCCGTGGTGCGCGACGGGAACCTCGCCTTCTTCCGCACCGTGCGCGGCGACTGGTCGCCGACCGCCGCCCCGGCGGCGCCGACGCATGCCGGCGGCATGACCACCATGCTGCGGCTCGCCGACGAGCCGATCCCGCTCGAGGACACCGATGCCGGCCCGACCGGCTGGCGGTGGTGCTCGCTCGCCGAGGAGTCGCTTCGATGCCTGCGCCACTTCCAGCGCGCGGCGTCGAACTGGTGGCCGCGTGCGATCGTCCTGACCGGGCCTGCCGCGGTCGATCCGCAGGCAGCGGCCACCGTCGAGAGCGTCTGCGGCGCACCGACGTCGCTTGCCGTGCCGATCCGCCTGCTCGAGTCACCCGACACGTGCATCCACGGCAACGCCTGGGTCGCGGCGATCGGCGCCGCCTGCGCGGGGCTGCCCGCGCTGCGGCCGGCCGGCCGGCCGGCCATGGCGGCCACGTCGCCGGCATCCCGCACCACGTCCAAGGTGGCCGCGGCATGAACGAGTTCGTCGTCGATTTCCTGCCCACGGACCTGCGCCGCCGCGGTGCCGCGCTCGGCGCCCGCCGCCGCAGCCTGCTGCTGGTGTCGCTCCTGGGCCTCTGCGTCGTGGGCGTGTGCGCCCACTCGTGGAACAGCATCCGCGCGGCCGAGCGGCGCCGCGGCGTCTCGCTGGCGCTGGCTGCCAACAGCGGCAAGGTCGATGACCTGATCGAGCGCCTGGCCGCGGAGCAGCGCGACCTGTCGACGCGCATCGCCCTGAGCGACCGCCTGGCGCTTCCCGCACAGGCGAGCGACCTGGCCGCGACGGTGACCCACCTGCTTCCCGCCCAGGCAAGCCTGTCGCTCCTGCGCATGGAGGTTCGCCCGGAGCGCTGGATCGCCGTCACGATCCGCGGCAGCGCCCGCAGCAACACCGAGCTCTACGACTTCGAGCGTCGCCTTGCGGCAACCGCGCCGTTCGAGTCGGTCACCGTCTCCGAGAACCAGCCGGTCGACCTGCCGGGCATGCGTGTGCAGCAGTTCATGCTGACCTGCCGAGTCCCGATGGACCTTCGCATCGAGCGTGCGCCGGCGGAAGGAAGCTCCCGATGAACGATCCACGCACGTGGCTGGCCGCGGCGTCCCGCGCGGTCCGGTCGCGCATCGACCGCGACGCCATCGCCATGGGCATCGTGCCGGCGGCGGCCGCCGTCGTCGCCACCGCGCTCTTCGCGGTGCCGAACTACGTGCGCGCCGGAAGCCTGCGCGACGAGACGCAGCGGCTCGAGGCCGTTGCCGGCGAGAACATCGCGCAGCGGAACAACCTGCTTCGCCTGGAATCCGCGGTGGTCGGCATGCGCCGCGAGTGCGCCGACCGATGCCCGCCGCCCGCCGCCGCCGACGAGCGCGAGGCGTTGCTTGCCGCCGTGACCCGGACCACCGACGGTGCCGGCGTGCGGACGCAGTCGATCCGCACCGGCAGCCGTTCCGCCCATCCGGAGGCGATCTGCGGCATGCGCCTCTCGCGCCGCGAGGTGACGGTCGAGATGACGGGGTCGTTCGATGCCGCCTTCGGCGTGCTCGACGCCGCGGAATCGACCGGCCGCCTGGTGACCCCCCGGGTGATCGAATTCTCGAGCGCGGCCGGCGCGGACGAACAGGCGATCCTCGGAACCTCGGCCGTGCGTGCCACGTTCGTCTTCGATGAGTGGAGCGAGGCATCGGCGCCCACGAAAAAGGCCAGCGCACCGGAAGGAGCGCACCGATGACGACGACGCTCGCCCGGCGATGGATGGCGGCATGCGAGCGGCTCGGCGTGCAGCCGAAGCAGTTCGCCGTGCTGGTCGGTGCCACCGTGCTTGCGATCGGCGCGCTGGCCGCGCGTTCGTCGTTCACGGCCGGCAAGCGTGGCGGCGCCCCGCGTGCCGCCACGGCGACGTCCGCAACCGCCGGAAGCGCCGCCACCGCCGCGCCCGCGGCGCACGTCCGCCCCGCGACCACCGTCCGATGCGCACTGCAGTCGCGCCCGGCGCGCGACCCGTTCCGGACCTTCGTCGAGCTGCCCGGCGCCGTCTCAGGCGACGGGACGGCGGGGATGCCGCTTGCCGCCGCACCCGCGGGGCTCGTCCTCCGGGCCGTGATCGCGGGCGAGCTTGCCGTGATCGGCGAGCACACCGTCGGGATCGGCGGCACCGTCGCCGATTCGCAGGGCGGCGAGTGGACCGTCGAGTCGATCCGCGAGCGCGCGGTGGTCCTCTCCGACGGCGCCCGGCGCGCGCAGCTCGGATACGTCGCCGCGCCGCGTGCGGCGCGTGCCTCGGGCGCCAGGTCCGCCGCCGCGCGGGGAGGCGCCGGACGGTGAGCCACCGAAGCGACGAGGGACCGGTCGGACGCGTCCGGCGCATCGCCGAGGACATCGACCTCGCCACGCTGCCGCCGCTCGGGCAGGTGCTGGTCTCGGACGGCATCGTCACGGCGGCGCAGCTGCGTGCGGCACTCGATGCACAGGTACGCGGCGGGCAGCGCATGCTGCTCGGAGAAGTTCTGCTCCAGATGGGCTTCGTCGACCGCGGCACGCTGCTGCGTGCGGTGGCGAAGAGCCGCGGCATCGAGTTCGTCCCCGAGCCCGCCTCGGTGTTCGAGGAAGGCGCGATCGCGCTGGTGCCCGAGGCGATCCGCCGCGAGCACCGCGTCTGCCCGCTGTTCCTCGCCGGCAACGAGCTGGTGGTCGCCACCGCCGACCCGCAGAACTTCTTCGTGGAGGAGCTGGTGGCCCGCGAGACCGGCTTCCAGGTGCGCTTCGTGGCGTCGCCGGAGGAGAGGATCGACGCCCTCCTCAGCGACCCCGCACGCGCGGCCGCGCACGCCGCGCGCCAGGCCGAGGAACTGGTGGCCGACCTCTTCGACGGCACGTCGGAATCGGACCTCTCGCTCCAGGACGAGGCGGAGGCGGCCGCGGTCGATGCCGAGGACGCGGCGCCCGTCGTCAAGCTGGTGAACTTCATGATCTGCAGCGCCGCCGCCGAAGGCGCGAGCGACATCCACGTCGAGCCGGACGACGGCAGGATGCGGGTGCGCTACCGGATCGACGGCGTGCTGTTCCACCGGATGAGCCCGCCGCACCGCATGCATGCCGCGATCGCCAGCCGCATCAAGATCATGGCGAAGCTCGACATCTCCGAGCGCCGCGTGCCGCAGGACGGCGAGATCTCGGTGCGCATCAAGGGACGCCCGGTCGAGCTGCGCGTCAGCACTCTGCCGGGGAAGTTCGGCGAGAAGATCGTCATGCGCATCGTCGACGTCTCGACGGCGAAGCTCGGGCTCGAGAAGCTCGGCTTCCGCCCGGAGATGCTCTCGCGCTTCCAGCGCGTCATCGACCAGCCCCACGGCGTGGTGCTGGTCACCGGCCCAACCGGCAGCGGCAAGAGCACCACGCTCTACTCCGTGCTCGGCACATTCGACACGGTGCAGCACAACGTGTCGACGGTCGAGGACCCGATCGAGGCGAACCTGGAGGGCGTGCACCAGGCGCAGGTCAACCCGCGCGCCGGGTTCACCTTCGCGGGCGCGCTGCGCGCCCTGCTCCGCCAGGATCCGGACATCATCATGGTGGGCGAGATCCGCGACGGCGAGACCGCGCAGATCGCCGTGCAGGCGGCGCTCACCGGCCACCTGGTGCTGAGCACCCTGCACACCAACGACGCGCCGAGCTCGATCACGCGACTGGAGAACCTGGGCGTCGAGCCGTTCCTGGTCGCGGCGTCGCTGAAGGGCGTGCTCGCGCAGCGCCTGGTGCGGCGCGTCTGCCCGCAGTGCCGCGTCGAGTACGCGCCGGACGCCCAGCAGCTGTCGGCGCTCGGCCGCCACGGCGAGGGATGCACCCGGCTCTGGAAGGGCGCCGGCTGCCGCCGCTGCCACGAGACGGGACTCTCCGGCCGCGTCGGCGTCTACGAGCTGATGGTGCCCGACGAGGCGCTCATCGACGCCGTGTGTGCCGGTGCCGGCCCCGCACGCGTTCGCGAGGTGCTGCGCACCGGCGGCTTCGAGACCCTGTGGGACGACGGCATGCGCAAGGTCGTCGACGGGCTGACCACCATCGAGGAGATCTACGGTGCCTGCGGTCGCTGAACGCCCCCTCGGAGCCCCGCGCAAGTGGGCCTACCGTGCCCGCCGCACCGAGGGCGGCGAGCTCGTCCGCGGCATCGTCGAGGCGGTCGACCACCCCGCGGCCGTGCGCGAGCTGCGCCGACAGGGGCTGGCGATCCTCTCGGTCGAGCTCGGGGACCGCGGTGCCGCCGTGGGCGAGGCGGACACCGGCGACCGCCGGCGCGCGCGGCTTGCCCGGTCGATGGGCAAGGACGACGTCGTCGCGTTTGCGCAGCAGCTCTCGGTGATGCTGAAGACGGGCGTGCCGCTCGCCGAGGCGCTCGAGACGTTCGCCGAGCAGGCGCCCCGGAAGGACATGGCGGAATTCGTCCGCCTGATCCGCACCGAGGTGTGCGAGGGCGAGGACTTCAGCGCCGTGCTGGGGAAGCACCCGCGCACCTTCCCCACGGTGCTGGTGTCCCTGATGCGTGCCGCCGAGGCATCCGGCAAGCTCGACGAGATGCTCGGGCGCGTGGCCAAGGACCTGGCAAAGAGCCGCAAGACCGCCCGGCAGGTGCGCGGCGCGATGACCTACCCCGCGATCATGATGGCCGTCGCGGTCATCGCGGTCGCGGTGATCATGGTCTTCGTGCTGCCGAAGTTCGGGCCGCTCTTCAAGGCCCAGGGCGACCGCCTGCCCACGCCGACCAAGGCGCTCGTCTGGCTGAGCGGTTTCCTGAAGACCGGCTGGGCAATCTACGTGCCGGTGCTGCTTGCGCTCGCGGGCGGCACGTGGTGGTGGGCGCGCACCGAGGCGGGACGCGCCTCGATCGACACGGCCAAGCTCCGGATGCCGGTGCTGGGGCACATGTTCCGCTGCCTGTACCTGGTGCGCTTCTCGAGCACCATGGGATCGCTGATGGCCGCGGGCGTGCCGCTCGTCGAGATCGTCCGGATCTGCCGTGACGTCACGGGCAACGTGCACTACGAGCGCCTGTGGACCACCCTGGAGGAGCGGATCGAGAAGGGCCAGGAGATCGCACCGACCTTCCGCGAGTTCGACTTCGTGCCGCGCAACGTCGTGGCGATGATCGCCAGCGGCGAGAAGTCCGGCCGGCTTTCCGAGGTGCTCGACCACGCGGCCGCCGCCGCGGAGGACGACCTCGACATCGCCGTGAAGGGCGCCACCAGCCTGGTGGAGCCGATCATGATCGTCGGCATGGGCCTCGTGGTCGGCGGGATCGCCGCGGCCATGCTGCTTCCCATCTTCAACATGTCGCGGGCCATGCGCCCCGGCGGCTGAGCCACGCTCAGCGAACCCTCACCCGAACCGGGGCCGCGGCGGCTGCGGCGGTGACGCCGATGCGCAGCGTTCCCGTGCCGGCGGCGGCGTCCGCCTCGACCTCGGCCGGGGACCCATCGGCGCGGCGCGCCTCGAGCACGACCTCGGCCCGCCCCCATCCCGGTCCTTCCCGAGGCAGGGCCACCGCCACGGCCCACGTGCCGGGGCCGATCACGCGCGCCTCGGGGGCCACGAGACGCAGCGTCGCGCCCGGCGCCACCGACTCGACGACGAGCGTCGCGATCCGCGGCAGCGGTCCATCGACGTCCCCAAGCGGCCGAAGGTTGAGCGCCACGAGGGGCGGGGCCGAGCCCGTCCACGACAGGCTTGCCTCGTCCCAGCCCGCCGCGCGCGCGGTGATGCGGTGGGTGCCGCCGTCGGCGGGAAGGAGCACCACCGACGGGGAGATGCCGCGCGGCGCACCGTCGAGGAAGACCTCGGCGCCGGCGGGCGCCGTCACCACGCGGAGCTCCGAGATGGCCGCGGCGGGGATCGCCGGCGACGGCGACGTGGCCGGCGCGGACGCACGCTCCCGGGCGGGCGCCCCCCGGAGCCGGGCCACGAGGCCCAGCAGGTCGAGGATGCCCGTCGTGATCATGATCGCCGTTGCCACCGCGACGATCGCCATGACCGGCAGCACCCATCCTCCGCGGCGCGCGCGCGTCGATCCGGCCGAGGCGGGCCGAGGCGCACCGGACGTCCGCGTCGCCGGGCGCGCGCCGGCGACGGCCACGTCCGGATGCACGTCGACCGCGGGTCGCGACGTGCCGGCGGACCCCGTGGACATCCACGCGCGCAGCCGCGCGGCCAACGCGTTGGCGTCCTGCGGGCGGCGCGACGGCTCGCGCGCCACCGCCTCCATCACCACCTCGGCCAGGCGGTCGTCGAGCCGCGGGTTGCATTCACGAACGTCGGCCGGGTCGGTCTCGCACACGGCGCGCGCGGCCTCGTGGACCGGAAGCCCGCGCAGGTCGTGCGGCTGCACGCCGGTCAGCAGTTCGTAGAGGACGGCGCCCAGCGCGTACACGTCGCTGCGCGCGTCCACCATGCGCGGATCGGCGCGAAACTGCTCGGGGCTCATGTACTGCATGGTGCCCACGAGCTGACCGGTCTCGGTGCGGACGGTGTTGATCGCCGGATCCGCCGCGATCGCGCGCGCGACGCCGAAGTCGATCACCTTGACGCGCCCGTGCCGGTCGACGAGGAGGTTCGGCGGCTTCACGTCGCGGTGGATGAAGCCCTCGCGGTGCGCGTGGCCGACGGCATCGCAGGCCTGCAGGAAGGTCTGCACGGTCTCGCGCACGCCGAGCCGCTCGCGGAACACGTGGTCGGCGAGGTTCTGCACGCCGTCGACGTGCTCCATCACGATGTAGGGCACGTCCACGTCGCCGTCCTGGACGACGCCGGTCCGCAGCACCGAGGCGATGCCCGGGTGGCGCAGGCGCTCGAGCAGCCGGCCCTCGCGCTCGAATCGCCGCCGCACGCCCTCGTCCTGCTGAGTGCGCAGCAGCACCTTGATCGCCAAGCGCTCGCCGGATGCGACGTCGGTGCCGAGGTAGACGCGGCCCATGCCGCCGGATCCGAGGATGCGTTCGATGCGGACGCCGCCGAACTCGCGGCCGAGCAGCGGATCGAGCCGCCTCGACGCCTCGCGGGCGCCGGAGGCCGCGTCGTCACCGTCGCCGGGCTTCCATGCGACCGTCGGGTCGGCATCCATGCGCGCGCGAGTGTACGAACGCACCGTTCGGATCCCGGGTGGATGACCGGGTTATACGGACGGCATGGGTGCGGCGCGGCCCGGGCATCGGTGCCGCTCCGGGAAGTGTGAGGATCGCACGCCCGCCCTGCCGAAAACGACCGCATGCCCCGACCTGCCCTGTTCGCGATCATGGCCGCCGCCGTCTACCTGCTCCTGCGCGGGGCGGGCATCGTCAACGACGGCACGTTCGTGGTGTGGGTGCAGGCCGCGCTCTTCGGCATCTTCCTCGTCGGCTGCGCCATGAGCGTCAAGGCGCAGAATGCGCTGTGGGCGGCGATCTTCGCCGCGCTCGCGATCGGCTGGAACCCGTGGGTGAAGCTCACCGCCTGGCACCAGCCGGTGCCGTGGGACAAGTGGGCCACCGCGATGAGCCTCCTGTGCGGCGCGACCGCGGGCGCGTTCGTCGTGCGCTACTGGGGCCGCAACGAGACGGCCTGAAGCGCGGCCGCGCAGGCATCGACGAGCACCGGTTCCTCGGGGAGGTTGTGCTTGCCGTAGGCATCGCGCGGCGGCACGATGGTGCATCCGACGGACGCGAGCGTCCGCAGGTTCGACACCAGGATCGACGTGTGCATCGACCCGTGCATGGTGGGCGCGAGCACGACCGCGGCGTGGCCGCGTTCCATCCGCCCGATCGCCGAGGCGAGCGTGGCGGTGACCGGCGTGTCGGCGATGCCGTGCGCGCACTTGCCGATCACGCTGTAGGTGGCCGGGGCGACGAGGTAGAGGTCGAAGGGCGCCGAATCCGAGAGGTGCTCGGCGTCGGCGGTGAGCTCGACCACCACCGGCCGGTCGCACGCCCACGCCAGCGCCTCGCGCGCCACGTAGCGCAGCGCCTCGGTGGTGGCGAAGGCGGTGACGATGGCGCCCTGCCGCCGCAGCGCACGCGCCAGGATCGGCGCCCGGAACGCCGCGATGCCGCCCGTCACCAGGAGCGCCACGCGCACGCCCTCGAGTCGGTCGCCGTCGCGCGGCACCTCGTGATCGCCGAGGTCGCTCGGGGTCGGGGGAGGGAAGTCGAACGCGTCGCCGTGCATCGGGAACCCGATCCTACCGAACGAACCACCGATATCCTCCGACCTTCGTGAGCGGCACGGCAAGCGACGAGCATCCAGACGGCGCCTCCTGGCTGCGCCGGCACTGGGACCTCGCCGAACCGGCGATCGCGGGTGCAGCGCTGCTGGCCGCCTGGCTCTGCGAGCGCGCCGGGCTCCCCGCCTGGCAATGGGGCACGCTCTACGCGGCGAGCTACGCGGTGGCAGGACATGCCGCGCTGCTGGAGGGCCTGCGCGCGGCGCTGAGGCTGCGGCTCGACGTCGACTTCCTGATGGCCGTGGCCGCGATCGGCGCGGCGGCGATCGGCGGGTACGCCGAGGGCGCGATGCTCCTGGTGCTCTTCTCGCTCGGGCATGGGCTCGAGCACTACGCGATGGGCCAGGCGCGCAAGGCGATCCGCGCCCTCGGCCGCCTGACGCCGACGTCGGCCTGGGTGCGCCGCGGCGAGCGCTTCGAGGAGGTGCCGGTGGGAGTCGTCGCGGTGGGCGACACCGTGCGCGTGCGCCCCGGCGAGCGCGTGCCGATGGACGGCACCGTGGTCGCGGGCAGCGGCGCCATCGACCAGAGCCCGATCACGGGCGAAAGCGTGCCGGTCGAGAAGGCGCCGGGCGACGACGCCTTCGCGGGCACGCTCAACGGCGACGGGCTGCTCGAGGTGCGCGTCGGACGGCTGGCCGCCGACAGCACCGTCTCGCGGATGATCCGCCTCGTCGAGGAGGCGCAGGGGCAGAAGTCGACCACGCAGCGCTACGCCGAGCGATTCACGCGCGTCTACGTTCCCTGCGTCGTGGGCGCGACGGTCCTGATGTGGACCGTGCCGCCCGCCTTCGGGTGGCTGCCTTGGCAGGAGGCGTTCCTGCGCGCGATGACGCTCCTCGTCGGGGCTTCGCCGTGCGCACTCGCCATCAGCACCCCGGCCGCGGTGCTGGCGGGCGTGGCGCGCGCCGCGCGCGCGGGCATCCTGATCAAGGGCGGCGCGCATCTGGAGACGCTCGGCGCGATCCGCGCCTTCGCGATGGACAAGACCGGCACGCTCACCGTGGGCCGCCCGGCGGTGCGCGAGGTGGTCGCCCTCGGCGGCCATGCGGAGTCCGACGTGCTCGCGCTCGCCGCCGCGCTGGAGGAGCACTCGACGCATCCGCTCGCGCACGCGGTGGTCGCAGCGGCGCGCGCGCGCGGCATCGCGTTCGAGCGCGCCTCCGACGCGCAGGCGATCCGCGGCAAGGGCATGTCCGGGACGGTCGGGGGGCGCGATGTCCGGCTCGGCGCGCTCCGGCTGTTCGACGGACGCGACGGCGCGCCACGCTCGACGCCCGAGGCCGAGGCCGAGGTGCACCGGCTCGAGTCCCATGCCTGCACCGCGATGCTCGTCAGCCGCGACGGCGCGTTCGTCGGCGCGGTCGGCCTGATCGACGGCCCGCGGCCGGAGGCGAAGGCGGCGATCTCGGCGCTGCACGCACTCGGCGTGCGGCCCATCGTGATGCTCACCGGCGACAACCAGGCGGTGGGCGACGCGGTGGGCGGGCTCGTCGGCGTGGACGAGGTCCGCGCGTCCCTGATGCCCGAGATGAAGATCGAGGCCGTGCGCGGCCTGCTCGGCTCGCACGGCTCGGTGGCGATGGTGGGCGACGGCGTGAACGACGCCCCTGCCCTGGCGGCGGCCACCGTGGGGATCGCGATGGGCAAGTCCGGCACCGACGTGGCGCTCGAGGCCGCGGACGTCGCGCTGATGTCCGATGACCTGATGCGGCTGCCCTTCGCGGTGGGCATCAGCCGCGCTTCGCGCGCGATCGTCCGCCAGAACGTCACGATCTCGATGGGGATGGTGTTCATCCTCATCCCGCTTGCCGTCGCGGGCGCCATCCCGGTGTGGCTTGCCGTCATCATGCACGAAGGCTCGACGGTCGCGGTCGTCCTCAACAGCCTGCGGCTGCTCGGCTACCGCGCGGGGGGCGCGCCGGCCGGGCGCGCGCCCCAGGTGCCGCCCGGATAACGCGGGTCGCGGTAGCCGGTCGCACGCGACAGGTAGCCGCTCGAATAGTCGTCGTAGAACTGGTACCACCACTCGACGCTGCCTGGCGGTGCAACCGGGCCGCCGCGCGCAAGCGCCGCCCAGCGCGCCGCATCCTGGCGCGCGCGTTCGTCGGCGGACCGGCGGTCGGCGAGCCGCGCCGCGCGTTCCTCCTGCGCCCGATCCTCGCGGGACTGCTCCGCCCTCGCATCCTCGACCGCGCGCATCGACGCCTCGCGCTGCGCTTCGCGCCAGGCCGCCTCGTCGGCGGCGGCGCGCTGCATCGCGTCGTCCTCGCCCTCGGCGCGCGCGGCATCCACGGCCGCACGCTCGGCCAGCGCACGCGCGTCCGCCTCGTCGCGCGCGCGCTGCGCGGCGGCGCGGGCGTTCGCCCACCGGTTCCAGGTGGGGGTCCACGACGCCAGCGCACCGCCCTGCGCAGCCCACCAGCCCGGGCGCGTCAGCTCCCACGCCCACGCGCTGGTCCATCCCGGGCACCAGCCCCACGGGATGCAGCCATCCACCAGGACATCGGGCATCACGTCGGGTGCGGCGTCCGCATCGGACGTTCCGGCCACGGCGACGAAGGCACCGACCGCGGGATCGAACGCGACGGGCTGCGCGAACGTCTGCGGCTGCGACGCGAACGCGCCGTCGGCGAACTCGACCGCCGCCGGCGAGAACCCGGTGCCGAAGACGACCGCGCCGCCTTCGACGTAGGTGCCCAGGTATCCCGGCGACCACGCGAAGGTCACGGACGCATCGTCGGAGGCGACCACGTCCACGAAGGTGGCCGGAAACGCCGGGGACTCGGGCGGGATGGACGCGATGTCGTCGGGAATGGCGTCGGCGAGCACCCACGGACCGTCGGCTGCGTCCGCCGAGAACCACGCGGCGTTGTCGCAGCAGAAGAACCGCGGCCCGACCTCGATCACCGGCTGCGAGGCATTCACCGAGGCACGCAGCATCGTGCCGGGCACCGCCTGCCACGCGGGCGCGCCGTTCCAGCGCACCGAGCAGCGCGCATCGGCGCGCGAGAGCGACTGTGCCCGGCGCTCGAGCGTGGCCGCGACGGCCGCGACCGCCTCGGGCGTGTGGGGAACGCTCGCACGCGCCGGCACGAAGGCGCGGCCACCGGGGAGCCGCGCGAACGCGGCCGGCAGGTCCGACGGCCGCACACGCGTCCACGGGCCGTCGAGCGCGTCGGCGCGGAACCAGCGGCCGGCGGCGATGGTCCACCATGCCGCGGGCGCGGCCGTCCGCAGAAGGAGGGGCGATGCGTCCGGTGCCCACTGCACGCCCGGGGCAACGTCGACAAGGTCCGGCTCGCCGTCAATGGAGACGAGTGCGGTGGGTTCCGTGAAGACCCGGAGGTCAGGCGCCGGGCGCGATGCCGGTGCGGCGTCCGCATCCGCAGGCTGCGCCGCGACGCCGCGCGCCACGGGTTCGCGGCCGAGCGCCGCCACCACGCCGGCGGGAGGCGATGCGGCGGGCGAATAGCCGGCGCCGAGGGTGTCGCTGGAGACCCATCGATCCGCGGCCAGGCGCACGAAGAGCGTGCCGCCCGGATCCTGCAGCAGGACGAACGGCGTGTTGGTGCACCGTCGCCAGCCGGTCGCGGCGAGCGCGGCCATGCGCGGTTCCCCGTCGATCCACAGCCCGACCGCGCGCCGACGCACGACCGCGAACGCGGGCGCGTCGTCGCCCAGGCCACCGGCGGTCGCGCCACGCGCGTCGGCCACCACCATGTCGTGCGTGATGGCGCGCCGCGTGGTCGACATCGCCCGCCCGGCGATCGCCGCAGCCAACGCGCCGCGCTCGGCGTCGTCGGCCGGTCGATCCGCGAAGGAGAGCGATCGCACGGCAAACCCGGACAGCTCCAGCTCGCCCGGCAGCGCACCGGCCTGCACCGACGCGACGACCCTCACGCGCCCCATGGACGCCGGGTCCGGGACGGCCGCCAGCGCATCGCCACGCACGATCGCCTGCTCGAACTCCACCTCGCTGCCGTCGAAGGTCGTGAAGCATGGAGCGAAGACGGTCCACGCGCGGCCGGCGCCATCGATCCGCTGCGGCCAGGCGAGTGCGGGCGGCGCCGAGGCGCGTGCGAACGACGCGATCGCCACCACCAGCAGGAACACCGGCACCCGGGGGCAGTTCATGGCGCCGACCGCGATGCCGGGGCGGCGTTCGCGGCGCCGCCCACGCGCTCGAAGGACTGTGCGAACACGGCACGGCGCGCGTCGCACCCTTCCCGCACCGGATCCGCGTCCATCCGGAGCGAGCCGATCCGCAGCGCGTACACCGCCTGGTCATCCGCGCACAGCGGCGACTCGCGCCGGGTGGAGAGGGTCAGGCGGCGCTCGCCCGGGTCGTAGGACCATCCCCCCACGACGGCGCGCGACTGCCCCTTGACGACCAGCGAGTACAGCCCGCCCTCGGCGAAGGAGATCGTCGATCCGTCGCCGAGCGACCGCCACGCGCCCGTCACGCTCGGGTCGGCGGCCGGCACCTTCTCGGTCGACACGCACGCGGACGCCGACAGCGCGACGGCGGCGGCATGCACCAGGATTCGGGCGACGTTCATGCGCCGCACGGTAGCGCATCGACCGCGCCGAGGGGGCGACGCGACGTCACCCGGTCGGACGCGGCAGCCAGCGGTCGCGCTCGGCGGGTGCCCGACGGAACGCGGGGCCCCGCACGCCCGCCGTGCGCATCGACGGCGGCTGGTGCTCGCCGGCGGCGATCCGGTCGGCAAGCCGCCGTCCCAGGCCCCCGCTCTCGATGTCGAGGGGATGCAGGCAGTCGATGAATTCCGACGCCTCGGACTCCGGCGGAAGCGCCCGCGTCGGCTCGTCGAGGATGCGGTAGTACAGGCGGCCGTACAGGTCGCTGTCGTCGAGATGGTCGGTGTTCAGGAGGAACACGCCGCTGGCCGAGAGCGCCTCGATGACCGTCCAGAGCTCGTCGTGGAGCGCGTCGGCCGACTCGAGGTCCTGCGGCGGAACCGGCACGATGCGGTGCTCGAGGAGGAGCGCGCGGCCCGTCGTGACGGGCGCCATCTCCAGGTCATAGACCAGCGTCCAGTGGAAGCGGTCCTCGATGCCGCCCGCGGCGCGCGCCTTGGCGACCAGCTCGTCGATCCGGCGCGCCCGGTCGGCGTGCATCCTTCGCCGCGTGCCGATCACCTCCTCGGCCATCGCATCGAGCCGATCGCGCGAGATGCCGCCGACCAACCGCCTCCGGCGCGCGACGCGCGCCTCCGAACCCGTGATCCCAAAGCACATGTCGAACCTCCGATTCCTGCCCTGCGTGCGCGCACCGTATCGGCGCGCGGGCACGGCCCACGCGGTCGCCGCCATTTTTCCGGCGATCACGTCAGAAGCAGTGCACGCGAACCGTGGGTGCCGGCGCACCGTCCGCCCGCATGCGGACCTGCACCGACGACCGCTCGCCGGGCATCAAGGTGAGCAGGTTGGGCGTGCACTCGACCCAGTCGCCCTCGGGCTCCACCCATGCCTCGCGCACCAGGGTGCGCGCCGTCACGTCGGCCCACCATGCGTCGTGCCGGCGCTCCACGCGAACCGAGAACCCGGGCGACACCCGCGGCTGCGACACCTCGGGCGCGAACCACCACCAGGCGCGGTTGCGCACGTGGCCGCCGTCGGGAACGCCCTCGAGGTGATCCTCGGCCGACGGCACCTCGGCGCTCCACGCCTCTGAAGACGGATCGGCGGGCGGCCCGACCAGCTCGGCCGGATCGAGCGATGCATCGATCCCGCGCGGCGGCACGCGCACCTTCCGCACGGCCGACGCGAGCACCCGGCCATGCACGTCGACGCGCCGCACCTCGACGGGCGCGTTCCATGCCGAGGGGGCATCGTTGACGAGCACCACGCGCAGCGAGCCGGCCACGCCGTCGCCGCCGGCGACGCCCTGCCCCGCCGGCCCGACCGGCTCGATCGCCACCAGGCGCGGCCGCGCCGCCTGGCGCACCGCATGCCATGACGGCTTCGGGCGGAGCTTCGCGTCCACGACGCTCCAGCTGTGCCCGGTCCACACGTCGTTCAGCTGCCAGAAGAGGCTCCCGCCCGAGCGGCCGGGATTCGCGCGCGTCCAGGCAATCATGGTGCGCATCGCGCGCGCCTGCAGCAGGTGCGCCTGCCAGAGCCACGAGGCGAAGTCCGCGGGCGCCGGGAAGTTCGCCGCCAGGAACGGC
Source organism: Phycisphaerales bacterium (assembly GCA_018883105.1). Classification (GTDB taxonomy): domain Bacteria; phylum Planctomycetota; class Phycisphaerae; order Phycisphaerales; family SM1A02; genus UBA966. Next base: position 32,808 of record VEQS01000001.1, read on the forward strand.
GCGTACTGCACCTCGTCGCCGCCCCAGGCGCGCTGCCGCCTCGCGAGCGCCGGCGATCCGATCACGAGCGCGTCCTCGCCGATCGCCTCGCGCAGCGACGCGAAGGTCGGCGGCGACTGGTGGCCGAACTCGCTGGTGAAGCGCGGCACCATCGAGCGCTGGCCCGCGAGCTTCAGGTCCCACGTGTGCCGGTCGCCGCGGTCGGGGTCGTTCGCGTGCACATCGAGCGACCCGCTCCATGGGCTCTCGGGCCAGTACGGCCGCGACGGATCGAGCTCCGCACAGACGCGCGGCAGCAGCTCGAGCCAGTAGTGCCGGCCCCACGACTGCCCCGGCGCCAGCCGCTCGCGGAATCCCCATGACTGCCACGCGAGCACGTCCTCGTTGCCGCCGCACCAGAGCACGATCGACGGGTGCGCGGAGCACCGCGCGACCTGCGCGCGCGCCTCGCGCTCGACGAGCGCCGGCATCGGCGCGTCCTCCGGGTACGTCGCGCACGCGAACATGAAGTCCTGCCAGACCAGGAGGCCGAGCTCGTCGCAGCGGTCGTAGAACGCGTCCGGCTCGTGGATCCCACCGCCCCAGACGCGCAGCATGTTCAGGTTCGCCGCCACGGCAAGTTCAAGCAGCCGCTCGGCCGTGGCATCATCGCGGCCGGCCACCGGGAACGGCGACGCGGGGATCCAGTTCGCGCCAGTCACCGGCACGCGCACGCCGTTCACGAGGAACGCGAACCGCTCGCCATCCGCGTCCGCCGAGACATCGAGCGCGCACGAACGCAGGCCGATCCGACGCACCTCGCGTGCGCCCGCACCCGGGATCGGACGCCCACCGGCGTCGACCAGGTCGACGCGCACCGCGTGCAGCGGCTGCCGGCCGAAGCCGCGCGGCCACCATCGTTCCGGCCGCTCGAACTCGAAGGTCGCGCACGCGCGCCCATCATCGCCGACCGGCACGGTCGACGACATCGTCCGCGCGCCGCGGTCACGGTCGCGCGCGCGGTCGCGCTCCTCGCCCGGCGCGCGCGGCGGCCGCCGAAGCTCGCAGCGCACGAACACGCCGTCTCGCGGTGCGTCGGGCATGCGCACCACGTCGACGTGCACCGACACCCGGGCCCGCTCGGCGTCGCATGCATCGACGAGCGGCCGCACCGACTCGATCCGCGCCGCGCTCCAGCACTCGATGCGCACGTCGCCCGGGATCCCCGAGGTGGGCACGCGCGGACCCCAGTCCCAGCCGAAGTTGCAGGCGCTCTTGCGGATGAACGGGTAGGGCGTCCAGTCGCCGTTCACCGGGCGCGGCCCGAGCCGTGCCTCCTCGGCGCGCACGCACGGCACCGGGGCGCGCACGCGCACGACGAGCACGTTCTCGCCCGCGCGCACCGCGCCGCGCACGTCGAACCGCCATGGCACGAACTGGCTCGCGCACGCCCCGACCGGCACGCCGTTCAGCTCGACGTCCGCCACCGTGTCGACCGAGTCGAGGCACAGCTCGACCGCGCCGCCGCCGAGCACCTCGGCGGGCACGTCGATCCGCCCCGTCCACGTCCAGTCGGCGTGGCCGACCCATGCCTGGCGTTCCTCCCCGTCGCCGACGTCGAGCGGCGGCAGCACGCCCGCACGCCCAAGGTCCAGGTGCACGCACCCCGGCACCTCGGCCGGGAACGATCGGCCGACGATCCCCTCGGGCGCCTCCGCGTGCGCGCACGCCGTGCACGTGACCGTCCATGCGGAGGGATCGGGTCGGATCACCGGCACTGCATGCCCCTCACCCGACCCGCCCGTCGTCGGCATCGTCGGGCCGGTACGTGCGCAGGTCGCGTCGCAGCCGCACGTAGTCGCGGATGCCGCCGATCGAGAACCACACCATCACCACGGTGCTTGCCGCCAGGATGAACCAGGTCCAGCCGTGCCACCACGCCGACCAGGCCTGGTCGCTCACCGGATCTCCCGCGGCGCGCCTCCACAGGAGCCACGGCGTCGCCAGCAGGAAGAGCACCGTGAAGGCAAGCGGCCACGCCAGCGTGATCACTGCCACGGACCGGTCCCAGCCGCGGTACTGCCGGTCGAAGCCGATCTTCTCGAGGAACGTCCGCGGTGCCTCGTCGAGCGCGGCGTCGCCCTCGACGCGCCAGCGCCCGCGATGCAGCATGCGGTCGAGCTCGAACCGCCGGACGCCGCCGGCGAGGCTCGCCACCACGTAGGCGGCGCAGCTTGCCATCATGGCGACGAAGCTCAGTTCCATGCCGGTGACGTTTGCGCGCACCCAGTTGAACCCGGCGGCCAGCGCGGGCAACGCGGGTTCCGGCGCCGCCATCGCCTCCACCCAGGACGCCGGGGCGTTCAGCACCACGAGGCCCGGCACCGAGATGCCGATGCCGGCGAGCATCGCCGACCACGCCCCGGACGTCGTGCCCCACCGCGTGTAGAGGCCGCCGATGATCGCGGCGCCGCCGCCGGCCACGAAGATGCTCCCGGTGAGCGCGCCGTACATCGCGATGTACTCGCCCGGCTGCCAGCGCAGGCTGAAGAGGAACGCGAACACCGCCACGCCGAGCACCGCAAGCTTCAGGAGGACGAGCTGCGACCGCGGCGCCATCGGTCGCTTCCGGAACGGCAGCACCACGTCCTGCACGAAGATGCTGCCCCACGAGTGCAGGTACGCCTCGTCGGTGCTGACGGCGGCGCCCAGCATCGCCGCGACCACGAGGCCCAGCATCCCGGCCGGAAGCATGACGCCGAGCGCCAGCGGCACTCGCATCTCCGCCTGCAGCGCCTCGGTCGGCTGCGCCGCGATCATCTCCTGCAGTCCGGCCGACGCGGCCGCATGCTCCGGGTGCGTCAGGAACGCGCGCACCGCAAGAGGCACCAGCACCGTCACGAGCATCAGCGTTCGGTACCGCCAGCCGTTCAGGAGCTGGCCCATGCGCGCCTCGTGCGCGTCGCGCGCGGCGCTGTTGTAGCCCTGGTCGCCCTGCCACGCGCGGCAGGCGTAGAAGAGCGTGAACGCGCTGATCAGCCAGTAGACGACGTTGAAGTTCCGCTCGTCCGAGAGCCCCAGCGGGTTCAGCATGCTCTTCCCCGCCGGGAGCATGAGCATCGTCTCCTCGAGCTGGAGCCACGGGAACCGCAGCATCACCCACCAGCACACGGTGACGAAGGTGCAGAAGCAGAACACGCCCTGGAAGAAGTCGGTCACCAGGACGGCGAGCATCCCGCCCGCGAAGACCATGAAGACCGCGAAGGAAAGCAGCGCCGCCATCACCACGGGGAACGTCTCGACGTGCGTGCCCCAGAGCTCGAAGCCGTCGGGCAGCCCCAGCATCGCGATGAAGAACCGCGCCGTCACGCCCGGGAAGATCGCGTAGTTCAGGATGCCGGAGACGAAGGCCACCAGCCCGCCGAAGATCCGCAGCCGGCGCGAGTAGCGCATCTCGAAGAACTGCGCGAGCGTCATCGCGCGCGTCTCGCGGAAGCGGTAGATCACCCACCCCGTGGCGGCCAGCAGGATGAGCGCCGGCCCCTCCAGGTAGCCCCACCAGTACTGCGTGAACCCCACGTCGTAGCCGAGCTGGAAGTACCACACCAGCGTGATCACGCCGACCTGCGCCATGTTGTAGGAGACGGTCAGCAGGTAGCGGCCGGCCAGGCGGTTGGCGCTCAGGAACCCGCTCACGCTCGTCGCGTGCCGGCGCATGCCCCAGGCGCTCCAGGCGAGCGCCGTCATGAACGACGCGACGATCGTCCAGTCGATCGCGGCCAGCCTCACGCGCCGGCCCCCGCGAGCGCCGCCCGCAGGGTGACGATCCCGAATGGCCGCACCGCGAAGCGCGTCACGCCCGCGGCCGCATCGTGCTCGATGGCGGCCACGTCGCGCGGCTCCTCGAAGAGGTCCGTCGCCTGCACGTCCCGCACCGGGAAGCCCCAGCGCACCTCGGCCGAGCCGCCGCCGCCGCGCACCTCGACGACGCGCAGTGCCACCGTGCCCGGCGCCTCGCCGGGCTTGAGCGCCGAGACCTCCAGGTGCCCGGCACCGTCGCAGCGAACGCCGACGCCCTGCCAGCCGGGTGCGACCCGCGCCGCGCCGGCGGGCGCCGCGCCGCGCAGCTCGATCCCCACCAGAGGGTGGTTCAGCTGCTCGGCCTGCGCGTCGATGCCGGCCGCGCGCCAGTCGCCGCCGTGCACCATCAGCGAGTAGGTGAAGCGGTGCCGGCCGCGGTCGGCGGTCGGATCGGGGAAGTTCGGTGCCTTCAGGAGGCTCAGGCCGAGCGTGCCGTGGCGCGCGCTGCGGCCGAACTTGCCGTCGTCCAGGACCGCCACCCCGAGCCCCGGCTGCGAGAGGTCCATCCACCCATGGCCGGGCACCTCGAACTGCGCGCGCTCCCAGCTGGTGTTGTCGTGCGCGGCGCGCTCGACGTGCCCGAACTGCGTGCCGAAGGTCGCGCGCCGCGCGCGCACCGCGCAGGGAAAGAGCGCACGCAAGAGCACCTGCTCCTCGTTCCACTCGACGTCGGTGACGATGTCAAGCCGCGGCGACCCCGCCACCAGCCGGTGGCGCTGCACGATGCGGCTTGCGCGGCCGACCGCGCGCTCGACCACGAGCTCGGCCTCGGCCGGACCGCGCACGGTGAACTCGATCCGGTCGGCGGGCCCCATCACCCGCGTCGCCTGCTCCTGGTAGTCGCGGTCGATGTCCCATGCCTCCCAGCGCCGCGGCCGGTCCACGTAGGTCACCAGCTGGTTCATGGGAAGCGGCGCGCCATGCTCGTCAAGCGCGTTCGCCATGGCGCCGTCGACCACGCGCCGCAGCACCGCGACGCGCCCCGCCTCGTCGAGCTCGACCTCGAGGAACCCGTTGCGCATCGCGCGCGCGCCGGTGACGCGCACCTCGTGCCCCGGCGCGATCGACGGGTCCGCCGCCGCATCCACCACCGCCACGCCGAGCGCGGGCACCTCGACGCAGAGCACGGCGCCGCCATCGGCCGCCACCGTCCCGGTCTGCGCGGTGGACGCGGGGTTGAACACCGCGATCCGCTCGCTCGTCGCATCGCGATCGCCCCCGGCCGCGGCCACGGCGCCGGCCAGCCACTGCATGCCGCGGCCAACCGCGCGCACGGCCTCGCGGCGCACGTCGTCGAGCTGCACGCGTGCATCGTCGTACACCTCGCGGATCGAGCTGCCCGGCAGGATGTCGTGGAACTGGTTGAGGAGGAGCGCCTTCCACGGCGCATCGAGCGCCGCGCGCGCCTCCGCGGCGACCGCGGCATCGGCCTCCGCCCCGGCGCGCATGCAGGCCAGCATCTCGGCGAGGCGCAGCAATCCCTCGCAGCGGCGGTTCGCCTCCTTGATCCACGCCTGGCTCGTGTAGGTGCCGCGGTGGAGCTCGAGGTACAGCTCGCCGTCCCACACGCGCAGGTCCTGCCCCGCGCGGCGCAGGGCGCGGCGCGCCTCGTGCAGCTCCTCGCAGAAGTCGCGCACCGGCTTCTGCTCGACGCGCGGCAGTCCCTCGCAGCGCGCGCCGATGTTCGCCCGCTCCACCTGCTCCGGCGTCGGGCCGCCGCCGCCGTCGCCGAAGCCGTACGGCTGCAGGTAGGTGGGAACGCGCGCGCCGTCAAGGTCGACGAGCACCTGCACGCCGTGCATGAACTCCTTCGGCTCGATGGCGCTGTTGTAGTTGTGCCCGGGCGTCAGGTGCGAGAGCACCTCGGTGCCGTCGAGCCCGCGCCACAGGAACGTCACGTTCGGGAAGCGGTTGGTCTCGCTCCAGCTCATCTTGTTGGTGATGAAGGTGTCGATCCCGGCCTGCGCCATGACCTGCGGCAGGCACGCCGGGAACCCGAAGGTGTCCGGCAGGTAGAGGAACCGCTGCGGCGCCGCGGCCCCGAAGCGCGAGCGCCAGTACTCGCACCCGTGCAGGATCTGGCGCACGAAGCTCTCCCCCGAGGGGCACGTGCAGTCGGGCTCGATCCACATCGCGCCCGCCGCCTCCCAGCGTCCTTCCCGGACGCGCGCCGCGATCTCGGCGAAGAGCGCGGGCGACGACTCCTCGACCCACGCGTACTGCTGCGCCTGGCTGCACAGGAAGTGGAAGTGCGGATGGCGCTCCTGCAGGCGCAGCACGTTCGCGAAGGTGCGCAGGCACTTGCGCTTCGTCTCGGCAATCGGCCAGAGCCAGGCGGTGTCGATGTGCGCGTGGCCGACCGCGTTGCACGTCACGGGGGTCGATGGCCCGCGCCCCATCAGGAGGGCCGCGAGCTCCGGGAACAGCGACGTGCACGCGGCATGCATCGAGCCGGGCGCGCCCTGCACGGGAAGCCGCGCCATCAGCGCGCGCAGCCCGCGGTCCAGCTCGTGCGCGCGTGCCTCGTGCGCAGGCAGCGCCGCCAGCAGCTTGCGCGCGGTGTCGAAGCCCTGCGCGAATCGCCACGCCGCCTCGTCGACCGCCACCAGCTCCGCGCCCTCCAAGCGCCCCGGGTTCGCCTCGCGCCAGCGCGCGTGGTGCTCGGCGCTCTCCCACCAGAACGTGCTGACGCCGAGCGGCAGGTTGCATGCGGCTTCCACCAGCAGGTCGACCGCCTCGCCGGCGGGCGCGCGCTCCCAGAGGAATGCCAGGTCGCGGTAGGGGTCGAACCCATGGAACGGGACGCCGCCCCGCCACAGGAGCGCCTCGCTGCCCGACGAGAAGCGCAGCGCCACGCGGCGGCCGGCAAGCGACGCCGGCACCTCGCCCTGCAGGCGGAACCACGCCGTGCTCCACGCCGGCCCCCAGCGCCACCCGAGCTCGACGGGCCGGAACGACTGCGTCGCCGCATGCCCCGGCGCCACCCGGTCGGGCGTCTGCCAGACCGACACGGCAAGCGGCTCGCGCGCCGTGAACGCGGCCGGCAGCAGCACCTCCGACACGAAGCCCTCGAAGCGGATCGCCGCGTACTGCAGGTCTGGGAGCACGGGCGGAGTCTACGGAGCGGCCCACGCCCGCAGCCGGTCGTACGCCGGCGGGCGCGACCCAAGCTCCGACTCGAGCGCCATCGCCTCGGCCTCGCGCATCAGCGCCGCGCCGCCCGGGTCGCTCGCCGACAGCCGCTCGGCCTCCTCCAGCACCTGCTGGGCGCGCCACTGCCGGGCCAGGCCCACGAGCGACGGGAAGGTGCCGACGATCGATGCGGACCGGTCGCGCAGGTCGCCAATGAGGGAACGGCCTTCCCGCTCGAGCCCGGCATTGAGCATGGCGTCGCCCAGGAACGACCGCGCGATGATCGTCGAGGTCTCGACGGTGCCCGGGCATCGCTCGAGCAGGTCGACCGCGCAGCGTGCGTCGGCCAGCGCGCCGACCGCATCGCCCTCGAGGATCCGCACCGCCCCACGCGCCAGGCGCGCGAGCTGCTCGTTCTGGTCGCAGCCGTCGAGCACTGCGTCGACGAGCAGCACCACGCGGTCGGCGACGTGCACGGCGCCGTCGTGGTCGCCCTTTCGCCTGAGGGCGTTGGCGATCCCCGCATCGATCCGCAGCGCCGCCACGTGGGTCTCCGGCAGGCCCTTTCGCGCCACGACGTCGCGCAGGCGGACGAACTCGGCCACGGCGCCGTCGTAATCGCCCGCCCCCACGAGCGTCTGCGCCAGCCCGATGCGGCGGGTGTTCGTGCGCGGTTCGTCGGGCCCGTAGATCTCCTCGTACGCGGCCAGGAGCCGGCGGCGCGCCCCCACGCTCTCGTCGGCCAGCCGCGTCAGCTGGACCATCCCCAGGAGCGGCTCCACGGCATCCTTCATCACCACCGCCCGGCGTTCCGCCTCGTGCTGCTGCACCCGCGCCTCGCGCGCGGCAAGCACCGCGGTCACGGTCGCCGCAGCCATCCCCGCCGCGAGCGCCAGCACCACCGACGTCGCCGCCGGATGGCGACGCGCCATCCGCCACGCGCGACCGACCGCCCCGACGGGGCGGGCACGCACCGGGTGACCCTCAGCCCACCGCCGCAGGTCCGCGGCGAACTCGCCCGCCTCCTGGTAACGATCCTCCGGCGCTCGTGCCAGCGCGCGGACGAGCACCGCGGCCAGGTCCCCGCGGCGGCCGAGCGCGAGCGCCGAGAGTCGAGCATGCACGTCGGCGAGGTCGCCGCGTCGCGCGCGTTCCACCACCACCGACGCCGCCTCGGATTCGCGCAGGCGGTGCGGCGGCGCACCAGTGAGCAGCCGAACCAGGATGGCCGCGAGCGACCACACGTCGCTGCGCGCATCGATGCGCCACGGCTCGCTCGACGCTGCCTCGGGGCTCATGTAGGAGGGCGTGCCGATCACGTGCCCGGCGAGGGTGGCGTCCGCGCACGCCCGGTCCGCACCGCGCCCGACCACGCCACGTGGCGCGGGTCCCTCGCCCGCCGAACCATCCAGGATGCGCGCAAGCCCGAAGTCGATCACCTTCACCCGCCGCGGCTGGCCCGCGCGCGACTCGACCAGCAGGTTCGACGGCTTCAGGTCACGGTGCAGCACGCCGCGGCGGTGCGCATGCTCAACGGCGTCCGCGACGTCGGCCAGCAGCCGCACGCGCTCGCGCGCATCGAGCCGAGCGTGATCGGCGAACGCGTCGACCGGCTGTCCGTCCACCAGTTCCATCGCGAACCACGGCGTCCCGTCGTCGGACATGCCCCCATCGAGGATCATCGCGATGCCCGCGTGCGCCAGCGAGGCCAGCGCGCGGCGCTCGTCCCCGAACCGCCGCTCCGCCGACGAGGACGCCTCGACCCCCGACAGCACCTTGACCGCCACCCGCCGCCGGACGGGGGCGTCCTGCTCGGCTTCGAACACCGAGCCGGACGCACCCTTCCCGAGGAAGCGCACCAGCGTGAACTGACCGAAGCGGTCCCCGGGCTTCGGGGGGTGAATCAAGGCACCCCGCAGGATCCGCTCCGCATCCAGGAGATCGAGTCCCGCGTTCAACAGAGGCTCCAGGAGAGAGGCGCTCGACGGGCGCGCATGCGCGCCCCGTCGGAAAAAACCCGCAAAATTGCGTCGGAGCCCCCGTGCACGGCCTCACGCTTCCCGCATTGCGTCCAGGAGGGCTGCGATCTCCGCATCGAGGTCCCCCTCGCCCGCCCCGTCCCGGGCAAGGACCTCCAGCAGCGCCCGGCGCAGCTTGATCGACGCGGTACGCACCATGCCGGCCGCCTGCTGCTCGGAGACGCCGAACTCGGGCCCCAACTCCGCATACGGCCGCTGCCCGACGTGGTGGCGGAGGAAGAGCTCCCAGTGGCGCCCCTGCCCACCGGCGTCGCAGAGCTCTCGGGCGCGCGCCGTGGCCTGCTCGATCACCCCGCGTGCCCACACGCGCTCGAAGGTGCGCACGGCATCCTCGGCCGAGCCGACGGAATCGAGCACGTCGCCCGGCAGCAGCGCGGTCCGCCCGTCCCGGCTTCGCTCCGCCAGGCGCTCGTGGCAATAGAGAAGGAGGCCGTTCATCAGCCACCGCCGCATGCGCATGCCCGACTCGAGCCATGCCGGCAGCCATCCGTCCTGCGACAGCCGGCTCGCGAAGAACCCCGACACCAGCTCGCGCGGCTCTGACAGGCTGCGGAAGCCCGTCGCCGACACGTACCCCGCGAGCGCGCCCGAGTAAGTGCTCATGAGATGGTGGTGCAGCTCGGCGCGCTCGCCCTGCCGGATGCGGTCGACGATCCAGGTGCGCTCCGTGGACGGGAACAACTCCCCGGACGGAACGTCGGCAGCGCTCATGCAGGCAGCGTAGCCCGGAAACCACCTTCGAATCAGGTGGACCCGCCGCATCGGCGCCGTACACTCGACCCGTGCTCCGGGCCGTCGCAGTCCTCCTGTGCCTCGCCACCTCGGCGCCCGCCGCGGCCGACGTCGTCCACCAGACGCAGGGGCCGTTCGGCGGCTTCTTCGGCCTCTGGGGCCCCACCGTCTCGGGCAGCCAGATCGTCGGCGCGCGCTTCGTGCCGGGCGCCGACCACACGCTGACGGCCATCCGCCTGTGGTTCATGAACGACGACGGCGCGCCGGGCGCGCCGATCCGCATCACGCTGCGCGCCGACGGCACGCATGCCGGCGGCACCAGCATTCCCGGCACGCAGGTGATCGCGCAGTGGGACATCGCCTGCCAGGCCGCAGGCTGGAACCCGGTGCAGCACTCCGTGACCAGCGCCGGCGGCATCGCGCTGCGCGCGGGCGTGCGCTACTGGGTCGTGGCGCAGAGCGACGCGCCGGGCGGCCTCTCGCCGGTGTGGAACTTTGCGGCGTTCGGCAACTCATGGAACTCGATCGGCCTGCGCACCGCGACCGACGAAGGGTGGCAGGCCGGCGGGAGCGGCGCGGCGCTGACGCTCGTCGTCGAGGGCACGCCGGGGTTGCCACCCAAGAACCCGGACCTCAACCAGGATGGCGCCGTGAACGGCGACGACCTCGGCCTCCTGCTCGGCGCATGGGGGCCATGCCCGGCGTCCGGTCCATGCAACGCCGACCTCGACCGAAACGGATCGGTCGATGCGGACGACCTCGGCCGGCTGCTCGCGGCGTGGACGGCCTGACAGCCCCCCACTGCGCGTATCTGGGTGCCACTGTTATTGCCACAGCCCGGGAGAGGTCCCCGAACGCGAGATTTTTCGACCCAATCGCACAAATGCATGATGGGTCGCTACCCTAGTTTGCGTTCCTACGTGTGGAACCCGGGGGTTCAACGAGCCTTTCCCTCCTCCCTCTCTCAAGGGAGTATTAAGCGCCCGTCGAGCTCACGCTCGACGGGCGTTTCTTTCATCGCGACTCTTCCGGCTGCGACTCTTCGCGGCGCCCCCGCGCCGCGCGCTCGTCGTCGGCGCGCAATTTCGCCTCGAGGTCCGCGTCGCCGCGCTCCTGGCGCTGCACCAGCCGCCACGCGAGGTAGGCGACCACCAGCATCCCGGCGATCGTGAACGCAATGGCACCCGGTCCGTACGGCGACTCCGGCGGGCCATCGGTGCCCGGCGCGATCACGCCACGGCGGCCGACTTGAAGCCGGACTTGCGCAGGACGCGAACCTTCGCCTGCAGGCGGTCGCCGGGGCACGCGGTCTGCGCGCCCGGCCACTCGCGGTGCGTGAGCACCGCGCCGCTCGAGATCCGGTAGTGGGCCCGCAGCTGGGCGATGGTGCGGTTGAGCGCCTCGATCTGCGCCTCCGACGGCGACTGCACCACGAAGTTCCCCAGGCACACCACGCCGATGTTGTGCTCGTTCCGCTCCTTCACGTGGGCACCCTGCCATCGCGTGAGGTCGCGGCCCTGCCACACGGTGCCGTTGCGATCGACCACGTAGTGGTAGCCGATGTCGGCCCAGCCCTTGCCGCGATGGCCGTTGCGGATCAGCTCGATGCGGGCCTTCGCCTCGGTCTCGGTCTTTCCCCAGAACGGCGTCATGCCGTCGTGGTGGACCGTGATGTAGCGCGGCTTCAGCATCGGATCCATGCCGCCGGTCAGTGCGCCGCCGCGCGCCCACGACGACCGCGGGCGAGCGAACGGCACGGGGCCGGGCATGCACACCTCGGGCACCTTGACGACGCCGGTCTTCGCGTCCACCTGCGGGGGCGTGCAGATCGCGCCCTGCGGCATCTCGGGCTCGGGCGCGGGGATGTCGGGCCAGTCGACGCCGGGCAGGCGGCCCGAGGCCATCCGGGCGGAACCGGGGCTCGAGGCGCAGCCGGCCACGAAGAGCGCGCCGAAGAAGACGAACGACCGCCGCGCCATCGCCGCACCGAGGCGCGGCCCGAGTTCCGGGAGGGATTCGTTGCGGGGGGCGTTCATCGGCGTCCGTGCGGGCCTTCGATGCACCTCGTACGCACCGGCGTCGAGGCGGGGTCGCCGCTCCTTCCGTGGATCGGCGCATGCTCCGGAAAGGCTGCAGTTTACGGGGCGTTCGTCGCGTCGGTCGGGGGCGCCAAATGGCGGCGAACGGGCCGGGGAACGCGGGGGTTCGGATACACTTCCACATCTCCAGAATGGCCGAAGCGACCCCCACCACGCAGCCCGCCGGAGCGTCCCAGAACGGGGCCCCCACGGCGGACGAATACACCTCGTCCACCATCCAGGTGCTCGAGGGCCTCGAGGCCATCCGCAAGCGCCCCGGCATGTACGTGGGCGGCGCCGGACCCGAGGGCCTGCACCACCTCGTCTACGAGTGCGTCGACAACGCCATCGACGAGGTCATGGCCGGCTACGCCACCGAGGTGCACGTCACGATCGGGGTGGACGGCAGCTGCACCGTGAAGGACGACGGCCGCGGCATGCCCGTCGACCCGATGAAGCACGAGAACCCGGCCATCAACGGGCGCCCGGCGGTCGAGGTGATCCTGACCGAGGTGCACGCCGGCGGCAAGTTCGACGGCAACGCCTACAAGGTGTCGGGCGGCCTGCACGGGGTCGGCATCAAGTGCGTCAACGCACTCAGCGAGTGGACCGAGGTCGAGGTCGACAAGGGCACGAAGACCTGGAAGATCGCCTTCTCGCGCGGAGACGTCACCGAGCCCCTGCACGTCGTGGCCGAGCGCCAGTCAGGCGGCCGCACCGGGACGCGCATCAGCTTCAAGCCCGACCACGAGATCTTCGCCGACACCACGTTCCAGTTCGAGCGCCTCGAGCACCGCCTGCGCGAGCTGAGCTTCCTGAACCCGGGAGTGCGGATCATGCTGCGCGACGAGCGCGTCGACGCCGAGGGGCAGATCCGCGAGGTGACCTTCCACGCGGCCGACGGCCTGGCCGGGTACGTCCGGCACCTGAACGCGGCGAAGAGCGTGCAGAGCCCGGTGATCGCCGTGACGCGCGAGGACGCGGCGAGCGGCATGCGCGCCGACATCGCGATGCAGTACACGGACGCGATGAACGAGACGCTCCTGGCGTTCGGGAACAACATCCCCAACCGCGACGGCGGCACCCACGTCACCGCGTTCAAGCAGGCGCTCACCGTGGCCATCAACGGCTACGCGCGCCGCAACGGCATCTTCAAGGACGGCAAGGACCAGGTCACCGGCGAGGACCTGCGCGAGGGCCTCGCGGCCATCGTCAGCGTCAAGCTGAGGAACCCGACCTTCAACAACCAGACGAAGGAGAAGCTCCTCAACCCCGAGGTCACGCCCTTCGTGAGCGGTGCGCTCAACGAGCTGCTCGGCGCGTGGCTCGAGGAGCACCCCGCCGACGCGCGCAGCATCTGCAACCGGGCGCGCCTGGCCGCCGAGGCGCGCGAGGCCGCGCGCAAGGCCCGCGAGCTCATCAAGCGCAAGGGCGCGCTCGACTCGGGCGGCATGCCGCACAAGCTGGCCGACTGCTCCTCCAACGACGTCGCGCGCACCGAGATGTTCATCGTCGAGGGCGACAGCGCAGGCGGCAGCGCCAAGGGCGGGCGCGACCACGTCCACCAGGCCATCCTGCCGCTGCGCGGCAAGCTGCTGAACGTCGAGCGCGCGCGCCTGGACAAGGTGCTCGGCTTCGAGGAGATCCGCATCCTGATCCAGGCGCTGCAGTGCGGGATCGGCGAGGACTTCGACGTCGCCAAGCTGCGCTACGGCCGCATCGTGATCATGACCGACGCCGACGTCGACGGCAGCCACATCCGGACGCTGCTCCTGACGTTCTTCTTCCGGCAGATGCCCGAGCTGGTCCGGCGCGGCCACGTGTTCATCGCGCAGCCGCCGCTCTACCAGGTGGTGCGCGGCAAGCAGGCGGAATACGTGCTCAACGACCGAGAGATGGGTGACGCGCTGGTCGAGATGGCGCTGCGCACCTGCTCGCTCGTGGTGCGCGCCGACGACGGCAGCGTGGCGCACGAGGTGCCCGCGGACCGCGTGCGCACCCTCATCCGCATCCTCAACCGGCTCGAGGAGCTGGTGACCGTCTCGCAGCGCCGGGGCATCACGTTCCCGCGGCTGCTGGCCGCGCGCCGGGACGACCCGTCGGGTCACGGCCACCTGCCCGGCTGGCAGCTCGCGTGGGCCGGCGGCGACGCGCTCTTCTTCACCGAGCAGGACGCGGCGGCGTACATGGCGAAGCATGGCCTCGAGCTCGGGGACGCGCGCCCGGCGGAGGCACAGGCCGCGCCGGCGGTGCCGAACGCCCCCGCGACGCGCCCGGCCCAGCTGCGCGTCCTGCACGAGAACAAGGAGCTCGAGCGGCTCTTCCAGCAGCTTGCCGCGCATGCGGTGAGCATCGACGACTGGACGCTGGTCCAGGAGGAGAGCGTCACGGGCGAGAAGCTGCCCACCAAGTACGCCTGGCGCGTGCGCAGCGAGAAGGACGGCTCGGAGCAGTTCGTCGAGGCGGCGAACGTGCCCAGCATCCTGCGCACGCTGCACGAGGTCGGCCGGCGCGGCATCGAGATCAAGCGCTTCAAGGGCCTGGGCGAGATGGACGCCTCGCAGCTCTGGGAGACCACGATGGACCCCGCCAAGCGCACCCTGCTGCGCGTGACCTGGGACGCCGCGAGCGAGGCCGACGCGCTCTTCTCGATCCTGATGGGCGAGAACGTCGAGCAGCGCCGCAGCTACATCGAGAAGCACGCCCTCGAGGTCAAGAACCTGGACGTGTGACCGCAGGCGGCGCGAACCAGCCCTCGGGCAGGCCGCCCGCGGGCAGCGCCACCCGTTCCACCACGATCGAACGCGGCTCCGGGCGACGTGCGCCATGCGGGCCGGGAGGCCCCCCGGACCGATGCATGCCCGGCGGGGGCGGGCGGTCGCCACGCGGCGGCGGCGGCGGCGGACGGTCGCCGAAGGCGAAGCTTGCGCGCAGCACGCGCTTGGTGTCCGGGTCGAGCACGAGCTCCACGCGCTCGGGCCCGCGGAACGCACGGTTCACGCGCGTGGCGCAGAGCTGCATGCGGCCGTCCGCGTCGCAGCGCGCGATGTCGTAGCCCGCGGCCAGGTCCGCAAGCAGCACGTCGAGCCGGTCGACGAGGAGGTCCCCCTCCGGCGTCTCGATCCAGCGCGGCCACGGGGCGTCGCCGGGCAGCTCGCGCATGTCCGCGCCGGGCTCGATGACCCAGGCGCGCGCGCCGTCGGTGGCGCGCACCATCCGGCGGCCGTCCGGCAGGTCGAGGTCGAGGCGCACGTGCGTCGCGTCGCGCACGTCGAGCGTGCCGGAGGCGCGGCGCGGTGCGTCCTCGCCGGGCGGCGCCGGGAACTCGAGGTCGATCCGGTAGCGACGGTCGCCGCCCCCGGATTCCGCGGCCTGCGCCGCGCGCAGCAATGCGCCCGCGGTCGCCGGGCCCGGCGACAGCATGATCGCCGCGCCCACGAACACCGCCACCGACGCGGCCGCTGCAAGCGGCGTGCGCCAGTCGAACCGCCCGATGCGCAGCCGTCGCGTGCCGCCTGCCCGGCCGGCGCGCACGCCGTCCATCGCGCGCCCGACCAGCGCGCCGACGCGTGCGGGCGTGTCGATGCGGCGGTGCTCCAGCATCCCGCCAACCCAGCGGTCGGTCGCGGTCTCCTCGTGCTCGTGGCGCAGGTCGCTCATGCGGCGGCTCCCTTCGATTCCATGCACGCGGCGATCATCGCTCGCGCGCGCTGCAGCCTCTTCTTGGTGGCCTCGACGCTGGCCCCGATCTCGCGCGCGATCGACGCGACCGGCGCGTCGAGCCGGTAGCAGAGGTGGATCGGCACGCGGTACTCGTCGGGCAGGCCCGACACGCACTCGTCGAGCACGGACATGCGGCGCCGGAACGCCTCCGCGTCGTCGCGGTCGGCGGCCTCGGCGCGGCGGTCGATGCCGTCCAGCACCGCCTCGTCCACCGGCCGCTCGCGCCAAAGACGCGAGCGGTGGTCCATCACCAGGTTGCGCGCGATGCCCCGCATCCACGCGCCGAAGGGGCGCGCGCGGTCGTAGTCGGGAAGCCGCCGCCACGCCACCAGCACCGTCTCCTGGAACAGGTCATCGACGCTCGCGGCCGGCACCGACGCGCGCAGGTAGGCGAGCAGGCGGTCGGCCTGCTCGCGCACCAGGATCTCGAAGACGTCCTCGGCGTTGGGCATCGGGGGCTGTACCCATGTTGCCCGGAACGCCCGCCGGGGGACAGGCTCACCCGGCCTCCCGGAACCCCCGTTCCCGCAGCTGGCAGGCGTCGCAGCGGCCGCAGGGCAGCCCGGCGGGGGTGGGGTCGTAGCAGCTGATGGTCCGGGAAAGGTCGACCCCCAGCGCCCGGCCCCGCCGGACGATGTCGGCCTTCCCCATCCGCAGGAGCGGCACGTGCACCCGCATCCAGCGCTCGCCACGCGCGGCGGCCTCGACCCCGGCGCGGGTGGCCAGGTTCGCCAGGCGCTCGAACGCCTCGACGAACTCGGGCCGGCAGTCGGGGTAGCCGGAGTAGTCGATGGCGTTGACGCCGATGGCGATGTCGCGCGCGCCCGTGGACTCCGCCATCGCCAGCGCGTGCGCCAGGAAGATCGTGTTGCGCGCCGGCACGTAGGTCACCGGGATGTCGTGGGCAGCCGCCACGTCGCGGTCCTTGGGGACGGCGATGTCGGCGGTCAGCGCGCTTGCGCCGAAGGCGCGCAGGTCGATGCGCACGGTGCGGTGCGACGCGGCGCCCAGCATGCCGGCCACCTCGGCGGCCCGCTCGAGCTCGACGCGGTGGCGCTGCCCATAGTCGAAGCTGAGCGCGTGGCACTCGAAGCCGGCGTGGCGCATCTCGGCAAGCACCACCGCGGAGTCCATGCCGCCGGACAGGAGCACCACCGCGCGGGGCGCCGCGCTCATGCCGGGCTCGCCACCGTCTCGAGCACCTGCTGCAGGATGCGGCGCGCCGTCTGCGTGTCGGCATGGTGCATCGAGGTGCGCGTCACCACGCGGTGCGCGCACACGGGCAGCACGTTGGAGACGATGTCCTCGGGCACGCAGTGGCCGCGGCCGTCCATCAGCGCCGTCGCGCGCGCCGCCTGCGCGAGCGCCAGCGTGCCGCGCGGGCTGATCCCCACCTGCAGCTCCTCGTGGACGCGCGTGGCCGCGGCGATCGAGATGGCGTAGTCGACCAGCGAGCGGTCCATGCGGATGGCGTCGACCGCCTCCTGCAGGGCCACCAGCTGGGCACCGTCCATCACCGGGCGCAGGTCGCGCAGCGCCGTGCGCGAGGGCTGGCGCAGCACGATTCGGCCCTCGTCGTCGGGGCTCGGGTAGCCGAGCGAGATGCGCATCAGGAAGCGGTCGAGCTGGTTCTCGGGCAGGAAGTAGGTGCCCTCGAACTCGTAGGGGTTCTGCGTCGCCACCACCATGAACGGCACCGGCAGCGGGAACGGCTGCCCCTCGGCCGTCACCGTGCCCTCGGACATGGCCTCGAGCAGCGCGCTCTGGGTGCGCGGGGTGGCGCGGTTGATCTCGTCGGCGAGGACGACGTTGGCGAACACCGGGCCGCGCTTGAACTCGAACGTGTCCGTCTCGCGGCGGTAGACGCTGACGCCGGTGACGTCGGAGGGCAGCAGGTCGGGCGTGCACTGGATGCGCGCGAACGAGCAGTCGATGCTGCGCGCGAGCGCGTTGGCGAGCACGGTCTTGCCGACGCCGGGAACGTCCTCGATCAGCACGTGGCCGCGCGCCAGGATGCACGCCACCAGGCGGTCGACCGCCTGGCGGTTCCCCATGTAGACGGCGGCGATGTTCTCTCGCAGGCGATTGAGCGGAGCGACGTCGGTCATGCGCGGCGCCTGCAGCGCGGCAAGTATATCGTTCGGCCCGTGCAGCCCGCCCATCCATCCGACGACGGACCCGTGCTCGACGTCGAGGTGCGATGCGTGCGCTGCCGCTACGACCTGCGCGGCTGCCGCATCTTCCGCGCCTGCCCCGAGTGCGGGCTGCCGGCGATCTCGAGCGTCAGCGCGCACGCGGACCCAGGGATTTCAGAGCTTTCCCACCCCAGCGACCCGGGCTCCGCGGCCGCCGCGGTGGCCGCGATCGCCGCCGCGCCGCTCGTCGCGGTGCTGCTGCAGGGCTCCGGGCCCGCCATGCGCCAGGTCGACGCGCTCGCCGGGCGCGGATCGTCGTTCCCGTCGCAGGTGGAACGGCCCGCGTGGCTCGTGGCCTCGGTCGCGCTCGCCGTGGCCGCGGCGGTCGCCGCGCGCGGGCTGTCGGAGGCGCGCAACCCGGAGCTTGCCGCGTCGCTCGGGCGCGGACGCACGGTGCGGCTCCTCGCGGCGCTCGGGGCGTGGTCAGCGGTGCTCGCGGCCGCGTTCGTCGCCTCGCTCACGCCGCTCGGGGACGCGCAGAGCTTCCCGCTGGTGGCGCTTGCCGCGCAGGTGCTGCCGTCGGCGCTCGCCCTGACGTGGCTTTCGCCGGTCCTGGCCCGCGTCGGCGCGCTCAGCCGCAACTACCGCGAGGCCCGGCACGGGCAGCAGAGCGCCGACCTCGTGACCATCACGCTGGTGGCGTGCCTGGGCCTCTGGGTGACGCTGCCTGCGATCCGCGGGGCCGTCGGCGACGACTGGGCGCTGGTCGCGTGGGCGCTCGCCGCGTTCCTGGCCGTGATCACGGTGCTGGGCCTGGCGTACCTGGCCGCCAACGGCTGGGTGATCGCGCGGAGCCTGCGCCGGCCCCGGATCGACCCCCGCCGGCTGCGCTGAGCGCCCGCCGATCCGCTGCCGTTCTGGCAGCATCGGGGTGGGTTGGCACCTCGGGCTGGCGCGGCGCCGACCGCCCGGGGCACCGCTGGCACGCGCGGGCGCGGGCCGGCCCCCTGGAGCCCAAGCCTCCCCGGAGCACGCAAGGCCGTGTTTCGCAGGCACTTGCGCATTTTTTCGCCCCGTGCTCACCCCGCCCCTTCCCGCTGGCACGGCCGTTGCACCTGCAAGGGGAGACCACCGCACTGATTTCGCAACCAATCCGCTGGAGACACGACCCATGGCACTCAAGGAACTGGCCTTCGACACCGACGCCCGCAAGCAGCTGCTCGCCGGCGTGGAGAAGCTCTCCGCCGCCGTCAAGAGCACGCTCGGCCCGCGCGGCCGAAACGCCGTGCTCGACCGCAGCTGGGGCGGACCGAACGTCACCAAGGACGGCGTGAGCGTCGCCGAGGAAGTCGAGCTGCGCAACAAGGTCGAGAACATGGGCGCCAAGCTCGTGAAGGAGGCCGCGAGCAAGACCTCCGACGACGCCGGCGACGGCACCACCACCGCCACCGTGCTCGCCGAGGCCCTCTTCAAGGCCGGGCTGCGCCAGCTCGCCGCCGGTGCCGAGGCCAACACCCTGATCCGCGGCATGCGCCGCGCGGTCGACGCCGTGGTCGCCGAGATCAAGTCGGGCGCCAAGCCCGTCGCGCAGGTCGACGGCGGCATCGCGGCCGTCGCCACCATCAGCGCCAACAACGACGCCGAGGTCGGCAAGATGATGGCCGAGGCGTTCAAGAAGGTCGGCAAGGACGGCGTCATCACGGTCGAGGAAGGCAAGAGCCTGGAGACCGTCGTCGACGTGGTCGAGGGCATGCGCTTCGACCGCGGCTACCTGAGCCCGAACTTCGTCACCGACACCGAGAAGATGCGCGTCGAGCTGGACAAGGCGCTCGTCCTCGTGCACGAGGACAAGATCGAGAGCCTGACGAAGCTCGTCCCCTTCCTGGAGAAGGTCGTCGAGAGCAAGAAGCCGCTCCTCATCATCGCCGAGGACGTCTCGGGCGAGGCGCTCAGCACGCTCGTCATCAACAAGCTGCGCGGCGTGCTCCAGGTGTGCGCCGTCAAGGCCCCGGGCTACGGAGACCGCCGCAAGGCCATGCTCGAGGACATCGCCACCCTGACCGGCGCCAAGCCGATCATGAAGGACCTCGGCATCGAGCTCGACAAGGTCACGCTGGCCGACCTCGGCCAGGCGAAGAAGCTCGAGATCGACGGCGAGAACACCACGATCATCGAGGGCGCCGGCAGCACCACCGCCATCAAGGCCCGCTGCGAGCAGATCCGCCGCGAGATCGACGTGACCGACAGCGACTACGACCGCGAGAAGCTCCAGGAGCGCCTGGCGAAGCTCGCCGGCGGCGTGGCGCAGATCAAGGTCGGCGCCGCCAGCGAGTCCGAACTCAAGGAGAAGAAGGGCCGCGTCGAGGACGCGCTGCACGCCACCCGCGCCGCGATCGCAGAGGGCGTCGTGGCCGGCGGCGGAACTTCCTTCGTCCGTGCCCTGCCCGCCCTGAAGAAGCTGCGTGCCCAGCTCGAGGGCGACGAGCAGGCCGGCGTGGACCTCGTCGCCGAGGCGCTCGAGGTCCCGCTGCGCACCATCGCCGACAACGCCGGCGAGAAGGGCAGCGTCGTGGTCGCGCGCGTCAAGGAGCTCAAGGGGGGCGAGGGCTTCAACGCCCTCACCCGCCAGTACGGCGACCTGATGAAGGACGGCGTCATCACCCCGGCCAAGGTCGATCGCTGCGCCCTGCAGAATGCGGCCAGCGTCGCCAGCCTGCTGCTCGCCACCGACTGCATCGTGACCGACAAGCCGGAGAAGGCCGACGAGGCCGCCGGTGGGCACGACCACGGCGGAGGCATGGGCGGCATGGGCGGGATGGGCGGCATGGGCGGAATGGGCGGGATGGGCGGCATGATGGGCATGTGAGCCCGCCGCACCACCGCACCGCGCCCGACCACCCACGGCAACGAACAGTCACCTCACGACACACCCAACACCGGAGAACCAAGAAATGTCCACCACCCAGGTCCGTCCCCTCGAAGATCGCGTGATCGTCAAGCCCCTCGACGCCGAGACCAAGACGTCCAGCGGCATCTTCCTGCCCGAGAGCGCCAAGGAGCGCCCGATGCAGGGCAAGGTCGTCGCCGTCGGCCCCGGCAAGATGCTCGACAACGGCACGCGCATGTCCATGCTCGTGAAGAAGGGCGACACCGTCGTGTTCGGCAAGTACGCCGGCACCGAGGTCGAGATCAAGAACGTCAAGCACATCATCGTCCGCGAGAGCGAGCTCCTCGGCGTCCTCGACGCCTGAGCCGCGCCCGCCACCCGAAGCACACCCCGAAAGGCAGTCCCACATGGGCAGCAGCAAGCAGATGAAGTTCACGACCGGCGCGCAGGCCGAGCTCAAGAAGGGCGTCGACGCCATCGCGCAGGCGGTGGCCGTCACCATGGGCCCCACCGGCCGCAACGTGGTCATCGCCAAGAGCTGGGGCAACCCGCACGTCACCAAGGACGGCGTGACCGTCGCCAAGGAGGTCGAGCTGGCCGAGCCGTTCGCCAACATGGGCGCGCGCATGGTCCAGCAGGTGGCCAAGAAGACGGCCGACGTCGCCGGCGACGGCACCACCGCAGCCACCGTGCTCGCGGCGGCGATCTTCAACGGCGGCCTGCGCTTCATCGCCACCGGCGCCAACGCCGTGGCCGTGCAGCGCGGCATCAACGATGCGGCCGAGGTCGCGTGCGAGGCGATCCGTGCCAGCGCGCGCAAGTGCGCCGGCAAGGGCGACCTGGTCAAGGTCGCCACGGTGAGCGCCAACCACGACTCGGCCCTGGGCGAGCTGATGGCCGAGGCCATCTCCAAGGTCGGCCACGACGGCGTGGTGGAGGTCGAGGAGGCCAAGGGCTGGGAGACCACCCTGGACTACGTCGAGGGCATGAGCTTCGACAAGGGCTACATCTCGCCCTACTTCATGACCGACCCGAAGAAGGCCGAGTGCGTCCTGGAGAACCCGTACATCCTGGTGTACGAGAAGAAGATCGGCAACCTCGCGGACTTCCTGCCCCTCCTCAACAAGGTGGCCACCGCGCAGAAGCCGCTCCTGATCATCGCCGAGGAGGTCGAGAACGAGGCGCTCGCCGCGCTCGTCGTCAACCGCCTGCGCGGCGTGCTGCAGGTGTGCGCCGTCAAGGCGCCGGGCTTCGGCGACCGCCGCACCGCCATGCTCGGCGACATCGCCGTGCTGACCGCGGGAGAGTTCTTCAGCGCCGACACGGGCCGCTCGCTCGAGTCGGTGGAGCTCAACGAGCTCGGCCGCGCCCGCAAGGTCGTGGTCACCAAGGACGAGACAATCGTCGTCGAGGGCGCCGGCAAGAAGAAGGACATCGAGGCCCGCATCTCGCAGATCCAGGCCGCTCATGACCGCTCCACCAGCGACTACGACCGCGAGAAGCTGCAGGAGCGCATGGCCAAGCTCGGCGGCGGCGTCGCCATCATCAACGTGGGCGGCGCGACCGAGGTCGAGATGAAGGAGCGCAAGGACCGCGTCGACGACGCGCTCCACGCCACCCGAGCAGCCGCGAAGGAGGGCTACGTCGCCGGCGGCGGCGTCAGCTTCCTGCGCGCGATCGCCGCGGTGAACGCCGCGCGCCCGAAGGCGAAGGGCGACGAGCGCTTCGGCTTCGACATCGTGGCCGAGGCGCTGCGCGCCCCGACGCGCCAGATCGCCGTGAACGCCGGCGTCGACGGCGACCTCGTGTGCGAGAAGGTGCTCGAGGGCAAGGACGCGTGGGGCTACAACGCCGCCACGGGCAAGTACGAGGACCTGGTGCGGGCCGGCATCATCGACCCGGCGCTGGTCTCCACGACCGCGCTGACGAACGCCGCCAGCGTCTCGGGCCTCATGCTCACCACCGACGTCCTGGTGACGGAGCTCAAGGAGGACGCGGAGCCGGTCGCCGGCGCCACGGCCTGAACCCCGGATCGCGTCCCGAGGCCGGAGCCGGATGCGCTCGCCGCGCACCGGTTCCGGCCTCGGGGCTTCAACGGCCCCGACGGAGGGCCCGACCGACGGACACGCGCGCATGAGCACCTCGGCCGACTACTACGAGATCCTCGGCATCGCCCGGGACGCCTCGGGCGACGAGGTGAAGCGCGCCTACCGCCGGCTCGCCATCAAGTGGCACCCGGACCAGAACCCCGACAACCCGGAGGCCGAGGTGCGCTTCAAGGCGTGCGCCGAGGCGTACGAGGTGCTCAGCGACCCCGAGCGCCGCGCGATCTATGACCGGCACGGCCATGCGGGCCTGCGCGGCCGCGCGGGCCACGACTTCAGCTCGATGCACGTCGAGGACATCTTCTCGATGTTCAACGACATCTTCGGCGGCCAGGCGCGCGCGGGCGGCCGGCGCCAGCGCGGCCCGGCGCGCGGCTTCGACCTCGAGACCGAGGTCGAGGTGACGCTCGCCGACGTGCTCACGGGCTGCGAGCGCGAGGTGCGCTTCCAGCGGCCCGAGGTGTGCTCGATCTGCAAGGGCTCGGGCGCGAAGCCAGGCACCAAGCCCGTCGAGTGCCAGACCTGCGGCGGCCAGGGCCAGGTGGCGCAGCAGGGGCTCGGCGGCCTCTTCCGCATGGTGACGACGTGCCCGTCGTGCGCGGGCCGCGGCAGCGTGGTGAAGGACCGGTGCACCGAGTGCCGCGGCGCGGGCCGCACCAGCGTGCAGCGCGTCCTGAGCGTGCGCATCCCCAAGGGCATCTCCGACGGCCAGGTGGTGCGCGTGGCCGGCGAGGGCGAGCCTCCGCCGCCGCAGTCGAGCCCCGACGGCACCGGCGTGCGCGGCGACCTGCACATCGCGGTGCGCGTGGCCGAGGACGAGCGCTTCGAGCGCCAGGGATCGGACCTGATCACCGTCCTCGAGGTGTCGTTCGCCGATGCCGCGCTGGGCGGCACGGTGGTGGTGCCGACCCTCGACGGCGAGAGCGAGACCGAGCTCGAGGCCGGAACGCAGCACGGCGAGATGTTCCGCCTCGACGGCAAGGGCGTGCCCGACCTGCGTACCGGCGAGCGGGGCGACCTGGTGGTCGTGGTCCACGTGAAGGTGCCGCGCAAGCTGACCGCGAGGCAGCGCGAGCTGATCGAGGGCCTGCGCGCCGCCGAGCGCCCGCCGGCCCCCGGCAAGGCCGAGCCGCCGAAGGCGAAGCGCGCGGACGGTGCCGGCGGATCCGGCGGCCGCAAGCGCGGCGGGTTCTGGGGAAAGATGAAGGACTCGCTCGGCGCCTGACGGCCGCCGCCACTCGGAGGATGCCATGACCGACACACCCCACCATCGTCCGCACGGCCACCACCACGAGGAATGCAGCGACCCGGGCGAGGCCCACGTCCGCAAGCGCGCCGAGAGCGAGTCGCAGCCCTTCGTCGACGACCGCGCCCCCGAGCCCGAGGAGGCCCGCGACGCGATCAGAGCGCTCGAGGAGCAGCTCGCCCAGGCCAAGGGCGACACGCTGCGCGCCATCGCCGACTTCCAGAACCTCCAGCGTCGCACCTCCGAGCACGAGCCGCGCCTGCGCATGAACGCGGCCGGCGGCGTGGTGCGCCAGGTGATCCCGGTGCTCGATCACTTCGACCTCGCGCTCGCGCAGGACCCGTCGCGCATGACCGTGGCGGCGGCGATGGACGGCCTGCGCATCGTGCGCGGCGAGCTCATCAAGGCGCTTGAGCGCTCCGGCGTCGAGCTCATCCAGCCGAAGCCGGGCGATGCCTTCGACCCGCACCGCGCGGAAGCCATCATGCAGCAGCCGGCCGACGGCGTGGCTGCCGGGCACGTCAGCCTGCTGCTGCAGCCGGGCTATCTCCTCGGCGAGACGGTGCTGCGGCCCGCCAAGGTCGCCGTCGCCCCCTGACCGCTCGCCCCATGCCGACCTACGAGTACGAGTGCACGAACCCCAGGTGCCGCCATCGCTGGGACCTCTTCCAGTCGATCAAGGCCGAGCCGGAACGCGACTGCCCGAAGTGCGCCAAGCGCACGGCCACGCGGCTGATCGGGATCGGTGCGGCCATCCTCTCGGGCGGCCGCGCGGCCGAGCCTGCCGAGTCATCCGCACCCGCGGCGAAGCCGGCCGAGGCGTCCACGGCCCCTGCGGCAAGCGCGAAGGACAGCGCTGCCGCGGCGGGGCCGGCGAAGGCCGACGCCGCGAAGCCGGAGTCGACGAAGCCCGCCGCCGCCGAGAAGTCGGCGGACACCGGCAAGGTGAACGCGACGCATCCCGCGCGCGAGGGTCGCGGCGCGGGAAACCTCCGCGACGCCATCCGCCGGCAGCGCGCGACCGGACAGCCGTCCGCGCGGAAGGCTCCCGCGGCGGCGGCGAAGCGCACCGCGCCGCGAACAGGCGGCGCCCGGCGCGGCAAGTAGCCTCTCCGCGTGCCGCTCCGCTTCATCCAGCGCATCCAGGATCACCTCGCCTACGACAACTACCGCCCCGCCGAGCTCGGCGAGGTGCGGCGGCAGATGCGCGTCTCCGATGACGATGCGGAGGCCTTCGAGCAGGCGGTCGAGATGCTGGCGGCCGAGGGCAAGGTCGAGGTCGGCGGCGACGGGCGCCTGCGCCTCCCGAAGTTCGCCGACGAGGTCGAGGGCCGGCTGAAGCTCAACCCGCGCGGCTTCGGGTTCCTGGTGCCGGATGCCCCGACGCGCGAGGGCGACCTCTACATCCCCGCCGGCATGACCAAGGACGCCCTCAACGGCGACCGGGTGCGCGTCAAGGTGGTGCGCCGCGGCGGCGCGGGCGGCGGCATGCGCGGGGGCAAGGGTGCGCAGGACGGCCCGACCGGCCGCGTGGTCGAGGTGGTCGAGCGCGGGCAGCAGCGCTTCGCGGGCACGCTCACCAAGGACGGCCGCGAGTGGATCGTGGTGCCGGACGGCCGGTCGCTGCGCGACCCCGTGGTGGTGCGCGACCCAGGCGCGAAGGGCGCGAAGGCCGGCGACAAGGTGGTCCTCGAGCTGATCCGCTACCCGACGGACCTCGACTGGGCCGAGGGCGTGATCGTCGAGGTGCTCGGCGAGGCCGGCCGCCCGGACGTCGAGACGCGCTCGGTGATCGAGGTGCACGGCCTGCGCACGGAGTTCGCCGAGGCGCCGCTCGACGAGGCACGCGAGGCCACGCGGCGCTTCGACCGCGAGTCGGCGGGGCCGTGGGAGGACCGCGAGAACCTCACCGACGCACTCGTCTTCACGATCGACCCTCCGGACGCGCGCGACTTCGACGACGCCATCAGCATCCGCCACGACGACGCGCGCGGCGAGTGGGAGCTGGGCGTGCACATCGCCGACGTCTCGCACTGGATCAAGCCCGGCAGCGCGCTTGACCTCGAGGCGCGCGAACGCGGCAACAGCGTCTACCTGCCGCGCCTCGTGATCCCGATGCTGCCGGAGAGCCTCTCGAACGGCATCTGCAGCCTGCAGGAGGGCGTCAACCGCTTCTGCAAGAGCGTCTTCATCACCTTCGACCGTGCGGGCAAGCCGCTCTCGCACCGCCTCTCGGCCACGGTCATCCGCAGCCGCAAGCGCTTCACCTACATCGAGGCGCAGGGAGTGATCGACGGCGACCTCGGCCGGGCGCGCGAGCACGCGCGCACCGACACCGCCTACGACCCGGACGTCGTGGACGCGCTGCGACTCTCGGCGCGCCTGGCCACGGTGCTGCGCGAGCGCCGCCGCCAGGACGGCATGATCAGCCTGAACCTGCCCGAGGTCGACCTCGTCTTCAGCGAGGCGGGGCACGTGACCGGCGTCGAGCGCGAGGACACGAGCTTCACGCACACCCTGATCGAGATGTTCATGGTGGAGGCGAACGAGGCGCTCGCGCGCACGTTCAGCGACCTCGACGTCGCGCTGCTGCGGCGCATCCACCCGGAGCCGAGCTTCGGCGACCTGGAGGAGCTGCGCATGTTCGCGCGCATCGCCAAGTACCGCCTGCCCGAGGAACCGACGCGCCGCGACCTGCAGGCCCTGCTGCAGGCAACCGCCGAGGGCGAGAGCGCGCGGGCCATCCACTTCGCGGTGCTGCGCACGCTCTCCAAGGCGACGTACTCCCCTGCCCTCGTGGGCCACTACGCGCTTGCAAGCGACCACTACGCGCACTTCACGAGCCCGATCCGCCGCTACCCGGACCTCCTGGTGCACCGGGCGCTCTCGGCCTACCTCGACGCCACCGACAACGGCCGCTCCGCGGGCGGCCGGCGCCGGCGCGAACTCGGCGAGCGGCTGAAGGCCGACGAGCGCGTGCTCGACGAGGGCACGCTCGTCAAGATCGGCATGCACTGCAGCGAGACCGAGCGAAACGCCGAGGACGCCGAGCGCGACCTGCGCACGTTCCTCGTGCTGCAGTACCTGAAGGAGCACCGGCTGTCGGACACCTTCGACGCGCTGGTCACCGGCCTGAGCGGCACCACGCTCGTCTTCCTGAGCCTGGAGGAGTTCCTGGTGGAAGGCGCCGCGCGCGTCTCGGACCTGCCGGCGGGCACGCAGCGCGCCGACCGCTGGATCGTCAACGAGCTCACCGGCCGCCTGATCGCCCCGCGCAGCGGGATGTCGATCGGCCTCGGCGACCGCGTGCGCACCACCATCGCGCGAATCGACCTCGCGGCGCGCCGGCTCGACCTCGTGGTCGCGAAGCTCGCGCCGCGGCGCGACCTCGACACCCTGAGCCCGAAGGACCTGACGAACGTCCGCCAGGCGAAGGTCGGTGCGTCGCCGCGCGAGGGCGGCGGCTCGCAGCCCGGCAAGGGCGAGCGCGGCCGCAAGGGCCGCGACCGCTCCAAGTACAAGCAGGGCCGGCGCGGCAAGCGCAGTTGGTGAGGTCTTGCTAAGCAGTTGCCTGCCTGCAGTTGACAGCCATACGTAGACCGATACGCTAGCGTCACCAAGGTCAGCCTTCCGGGTGTCGAGACCTCCCTACCAACCCCATATTGATGGGCTGCGAGCATTCGCGGTGCTCGCCGTACTGGTGTTTCACCTCGACCGTACCGTCCTGCCGGGCGGTTTTGTCGGCGTAGATGTGTTTTTCGTCATCTCGGGCTATCTGATCACCTCGATTGTGGCCCATGAGAAGGAGTCAGGCGCCTTCAGCTTGGCCCGCTTCTACCAACGGAGAGTCGCCCGGATCCTCCCGGCCGCGTTCGTAGTGATTGCGGCCACGTTGGTTGCCACCTGGCTGTCGTTTACCGTCACTGACTCATCGTCGACCGGTGCGGGGGCAGTAGCGGCAGTGCTGTCCATGGCGAACGTCAAGTTTGCGATGCAAGGTGATTACTTCAAGATGTCGCCGGACGCTCAGCCCTTGTTGCACTACTGGTCACTGTCGCTCGAGGAGCAGTTCTATCTGTTTTTCCCCTCATGGTCTGCTGTGCGTGGCGCTTCGCTCACCCTCGCGCCTGGCTGATCGGACTACTTGCCGCGACCGCACTCCTGAGTCTCGTTGCTTGCATCGCCGCCACGCCCCTTCACCCGACATGGGCTTTCTACCTGCTTCCAACGCGCGCTTGGGAGTTGCTCGCCGGCGCAATCCTGGCCATGGCGCCGACTCGACGGCCTGAGTCAGGCTGCCTCTCCCAAGGATGCCCCGGAAGCTGGCTAGCGATCGCCGGCGCTGCAGGACTGGTGGGCTCAGTAAGCCTGCTTCACGAAGGCCCGCACTTTCCTGGATTCGTCGCCCTGATTCCCGTCTTGGCAACCGTAGCGACAATCCGATGGGGACCAACTTCGCCTTTGTTGCGCCCAGTGCTTTGCAGTCCAATTGTCCGCGCGATTGGACGGATCTCATTCTCGCTGTATCTCTGGCATTGGCCCGTCTACTGCTTGGTGGACTACATCTGCTGTACGGAGTCCCCAATGACTCGCCTCGCGCTCAAGACGAGTGTCACCATTGCGCTCAGTGTGTGCTGCTATGTGGCGGTCGAGCTGCCTGCACGACGCTGGCTCGGAGATCCGACGAGGCGCCGACCGGCATTCGCATTGGCAGGCATCTCAATGCTGGCTCTGGTGACATGCGGATTGATGCAATGGGACCGGGCGTTCGTGACGGTGCCGCGATCGAGCCTCGCAAACGGCGGCGTCCTGGTGAACGGCGGCGCAGACCGGCCCAGAATTGCACTGATCGGAGACAGCATGGCCGGCGTGTACTCCTCAATGCTTCGAAGTCTGGCGTTTGAGCAGGGGTTCCAGATGAACGTGATGGCGGTCACCTCGGAGAACCCGATCCCTCCGAGCCCGTTGTACATGGAACTTCGCGAACAAGTCCAGCGATTACGCCCCGACGTCGTGATCTTTTCAACCGGGTGGACCCGGGGCGACAATCCGACACCCGTACACGAGGTTACGAAGATCATTTCCAAAGACATCGCTCCGCTGTGCTCGGCAGTCGTCCTGATCGCCAACCCACCGTTTCTGCCCATGGACTACCGCGAGTGGATGCGATCAACGGGCAAGAAAACGATCCGGGAGCGAGAGTCGGATCGCCGGGCGAGGTTGGCCGCCAATGCCGCCTTGGGTGCGGGCGCCGATTCGACACTGAACTACCTTGATCCTGAGCCCTCGTTGATTGATGCCGAGGGCAGCATCCGGCTACTTGATGAACAGCTTCCTGGAAGGCCGTTCCTCTACCAAGACCGAGTACACCTCACGGAACATGGCACGCGAAGCCTCGAACACGAGCTTCGAGGAATCTTGGCCGCGGTACGCAAGCAGTGGGATGCACGCCGCAGGAAAGCGGAACCGAACAGTGCGGGGCAATGACGGCCTGAAGCTGCCGGCGCCGCTGAGGCCGGGACCACGCGTCCTAGACTCCGCGCATGAACCTCGCCGCGGCGCTCGCGTCGGTCGTCCTCCTCGCCTCGCACGATCCGGCGTCCGTCGCCGCCGCGGCCGACGGTCCGGCCCGCGCGCCGAAAGTCGCCCGCGCGATCGAGCGTGCCGGCCCCAACGCCCCGGAGATCGAGCGCGCCCTCGCGGACGTCGAGCCTGCCCTCGCCGCGGACATGGCGTGGCTCGTGGCCACCATGCCCGAGGTCGACCTGCGCGCGCTGAAGGCCGACTACCTCCTGAAGAACGTCCGGCTGGCCGACCGCGCGCGACGCGATGCACCCTGGGGCAAGGACCTCCCGGAATCGATCTACCGCCAGTACGTGCTGCCCTACGCGAGCGTCAACGAGCGCCGCGACGACTGGCGGCAGGACTTCCTCGACCGCTTCTCGAAGGAGGCCTGGAAGTTCAAGGACCCGATCGACGCGGTGAAGTGGATCAACGACCGCCTGCCGGACATGCTGAAGGTCCACTTCCACGCCGAGAAGCGGAAGAAGCCCGACCAGTCCCCCTACGAGAGCATGGAGCTCGGGTGGGCAAGCTGCACGGGCCTGAGCATCCTGGTGATCGACGCCTGCCGCGCGTGCGGGATTCCCGCGCGCATGGTCGGTTGCCCTGCGTGGAAGAAGGTGCAGGGCAACCACAACTGGGTCGAGGCGTGGTGGAACCGCTGGTACAACGTCGGCGACTCGGGCAGCGACCCGCGCGGCGTCGACTGGGTGGACGAACGCTGCCGCACCGAGACCGACCCCGACGACTGGGTGCACGCGGTCTACGCCGCGGTGTGGCGGCCGACCAACGTGAAGTACCCGCTCGTCTGGGCGTTCGAGATCGAGTGGGTGCCTGCGCTCAACATCACGCGCTTCTACAGCGACCCGGTCGACCACGCCTTCGAGGTGCCGGGCGGCGGTGCCGCCGACGTCGAGGTCATGTGGGGCGGCGAGCTGATCGCCCGCGCAAAGGCCGGCGCCGACGGCAAGGCGATGCTGCCGCTGGCGCGTGGCTGCCAGTTCGACGTCGTCGTGCGGCGTGCGGACGGGACGGCGGCGACGAGCGTGGTGAAGCCCTGAGATGCGGGTCCGCCGGCTCCTGCGGCCGGTCCTGTTCCTTGCCTACCTCGCGGCGTACGGATCGTTCATCGGCGTCACGGTCATGGCGCCCGACGTGCTGGCGACGCCGGCCCCGGGCGGCGTGAACCTCGCGGTGGCTTGGGGGATGGGGCTCATCCTGCTTGCCTTCATCACCGCCATCGCGGCCCTCGCCATGCCGGAGGAGGACCGTTGAGCGCCGGCGCGGACTGGGTCTCGATCGGCGTCTTCGCCGCGTTCACCGCGGGCGTGCTTGCGCTCAGCTCGATGCTCGGCCGCCGCGCGAAGGGCGCGCAGGGCTACTTCGCGGCCCACGGGCAGGTCGGCTGGTTCGTGAACGGCATTGCGTTCGCGGGCGACTACCTCTCGGCGGCGAGCTTCCTCGGCATCTGCGGGCTGATCGCGTTCTGGGGGTATGACGGGTTCCTGTACTCCATCGGGTACCTCGCGGGATGGATCGTGGCGCTCCTCGTGGTGGCGGAGCCGATCCGCCGCCTCGGCCGCTACACCTTCGCCGACGCGCTGAACGCGCGCTTCGGCTCGCGCACCGTGACCGTGGCCGCGGGCGTCAGCACGCTCCTCGTGAGCCTCTTCTACCTCGTGCCGCAGATGGTGGGGGCCGGGGCGCTCATCACGCCGCTCCTCGGCGTGCCGCACTGGGTGGGTGTCGTGCTGGTCGGCGCCGTGGTCACCTTCATCGTGGCCACCGCCGGGATGGTGAGCACGACGTGGGTGCAGTTCATCAAGGGCGGGCTGCTGCTTGCGCTCTGCACGGTGCTGGTGGGGCTGATCCTCGGGCGCGGGTTCGAGGTGCGCGACCCCGGGCCCGCGCGCGATGCGCCGGCGCGCGGCGTCGGGAGCGTGACGGCGCTGCCGGCATGGGCGGTGCCAGGCGAAGGATCCGATGCCGCGCCCGGACCGGACGGCATGGTGCGCACCGAGGGCGCGCGCACCGGCCCGCTCGGACCCATCGAGTTCCTGCGCGTGTTCTCGGCGAGCGAGGTCGCCGCCTGGCGCATCGCGAAAGACCCAACTCCGGATGGCGCCACGCGGAGCATCGCGCGGCCCGAGCGCATCGCCGGCAGCGACCTCCTGCTTCCCGGGAACAGCCCGACCTTCCGAGGGCTGCGGTCCGGAAGCGTGATGGACCGCGTGGACTTCGCGTCATTGATGCTTGCGCTCTTCCTCGGCACCGCGAGCCTGCCGCACATCCTGATCCGCTACTACACGGTGAAGGACGTGCGCAGCGCGCGCCTGAGCACCGTGGTGGGGATCGGCGCGATCGGCGGCTTCTACGTGCTGACGCTCTACCTCGGCCTCGGGGCGATGACCGGCGGCAACCTCGACACGGGCGACAGCAACATGTCCGCCCCGCTCCTGGCGCGCAGCTTCGGCAGCGTGCTCTTCGCGCTGATCTCGAGCGTCGCGTTCTTCACGGTGCTCGGCACCGTGAGCGGCCTGGTGCTCGCCGGCAGCGGCGCCGTGGCCCGCGACCTCGTGACCACGGCCATCGGCCGGATGCCCGACGAACGGTCGCAGGTGCGGATCGCGCGCATCGCGGCGGTGGCCCTCGGCGCCGGCGCGATGCTGCTTGGGTTCCTGTTCCGCGACCTGAACGCCTCGTTCCTGGTCGGCTGGGCGTTCAACGTCGCGGCGAGCGCCAACCTTCCGGCGCTGGTGATGGCGCTCTTCTGGAAGCGCGCGACCGCTGCCGGCGTGTCCGCCGCCATCATCACCGGCCTCGTGTCGAGCCTGGCCTGGGTGCTCGTGTCGAAGGACGCCTGCGAGAAGGTCTACGGGTTGCCGGGCGCGGATGCACTGGCGCCCTTCAGCCAGCCGGCCATCGTGACCATCCCGCTCAGCGCCGCGGTGGGGGTGGCGGTGTCGCTCCTGGCGCGCCGCGCCTAGCCTGACGGAATGCCCCACATCACGCTTCCCACCGACGCTCCCGGCATCCGCGGCCCGCTCGCGTTCCGCCCGGACGCGGCGAAGCACCTGCTTGGCCTCGCCGAGACGATCCTGCGCCAGCCCGCCAGCCTCGAGCCCGGCGAGCGCGAGACGATCGCGGCGTGGACCTCGCACCTGAACGGGTGCAAGTTCTGCATGAAGTCCCACGCGGCCGCGGCGCGCGCCTGGCTCGGCAGCGAACGGAGCGCTGCGCTCGACCGGCTGCTCGCCGCCGAGGACGCAGACGGCTTCTCCCCGAAGATGCAGGCGCTCCTCGAGCTCTCGCGGGCGCTCCAGGGCTGCGTGCTGGGCGTGACACCCGAGCACGTCGCGCGTGCCCGCGCCGCCGGCGCGAGCGACCACGACATCCACGACACCGTCCTCATCACGGCGGCGTTCTGCATGTACAACCGCTACGTCGAGGGCCTCGGCACGCGCGAGGCCGAGGAGCACGAGTACGAGCTGACGGGGCGCCGGCTGCGCGACCAGGGGTACGCCCCGGGGCGGGACTAGCGGACGACGGGAGGGGCCGAGGCCTGCGCAGCACGCCCCGATGCCCGATCAATCGGTGACGACGCTGCGCCGCACGGGCCGGCCGGGCTTGGATGCCACGTCAAGCCTGCCGTCCTGGATCAGCAGCGTGCCGTTCACCACCAGGTGACGGATTCCCTCGGACGGCTGCGCCGAGCGGTCGGGCGTGGCCCGGTCGCGCACGTTGTCCGGGTCGATGACGGCGATGTCCGCATCCATGCCGGCCTGCAGGCGGCCCTTCCGCTTCATCTGCGGCACGCTGTCCTCCAGGATCTTCGCGGGGACGATCGTGATCTTGCGGATGGCGTCGATCCACGAGAGCAGCTGGCGCTCGCGGACGTACGTGCGAAGGAAGCGGCAGAACGTCCCCGCGCTCCGGGGGTTCGATGCCGCGTTCGCGGGGAGCGGCCACGCCTCGCCGTCCACGAACGACCCGTCGGGCAGGTTCCACGGCACGGCATCCGACGCGATCGCCGACCAGGGCGGCGTCACGGTGGCGTCCAGGATTCGCCGGTCGTCGGGCACCGACTCGTCCAGAAACGACATGATGACCAGCTGGCCGGGGGCGGCCTTCTGCTCGCGCCGGATGTCGGCCTCGTCCACGATCTGCCGGCCCTTGGCGATCAGGCGCACCTTGTCGAAGTCGATGCCGATGCGCTCCCGGAACTCCTTCGCGTTGCGCAGCAGGATGGTCGCGCCGACCGGGAAGCTGGCGATGCCGTACGGATAGGCCTCGGTCGAGACCTTGAGCCCGCGCAGGCGCGCGGCCTCGACCATGCGGATCGTCGTCTCGCCGTCGCGCAGGGAGGTGGAGTTCAGGTGGCAGACGTGCGAATGCACGCCGGTGGTGGCCGAGAGCCCGATCAGCATGTTCAGGCCTTCCACCGAGCTGTTCGGGTCCACGATCGACCAGTCGCGCAGGTGCGTGAAGGTCGGCACGCCGTGCCGGGCGGCCAGTTCCGAGACCGCCGTCAGTTCCTTGCCGCCGACGCCCGGCACGTAGCCCGCGTTCACGCCGATGCCCAGTGCGCCCTGCCGGAGGCCGTCCTCCAGCATCGCCAGGACCTTCGCCAGCTCAGCGTCGCTCGTGACGTCGGTGGTCCAGCGCGGATGCCGGAACGACCCGAGGTACCAGTCCGGCGTCGGCGCCGGAGGCGGCATCTCGGGGATCATCGCGGCGATGCGCGAGAAGGTCCATGACGAGCTGAACCCGTAGTTCACCGCCGCGCCGCGTGCCGCGATCATGTCGTACGCGGCCCCGATGGGCTGCACCCCGGATTCAAGCTCCAGCGCCGTGGTCACGCCGTCGCAGGCCTGCATGCGCTGGCCGGGAAGGTCGAACGCGTGCGAGTGCAGGTCGATGAAGCCGGGCGCCACGATCATCCCGCGCACGTCGAGGGTCTTCTTGCCCGTGAGCGGCTGGTCGGACACGGCCTCGATGCGCCCGCCGACGATCCCGACGTCACGAATGCCGTCGAGCCCGGACTCGGGGTCGATCACGCGCCCGCCTCGGAGCACCAGGTCGAAACCGGGGACGGCGGCAGGCGGGGCGTGGGCGGGCATCCCGGCCGCCGCGCCGAGCGCGAGCAGCAGCGTTGCGGAGAGCACGAGCCGGGGAAGTGCGGACATCGGCCTCAGGCTACAGCGGCATCCGCGCAACCCTGATCCCCGCATGCCATGCCGCAATCACCGCGGCCATCGGGCGTTCTGCGCTCCGATGCAGCGTTCCCGCCCCCTTCCCCGCATTGCGATCGTGGGCGGTGGCCCCGGCGGACTGTTCACGGCGCACGAGCTGCAGCGCCTCGCCGACCGTCCCGTCGCGATGACGGTGCTCGAGGCGTCGGGCCGCCTCGGCGGAAAGGTCCTGACTCCGAGGTTCGAGTCCTCGGGGACGCGCTACGAGGCCGGGGCTGCCGAGTTCTACGACTACGACCACTTCGGGCACGACCCGCTGAAGGACCTCGTGCGCGAACTGGGACTCACGGTCCGGCCGATGGGCGGTTCGGCCGTCGTCGTCGACGACGCCGTCGTCGCGAACCTCGATGACCTGCGCGACCGTCTCGGGGCCGAGGCCGCGGCCTCGCTGCTCGCCTTCGACGCGACCGCGCGCGACCGCATGACGCCGCGGGAGTTCTACGCCTCGGGCGAACCGGGCGATGCGGCCACGGCCGCTGCGCACAGGCCATTCGACCGTTCGATCGCGGGAATCGCCGACGACCGCGCGCGCCGCTTCGTCGAGCGGATGATCCACAGCGACCTCGCCACCGAGCCCGACCGGACCAGCGAGGAGTACGTCATGCAGAACTACCTCATGAACGACCCGGCCTACATGCGCCTCTACGGGATCGAGGGCGGGAACGAGCGGCTGGTCGGGGCGCTTGCCTCGCGGATCGATGCCGAGATCCGGCTGGGATGCCGGGCCGAGTCGGTGGAGCGCGCACCAGGCGGCCCGATGATCGTCCGCTGGACGGCCGGCGGCGTCGAGTCGGCCGGCAAGTTCGACGCCGTCGTCATCGCCCTGCCGCACGACCAGCTTGGGTCGGTCGCCTTCCTCGGCGATCGGCTCGCGCCCGCCGTCGCCGCGCATCGGGCGCACCACGACCACCCTGCCCACTACCTCCGTATCACGATGCTTTTCGACCGGCCGTTCTGGAGAGCAACCTGCGGCGACTCTTTCTGGATGCTCGACCGTTTCGGCGGCTGCTGCCTCTACGACGAGTCGTTGCGCGATCCGGCCGCCGAGCGGGGCGTGCTCGGCTGGCTGCTCGGCGGCGAGGTGGCGCGGACGCTCGCCGAGTCCGACGACGCGACGATCGTCGCGCAGGCACTCGCGGCGCTGCCCCCCGCGCTCGCCCGGGGCGCCACCCCCCTGCGCGAGGCGCGCGTCCATCGCTGGACCGGGGCCGTGAGCGCGCTGCCGGGCGGGCGCTCCCCACTTCCCCTCGACCGGCGGCACTGCCCGGAGCCCGACGAGCACCCCGACCTCTACTTCGTCGGCGACTACCTGTACGACTCGACGCTGAACGGCGTGCTCGACTCCGCCGAGTACGTCGCGGCGTGGATCGCCGCACGGATCGCGGACGCACCGACCGACTGAGGAACGAGCCATGACCAACGACGAGTCACCGCAACCCGGCCGCCTGTCCACGACGACGTCCCCGGCGCTTCCTGCGGGATCGACCTACGAGGCCGAGGCCCCGCTGCCCGGCGGAGGGACGATGTCCATCGCCTGCATCCAGCCGACCACGGACGGGCCGAGCGGCGACCTCCGCGAATGGGTCGAGTCCGATCCCGAGGCGCGCGGAGTGCCCGCGGTGTGGATGTCCTTCCAGGGCACGCACGTGCACTGGTCGGCGGGCCGCTGCGCGATCGCCGCTCCCGCCGAGAGGGTCGCGGCGGTGCGCGCGGCCATCCTCGAGGCGACGGCGCACGAACGCGCGCTGCGCTCCGTCGAGGAGGCGATGGCCTCGGCGTGGCCCGCGCTCGAGTCGGACGCGGCCCTCGCCTTCGAGTTCGACGAGGCGTCGGTGGGCAGGCGCCGCGAGCTGCGCGAGCGCCTGCACCGAACGATCGTCCTGCGCGCGCGCCTCGCGCGGATCGCGCCGTACCTCCTCGCGCCGCTCGCGCATCCGCCGACGCTCGCGAGCCAGGTGGGCGAGCGCCTGCGGGAACGGCTGCGCATGCCGACCCGCCACGAGGCCGCCGCGACGCAGCTCGACGTCTTCCGCGATGCCTACGACATGTGCGGGCAGCGGGCGAGCGATTTCATGCTCGCCCGGACCGGACACCGCCTCGAGTGGGTGATCGTCGTCCTCCTCGCCGCACAGCTCCTCCTCTGGGGCTTCGAGTACCTCGCGGGGGCGACGGGGGGCTGACATGCGCCTCGCGTCGATCGACATCCTGCGGACCGTCGCGATCGCCGTCATGGTTTTCACGCACTTCGGCGAGAACCTCTCGGACTACTCGCCGCCGTTCAGCGGCCTCGGCGCCCCGCTCTTCGTCTTCCTCTCGGGCGTGAGCTTCTTCCTCTGGTCCCAGGCGCGGTTGGCGGGCGGCGCGACCGAGGAGGAAGTCACGAAGGCGTCGGTGCGGCGCGGCCTGTTCGTCTTCTGCGCCGGCTTCGCGTTCAACTTCGCCGTCTGGCTTCCCGAGGGCGTCTTCAACTGGGACATCCTGACGTTCATCGGGTCTGCGTATCTCGCGCTCGAGCTCGCGCGCCGGATGCCCGCGCCCATCCGGGTGCTCGTGGCGGTCATGGCCGCGCTGGTGGCGCCCATCCTGCGCAGCATCGCCGACTACCCCGCGTACTGGAACGCGGGGGACTTCGAGTGCGACCTGACGCTCTCCGAGGTGCTGGTGGGATACGTCGCGACCGGGTACTTCCCGGTCTTCCCATGGATCGCGCTCTCGCTCGTCGGCTACGAGACGGCCGCGCGGATGTTCCCGCGCGCGGGGACCCACGCCGACTCGGCAGCGGCCTCATCGAGCCTGGGATGGACCGCGGCCGCCCTCGTCTCGGCGTCGATCGGGCTGCTCGTCGCGCGCCCGGTGCTTCCCGCACCGATCTCGCTCGGCATGCTCGGCGGCTGGACCATGTTCCCGCCAACGACGGAGTACGTGCTCGGCACGCTCGGCATGGCGATGGGGCTGCTCGCGATCCTGCACAGGACCGTGGACCTCGCCGCGCATCCCCCTGTTCCGCCGGGCATGCTCCGGATCGCGAACGCCTTCAGCCGCCATTCCCTCTCGATCTACGTCCTGCACCACGTCGTGCACCTCTGGCCGATGTGGATCGCCGCCGTCGTCCGAGGAGAAGAGCCGACCGCGCACTGGCGCGACGCGATGCCGGCATGGCTGTCGCTGACCCTTGCGGCCGCGTTCCTCGCGCTTTGCGCCGTCGCGCTCGCAAGGCTCGGGCCGAGGCAGGCCTGGGGACTCGAGCGCTGCATGCGGTGGCTGTGCGACTGAGCTCGACGACCCGGCGGCCCCGGATCCTGCTCCTTGAGCGCGTCATCGAGGGCGAGGATGCGGCGCTCCACGCGCCTCGTTCACGGGGCGACCGGGTTCCGCTTCCGGACGATCATCGCATCGGACGCCACGTCCGGGTACCTCGGCAGCTCCGCCTCGGTGACCCCGAGGGTCGGCGCCACGATCCGACGGGGGAACGTCGGGATTCCCCCTGTGTAGCCGATGTCCTCGGGCATCGAGCGGTCGAAGAAGATCAGGAACCGCAGCTCGTCGGACACGAGGTTCTCGATGTGGTGCGGGTAGCCCTTGGGGATGAAGTACATGTCGCCGGGCCCGAGCTCGTAGGTGTCGACCGAGGCAGGACCGTCATGCGGCGACTTGATGGTCATCCGGCTCCGGCCCGCCAGGACGTAGCCCATCTCGGCGGTCTCGGGGTGCCAGTGCGGCTCGCGCATGCCGGTGCCCTTGAGGCGCAGGGAGTACATCGACTGCGTCCGGAGCGCCGGCCAGGCATCGGCCCGCGCCAGGCGCGCCGACCCGAAGTCGTTGACGATCATCGGCTTGACCGCCTCGACGCCGAACTTCCAGCGGTTGGCGGCCGCCGGCGGCGGCGGATCCGCCGCGCCGTCCGACCGGCCGAACACGATGTCCACGGGCCGTCGCACGATGCCGTCCAGCTCGGACGCCTCCATGCCCCACGCGTTGCCCATCACCGGCGCAGACATGCTGCCGACCGCACCCGACAGTCCGAAGTCCTCCGGCGACTCGTGGGAGAACGCCGCGATCACCTCCGCCCGCCCGGGGCCGACGTTCTCGAGGGAGTGGAACGAGCCCGAAGGCACCAGGTACATCTCGCCTGCCTGCACGCGGAACATGTCGCGCTGGTTCCCGGTCGAGAACATGGTGACGATCAGCTCGCCCGCCGTGCAGTAGCCGAGCTCGTCGGCATTGGCGTGCCAGTGCGGCTCGCGGAAGCAGCCGGGCTCGATGGCCAGCTTGTAGAGCGACATGCCCCGCAGCGCCGGGAACTCGCGCACGGTCGCCTGCGTGCGCGTGCCGGCGGGCGTCACCAGCTGCGGCGCCACGGCCGAGAGGCGGAACGAGTGCCGGTGCGGCGCGCCACCCGGGGCCGGAGCTGCACCAGGCACGGCGACCTGCGGTGCGGACGCCGCGCCCGCGGCGCCTGCCGCCCCGGCGGCGCCGGCGAAGGCGGCCATCCCGGCGAGGAAGAGGCGGCGATCACTGCCGCCGA
Source organism: Phycisphaerales bacterium (assembly GCA_018883105.1). GTDB lineage: Bacteria > Planctomycetota > Phycisphaerae > Phycisphaerales > SM1A02 > UBA966. The sequence goes on from VEQS01000001.1 coordinate 72,064, forward strand.
TGGGAGCGTCGATGGGCGTTCGGTGCATCGGGGGTCCTGGCGCTCGCTGCCTACTTGGCCGCGTCGAGCAGGACCCGAGTCCCGTCGAGCGCGGCGTCATTGATGCTGGAAAGGGGAACCTTGACCACCCGCCGGATCGTCGTGAGCCGGTCGATCTCGAACGTGGCGAAGTTCAGGGAGTTGATCGTCCGGAGGTAGTAGCGGTTGCGCGCCTTGTCGTTCATCCAGGTGAACTGGGTCACCTCGCTCGACTCGGACGTCCGCGAGGCCCCCTCGGCACCCGAACCCCGGTCGATCGAGATGCCATCCACGCGGTCGAAGTTGTTCAGGATGTGGCCGAGGGTGACGACGGCCTCGTCGGGCGAGCCGGCCTTGCGGGCATGGGTGATGTAGTAGGCGGCCTTGACGAACCGCCCGGCGGCGATCTGGCTCGAGGGGACGCTCGCCATGGCGCTCCCGGAGTCCGGCGCCTCGACCTTGAGACCGCCGAAGGTCCCGGCGTTCTTGTCCACGTTCGAGAGGAATGCGTAGTTGCTGAGGTTCTTCAGGTGCCAGCCGAAGTCCGGGGCGTTCGTCGCCACGCCCACGGGATTGTCGTGGATGTCCTGCCTGCCCTCGAGGTACTCGACGACGAGTCCCGACCCGGTGCGGTCGAAGAAGACGTAGTGGAACGGAGCCTTGGCATTGCCCATGAGCGCGATCTCCGGCAGCCACACCCGGAACTCCCCGCTCTCGAGCGCCTTGCGCACCTCCGACACGGTCCGGCACGTGCCCAGCAGGTACAGGCAGAGATCGGTCGCCGCGAGGTAGCCGGCCTTGCCGCCGTCCGGGTACGAGGGGGTCACCGAGCCGTCGAGCTCGTTGGTGTTCATCGACAGGCCCTGGTCGTTGGTCGCCTCGACCATCATCTCGGTTCCGTTGCCGAGCCCGGGATCCACGCCGACGCCGAGGACGGGGAAGCGGGTCTCGAACCGGACGGCCTCGCGGCCCGGGGGCGCGACGGAGCCGGCCTTCGTGCCGGCGGGAACGAACACCATCTCGAACGGAAGCCTGGCCGCGAACTCCATGGTCTTGCCGCTGTAGGCATTCCCCTGCGTGTCCGTGATCATCAGCGCCGTGCATGCCAGCGCGGGCACTGCGAACAAGGCCGGGACGGCCATCGCGAACAGGTTTCTCATGGGCGCAGACGATACCCCTGCCCAGCCCATCGGTACGATCCCGCCCATGCATGCGATCCCGGCCGCGTTCGCCTGCGTCGTGGTCCTCGCTTGCTCGGGCTGCGCATCGGAGGGGTTCGAGGTCTCCGCACACACGCAGTCGGTCGCCTACCGCGGCCACATCGACCCGTCCCTGATCCTGCGCGCCGTGCCTGCGAGCACCGCGATCCTCCCCGGGCAGACGCAGACCACGTACGGCGGCCTCGCGTCGCACGTCGACGCGACGTTCCTGCTGTCATTCAACGCAGCGGCGCCGGGCCACACGGTGCTGACGCCCGGCGAGTCCATCGCGCGCATGAATGCGGCAGGCGTCGCCCGCGATTGGCAGGCCCTCGCATACACGTATGGGCAGACCGGGGTGATGGACCAGGAGCGCCTCACGAAGATCGGCGCCGCCCTCGGGGTGAGGCACGTCGTCGTGCCCACGCTCGGCTACATCGTGACGAACGCCGAGCAGCAGGTGCAGCCCTTCGGGATCACGATCGCGGTGACCACGTGGGTGTCGGTCTACGCGTCGCTCCAGGTCTGGCACGTCGAGCGCGGCACGATCGAATGGTCATCGACCGCAAGCTGCAGCGTGGCGATCGAGGCGGCGGCCGCCGCCGGCTACCCGATCCACCAGGCGCTCCGCAAGTGCTGGGACCAGATGCTCACGGACCTGCTCGAGAACCGGCGCGGGTCGGTGATGCACGTGAGGATGTCGATGGAGGCCATGCAGGAATCCCTCGGGACCGACGCCGCCTCGCCGCGGCCCGCGCCGCCGGACGCCGCGCCCCGCTGAGCGCGTCGTGGCGCGCGGGCCTCGCGCCGCGCCTGCCATACGATCCCGGCCCGGAGACCCTGCATGACGTCGATCGACCGTTCGCGCCGCCAGCTGCTCGTTGCCGTCCCGTCCGCGCTTGCGGCGGCTGCCGTCGCCCACGGCGCACGCCCTCGGGCCCAGGGAGCCAATCGCACGGACGATTCGGGCGCGGCCGCGGCCCCGTCCTCCTTCCTTGACCGTCGCTCGCCCGTCATCACGGGCCGGTGCATCGCGTCCTCGAGCTCGCCGCTCGCCACGCAGGTCGGCTTCCGCGTGCTCGCCGGGGGCGGCAACGCGTGCGACGCCGCCGTCGCGATGGCGGGCATGATGGGGGTCGTCGAGCCCATGTTCAGCGGGCTTGGCGGCGACACCATGATCCTTGCCTGGTCCGCGAAGGACCGCAAGGCCTATGGCCTCAACGGAAGCGGCATGGCGCCGTCGGGGGCTTCCCTCGACCGGATCCCGCCCGGGCCGTTCATGCCCGAGACCGGGCCGATGTCGGTCACGATCCCCGGCGCCGTCGACGGATGGTGCGCGCTGCACGAACGATTCGGCTCGAAGCCGCTCGCCTCGCTGTGGGAACCGGCCGTGGCCGCCGCGCGCGACGGCTTCCCGGTGGGCGAGTCGATCGCCGGCATCTGGAACATGGTCGGGCCGATGCTGCCGAGGATCCTGTCGCCGCAGCTGCTTCCCCTCCTCATGCCGGGCGGGAAGGCCCCCGTTCCAGGGCAGCTCATCCGGTTCACGAGGCTTGCCGACACGCTCGAACGCGTGTCCCGCGGCGGGCGTGAGGCGTTCTACGCCGGGCCAGTCGCGAAGGCGATCGGCGACACGCTGTCCGCGGGCGGCGTCCCGACCTCGGCCGAGGACGTGGCCCGCCAGCGCGCGCAGTGGGTCGACCCGATCTCGGTCCGCTTCCGCGGCCGCGACGTGCTGCAGCTGCCGCCGAACTCGCAGGGCGTGGTGGCCCTGCAGGCGCTCGGCATCCTCGACGGCTTCGACCTCGCCGCCATGCCGCCCGCCGAACGCATGCACCGCGAGATCGAGGCGCTGCGCATCGCCTTCGCGTTCGCGATCGACGAGGTGGGCGAACCAACCGACGCGATGATGGAGAAGGTGCGGCGCACGCTCTCGCCGGAGGGGCTCGCGGAGGCACGCGCGCGGATCACCGACCGCGCGCTGCCGCTCGGCCGAGCCGTCGGCGGGAACGCCGGCGACACGACCTACATGTGCGCCATCGATGCCGAGGGCAACATCGTCTCGCTGATGTCGAGCATCTCGGGCGCCTTCGGCTCCGGGCTCGAGGCGGGAGACACGGGCATCATCCTGAACAACCGCGCCGCGCAGTTCAGCGTCAAGCGCGGCAGCCCCAACGCGCTGGCGCCCGGAAAGCGGCCTCGCCACACGATCCTGCCCGGGCTGGCGACGCGCGACGGGCAGCCCGAGTTCGTCATGGGCTGCATCGGCGCCAACAACCACCCGCAGGGAATCCTGCAGTCCATGGTGAGCGTGCTCGACCTCGGCATGAACCCGCAGCAGGCGATGGACGCACCGCGCTTCCGCGTGATCATGACCAACGACGAGGTGCAGCTCGATGCCGGCATCCCGCAGGACGTGCAGCGCGACCTGGCAGCCATGGGCCACCGGATCGGCGACCCCCGCGCCGATCACGGCGCGGCCGCGTTCAAGGGTGCGGCTCAGATGGTGCGCATCCACCGCGGCGAGGCCGGCGTGGGGCCGTGCCTCGAGTCGGGCGTGGACCACCGGCTCGATGGCGTGGCCCTCGGGTGGTGACGGCAGGGACGCCCGGCCGCACGCGATAGCCTGCGCCCATGAACGCGCCTTGCCTTCCGGCACTGTCGATCGCCTGCTGGCTCTCCGTCACCGCGGCGACGTCCGTCGCCGGCGCGATGGCGCCTGACGCAGGCACGCCGATCACCGTCTTCACCGCGAAGCAGGTCGTCACCATGGATCCGGGCTGGCCCTCGGGCACCGCGGTCGCCGTGCGCGACGGCAAGGTGCTGTCGGTCGGCCGATCCATGGAGGACCTCGCGCCCTGGCTCGATGCCGCCCGGCGCGACGGCACGACGGTCACCGTCGACGACAGCTTCCGCGGGCACGTGCTCGTGCCGGGATTCGTCGAGGCGCACGGCCATCCGCTCATCGGCGCGGTCGCGCTGGCGATGCCGAGCCTCTCGTACTACCCGCAGCAGAACCCGTACGGCCCCGCCATTCCGGGGGTCAAGGACATTGCCGCGGTGGAGCAAGCCATCCGCTCCCACCTTGCGAGCCACCCGGCGGACGGGCAGGCGACGGTCTTCTGGGGCTACGACGTCGCCGCCATGGGACGCCACCTCGACCGCGAGTTCCTCGACCGCGTGGCGGGCGACCGTCCGGTGTGGGTGTGGGACGCCTCCGAGCACTTCGTGTACGGGTCGACCGCCGCGATGAAGGAGCGCGGCATCACGCGGAAGGACCTGGAGATCAACGGCGTGATGGCGGGCCCGGACGGCGAGCCGAACGGGCAGTTCCTCGGCGCCACGGCGGCCAGCTGGCTGCTGGGGCCGGAGATGGAGCGAATGCTCACCCCGGCGCAGATCCCCGCGATCATGAAGTACCTGGTCGACCTCGGCTGGAGGAACGGCATCACCACCACGAGCGACATGGCGCTCGGCATGCTGTTCGGGATCGACCGCGAGCTCGCGAACTCGCGCGCGTTCTTCCACGGCCCGCACGCCCCGCTCCGCTGCGTGACGGTGGTCGCGGCCGACATCGCGCTCCGCGACAAGGGAGCGGAAGCGGTGGGCTTCGTCAAGGGCCTCGCCGCGCAGGCCGACGACAAGCTCATGTTCGCCGGCGTCAAGTTCTTCGCCGACGACTCGTTCCTCTCCTTCGGCATGCAGGTCACCGACCCGGGCTACACGGACGGCCGCGCCGGGATGTGGATGACCAAGCCCGACGAGATGGCCGCCCGCTACCGGCCGTGGTGGGACGCGGGCCTGCAGCTGCACACCCACACCAACGGCAACGCCGGCGTGCGGGCGGTGATCGACGCGCTTGCCGCCCTGCAGGAATCGAAGCCGCGCTTCGACCACCGCTTCACGATCCAGCACTACGGGATCTCGACCCCGGAGGACGCGGCGCGGCTCGCGCGCCTCGGCGGGTTCGCGAGCGTGAATCCGTACTACGTCTACCAGCGCGCCGAGATCAACGTGCCCTTCTTGGGGACCGACCGCGCCGAGACGGCCGCGCGCCTGCGGACGCTCGTCTCCTCGGGCGTGCTGACCGCGCTGCACACGGACACGCCCGTCGCGCCGCCGCACCCGCTCGAGGCGATGTGGATCGCCGTGAACCGCCTCGGCGTCCGGTCCGGCAAGGTGCTCGCGCCCGACGAGTGCGTCACGCCGTACCAGGCGATGAGGATGGTCACCGTCGACGCCGCGGCGACGCTCGGCGTCGAGGACAAGGTCGGCAGCATCCGCGCGGGGAAGTTCGCCGACTTCACCGTGCTCGCGGCGAACCCGCTCGAGGTCGAGCCGACGGCGATCCGCGACATCGCCGTGTGGGGCGTGGTGATCGGCGGCACCAAGTACCCGGCGAGCGACATCAAGCCGCTGGCCAAGGCGGTCCCGGAGGCGAAGCCCGCACCGGCAGCGAAGCCTGCGGCCGCCGAGACGTCCGCCGCCGCCGCGCCGGCCGGGGATCGCCCGCGATCACTCGCCGAGCGATACGGCAATCCGGCCGCCCGGCTCGACATCGATGCCGCGGTGCGGCATGCCGACGGATGCCGGCTCGAGTTCTGGCGGGCGCTCGCCGTGCGGAACGCGGATTCCGACACACGACTTCAAGAGGAGGACGGACCACGATGAACCTGCGCCAGGGATTCCTCGTCTGGACCGCGATCGGGCTCGTCCCGATCGCACTCGCCTACGGCGTCGAGCCGCAGCGGAGCCTCGAGTCGCTGTTCGATGTGCCGATCCAGAACGTCGACGGCAAGCACATCTTCCGCGCGGTCATGGGCCTGTACCTGGCGCTCTCGGCGTTCTGGATCGTGGGCGCGTGCACGGCCAGCCTGAGGCAGGCGGCGCTCCAGAGCCTCGTCGTGTTCATGGCGGGGCTTGCCGCGGGAAGGCTCCTGAGCCTGGCCGTGGACGGCATGCCAAACCGGATCCTGCTGTTCTATCTCGCGCTGGAGCTCAGCCACGGCATCGCGGGGCTGCTGCTCCTTGGGCGAGAGGAGTCGCCGTCACCGACCGGCCGCTGACGGGCGTGCGCACACTCCTGCTCCGTTCCGGGGTCGTGCATGGCGCGACGCCCGGACGCCGGCAACCGAGACGCGCGCCCTGCCCGGCTCGACCCGCGAATAGCCTCCTGCCCGTGGGCCACGCCCGAGTCCTGATCACGGGAATGAACGGCACCGTCGCGCCGGCGCTCGCCAGCGAGCTCCGCACGCGGGGCGGCACGGTCCTGGCGTGGGATCGCCGCGTGGTCCCGCCGGAAGACGAGCACGCCGTGGATCGGCACGTCCGCGAGTCCGCACCCACGGCGCTCGTGCATTGCGGCATGGGTGATCCGCGCTGGGCGGAGCACCTTGCCG